>NZ_FUZD01000023.1:0-65176 GCF_900168135.1 Arthrobacter sp. 49Tsu3.1M3
GGTTCCCTGGCCGAGCTTGCGAGGCGAGGGTGGCGGTGAGTGGGCCCACGCCGCCAGGGTTCCCTGGCCGAGCTTGCGAGGCGAGGGTGGCGGTGGGGACTAGTTGGACGGGAAGTTGTAGGAGGCTCCGGAGGCGTGCGTCGGTTCGGGCCAGCGGGAGGTGACCACCTTGCCGCGGGTGTAGAAGGAGACGCCTTCGGGGCCGTAGATGTGCTTGTCGCCGAACAGCGAGGCCTTCCAGCCGCCGAAGGAGTGGTACGCGACCGGGACGGGCAGGGGCACGTTGATGCCGATCATGCCCACCGTGACGCTGCGCTGGAACTTCCGGGCCGCGGCGCCGGAGGAGGTGAAGATGGCGGTGCCGTTGCCGTAGGGGTTGGAGTTGATCAGGGCGATGCCGGCGTCGAGGTCCTCGACCCGGACCACCACCAGCACGGGGCCGAAGATTTCCTCGGTGTAGGCGGTCATTTCGGTCTTGACGTGGTCCAGGACGGTGGGGCCGACCCAGAACCCGTCCTCGTGGCCGGGGACCACGAGGTCGCGGCCGTCCACCACCATCGCGGCGCCGGCGGTTTCGGCTTCGGTGACGATCTTCACGATGCGTTCCTTGGACGCCGGCGTGATGACCGGGCCCATTTCGGCGTCGGGCACGGTGCCGTTGTTGACCTTGACGGCCAGGGCGCGCTCCTCGACCTTCTTGACCAGCAGGTCGGCGGCGTCGCCGACGCCGACGGCGACGGAGATGGCCATGCAGCGTTCCCCGGCGGAGCCGAACGCGGCGGCAGCGAGGTGGTCGGCGGCGTTGTCGAGATCGGCGTCGGGCAGGATGATCGCGTGGTTCTTCGCCCCGCCCAGGGCCTGCACGCGCTTGCCGTGGGCTGTGGCGGTCTCGTGGACGTACCGGGCGATCGGGGTGGAACCGACGAAGGAGATGCCGTCCACGTCCGGGTGGGTCAGGAGGCCGTCGACCGTTTCCTTGTCGCCGTGCAGGACCTGGAAGACGCCGTCGGGCAGCCCGGCCTGCTTCCACAGCTTGGCGAGCAGCATCGAGGCGGAGGGGTCGCGCTCGGAGGGCTTGAGGATGAAGGCGTTGCCGGTAGCGATCGCCATCGGGGCCATCCACAGCGGGACCATGACGGGGAAGTTGAACGGGGTGATGCCGGCGACGACGCCGAGCGGTTCGCGGAAGGAGAAGACGTCGATGCCGGTGGAGACCTGGTCCGAGTAGTCGCCCTTGAGCAGCTGCGGGATGCCGCAGGCGAACTCGATGACCTCCAGGCCGCGGCCGATCTCGCCTTTCGCGTCGGAGAGGACCTTGCCGTGTTCGGCGGTGATCAGTTCGGCGAGCTCGTCCACGTGGGAGGCGACGAGTTCGCGGAACTTGAACAGCACGGCGGTGCGCTTGGCCAGGGAGATGTCGCCCCAGGAATCGGCGGCCGCGCGGGCGGCGGCGACGGTGGCGTCCAGGTCGGCCCGGTTGGCCAGCCGCAGCTCCGCGGAGACGGCGCCGGTGGCCGGGTTGTAGACGGGCTGGGTGCGGGTGCCCTCGCCGGCGGTTTCGGCGCCGTTGATGAAGTGGCTGATGGTGGTGACGGTCGTCGTTGACATAGTGCTGGACTTCCTTGGTCTGTGGCTGTTCGTGGTGATGAAGGGGGTCAGCCGAGCAGCTTGCGCTGGCGGGCCTTGTGGTCGGTGTAGGTCTGGAAGGCTTGTTTCGTGGAGTCGAGCCCGGAGACCTGGGAGACCGGAACGTCCCACCACGATTCGGAGCTGGGGGCATCCAGCAGCGGGTCGGATTCAACGTGGATGACGATCGGGCCGCCGCGTTCGGGGGCAGCCTTGGCGTCCCGGATGGCCTGCTCGAGCTCGGCGATGACCTTCTCCCCCGGTTCGATCCGTATGACCTTCACGCCGAGGCTTTCGGCGTTCAGGGCGAGGTCGACCGGGAGCCGGTCGCCGTCGTCGAAGCTGTGGTGTTCCTCATCCAGCGCCCGGTACTGGGTGCCGAAGCGCTGGGAGCCGAGGGACTCGGAAAGCGAACCGATCGAGGCGTAGCCGTGGTTCTGGATCAGGACCACGATCAGCTTGATCCGCTCGGCGACGGCGGTGACGAGTTCGGTGTGCATCATCAGGTAGGAGCCGTCCCCCACCATGACGACGACGTCGCGCTGCGTGCCGCCTTTGGCGGCTTCGGCGAGGGCGGCGCGCTTGACCCCGAGGCCGCCCGGGATCTCGTAGCCCATGCAGGAGTAGGCGTATTCGACGTGGTAGCCGAACGGGTCCCGGACGCGCCACATCTTGTGGAGGTCACCGGGGAGTGAGCCGGCGGCGCAGATGACGACGTCCTGGGCGTCCATGGCGCGGTTCGTGGCGCCGATGATCTCGTTCTGCGCCGGGAGCGGCGTGAACCGCGTGTCGAATGCCTCGTCCACGGTGGCGTCCCAGCGTTTCTTCTCGGCCGCGATCCGCTGCTCGAGGTCCGCGCCGGTGCGGTAGCCGCCGAGGGCCTGGTTCAGCTTGACCAGGGCCTTGCGGGCATCGGCCACGATCGGCAGTGAGGTGCCGTGCTTGTAGGCGTCGAGGGCGGCGACGTTGATGTTGATGAATTTCACGTCCGGGTTCTGGAACGCGGTCCGGGAGGCGGTGGTGAAGTCCTCGTAGCGGGTCCCGATCCCGATGATGAGGTCGGCCTCGGCGGCGATGGCGTTGGCCGCCGTCGTGCCGGTGGAACCGATGGCCCCGAGGGAGAACTTGTGGTCCCAGGGCAGGACGCCGACGCCGGCCTGGGTGTTGCCGACCGGGATGCCGGTCAGCTCGGCGAACTTCGCGAGTTCTTCGTTGGCGTAGGCGTAGAGCACGCCGCCGCCGGCGATGATCAGCGGGCGCTTGGCGGCGCGGATCGCCTCGGCGGCGCGGCGGATGTCCTCGTCGTCGGCGTCCGGGCGGCGGATCCGCCATTCGCGTTCGGCCAGGAATTCCTCGGGCACGTCGAAGGCCTCGGCCTGGACGTCCTGGGGCAGCGAGATGGTGACGGCGCCGGTCTCGGCCGGGTCGGTGAGGACCCGGAGTCCGTGGTGGAACGCGGAAAACAGCTGCTCGGGCCGGGAGACGCGGTCAAAGAACTTCGACAGCGGCCGGAACGCGTCATTGACGGTGATGTCGTAGGCGTAGGGCTGTTCGAGCTGCTGCAGCACGGGGTCGGCGGCGCGGGTCGCGAACGTGTCACTCGGAAGCAGCAGGACCGGCAGCCGGTTGGTGGTGGCCAGCGCCGCGCCGGTGAGCAGGTTCGAGGAGCCCGGCCCGATCGAGGTGCTGATCGCGAAGGTCTGGCGGCGGCGGGTGTGGCGGGCGAAGCCGACCGCCTGGTGGGACTGGGCCTGTTCGTTGCGGCCCTGGTAGTACGGCATGATCGTCGGATCGAGCTGCTGGTACTGCTTGAGGGCCTGGCCGACGCCGGCGACGTTGCCGTGGCCGAAGATGCCGAACGTGCCCGGAATCAGGCGTTCCCGGAAGTCCCGGCCGCCGACCGAATCGACGGTGTACTGCTTGGAGAGGTATTCAACGACGGCCTGGGCGACCGTCATTCTGCGTGTTCCTGATGCCGTGCTCATTCCCATGGGAAGCTACTCCGATACTTCTTTGGTGCGGGTGGATTCGGTGTGGTGCAGCAGCGAGGCCGCGGTTGCCACGGCGCCGGCGACGTCGCCGTCCTGCGGGTAGAGCAGGGTCCGGCCGACGGTGAGGCCCTGGACGCCGGGCAGGGCGAGGGCAGCCTGCCAGCTGGCGAACACCTCGTCCTGGCCGGCGTCCGGGTCTCCGCCGAGAAGCACGGTGGGCATCGTGGTGGACGCCATGACGCGTTCCATCTCCGCCACCACGGGGAGCTTCATCCAGGTGTAGGCGCTGCTCGCGCCGAGGCCTTCGGCGATGGCGACTGACTTGATGACGGCATTGGTGGAGAGGTCGTTGCGGACCTTCCCGTTTTCGCGGACGGAGATGAACGGTTCCACCATGGCGATCAGCCTGCGTTCGGCGAGGGAGTCGATGGCCCTCGCAGTCGCTTCGAGGGTGACGACGGTGTCCGGGTCACCGAGGCAGATGCGGGTCAGCATCTTGCCGCCGTCGGCGCCCAGGGCCTCGAGCGCGGCCGCGGTGTGGCCGGTAAAGCGGTCATCGAATTCGTTCACCAGACCGGAGAGTCCGCCACGGTTCATCGAGCCGAAAAGCAGCTTGCCCTCGAGGGCGCCGAGCAGGAGCAGGTCGTCCATGATGTCCGGCGAGGCGAGGACACCATCCACGTCCGGGTTGGCCAGGGCAATCTGCAGGCGGTCCAGGAGCTGGCGGCGGTCGGCCATGGCCACCGGATCATTCCCGACGGCGAGCGCGCCGCGGGCCGGGTGGTCGGCGGCGACAATGAAGTTCTGCCGGTGGGCCCTGACACCGGGGTGCCGGCGCCGTGCCTTGGCGGCGCGGGCAATCGCTTCCGGGTCTTCGAGCCGGACAATGCTCAGGTGCTCGTAGCGGCGGGGATCATCGTTCACCGCACGGGTGGCGACGGCTGGGTTTGCACTCACAGTGCTGCTCCTTCGGTGGCGTAGGTACCCGGCAGGAGGCGGCCGCGTTCGGCGAGCAGGCCGGTGACTTCGTCCGGCGTCGGCATCGCGTCGGCGCAGGACAGGCGGGACGCGACGAGGGCGCCGGCGGCGTTGGCGAAGTCGAGAACCTGGGCCAGGGGCCAGCCGGAGAGAAGTCCGTGGCAGAAGGCCCCGCCGAAGGAGTCGCCGGCGCCGAGGCCGTTGACGGTTTCCACGGGCACCGGGGCGGACACCACACGCTCGGTGCGGGTCTTGGCCATGACCCCTTCAGGGCCCAGCTTCACGACGGCGATTTCGACGCCGGCCGCGAGCAGCCGGTTTGCCTGTTCGTCCGGGGTGCCCTCTCCGACGGCGACGGCGCATTCCTTGTCGTTGCCGATCGCGACGGTGACGTGCGGCAGGATCCTGGCGACCTGTTCCCGGGCTTCCTGCTCGGAGGCCCAGAACATCGGCCGGTAGTCGAGGTCCAGGATGGTGAACTGGCCTTCCTTGAGCCCGGTGCGGGGCCGTGCCTCGTGGGCAGTGAGCTGGGCGGTGCGGCTGGGCTCCTGGCAGAGTCCGGTGACGGTGGACCAGAAGATCCCGGCGTCCCTGATGGCGTCCAGGTCCAGTTCCTCGGCCTTGATCTGCAGGTCCGGGGCCGTGGGGAAGCGTCCATAGAAGTAGAGGGGGAAGTCCTCCGGCGGCTTGATGGCGCAGAACGTGACCGCGGTGGGCCATTCCTTGACCGCCGTGACGAAGGAGTCGTCCACGTTGAATTTGCGCAGTTCGCGGTGCAGGTACTTGCCAAAGGCGTCGTCGCCGGTGCGGGTGATCACGGCGGCGCGGCGGCCGTGGCGGGCAGCGGCGACCGCTACGTTGGACGGGGATCCGCCAAGGTACTTTCCGAAGGACGTGACGTCCTCCAGATCCACCCCGATGTCGTTCGGGTAGATATCAACACTGATGCGCCCGATCGTGAGCAGTTCGTGGGTCACGGTGATCGTGGACCTTTCTGGTGTGGACTCGATACCTTTGCGCAGCCTGAGCTTCGGCGTTTCTGTGGTGCTTATTGGTGCTGTGGGGCCTGGCGTGAGCCGGGCCACAACCACTACTTTGCCTTAGAATCCATGTACTGTCAAAGGTTTGTACTGACATATTTACAAAATGACACGGGGGCTGGAAACTGACGCGCACTACGGCGCCGCGGCGGCGGAGCAGGCGCCGGAATTGCCCGGTGATTACCTGGCGGGAACGCCGAGTTCGCCGGTGACGTACTGGGCCCGCCCGAAACCGAACGACCAGTCCCCCGCAGTATTTTCGACATATCCGATGAAAACGTCCTCGCCGGCGACGCCCGCGGCGGCCAGCCTGTCCGCAATGGCGGCAAACAGGGACTGCTTGGCGGGCTGGCTGCGCCCGGCCTGGGTGAAGATCTGGATCATCACCACGTCCCGCGTCCGCTCGAAGCCGAGCCCGGCATCCTGGGCGACAATTTGCCCCTCGGGATGCTCGGTCAGCACGTGGAAGTAGTCCCGCTCCGGGATGCCAAATTCGGCCACGATCGCGTCGTGGATGCCCCGACTGAGTCCGTGGAGCTGCTCCGCGCTGCGGCCCTGGTTGACGTCAATTCGTACGAGAGGCACTCGCATCCCCTTCGGTAGTTTGTCCTAACATACTAACAAAGGTATTCGAGTCGAGGCAAGGAATTTCCGCTGTGGCCAACGTTGGGGTATTGCGCGGGACTGCGAGCCCGGCGTAGCGTTATCAATGTAGAGGTTGATCAATGAATTAGTTGATCACCATGCAGATTGGGTAGAGATCCTGAGGTCGCGGAGATTTTCGGGATGTGGGGATGTTGTCACGGGGAGGTGGGATACGGCATGGAAGCACGCGATGACAGCGAGCTCGACGCGGCCTTCCTGGCCCTCGCCGATCCGGTCCGCCGCCGCATCATTGCCCGGCTCAGCCGGGGCCCGGCCACCGTCAATGAACTGGCGGAGCCCTTCGCGATCACCAAGCAGGCGGTCTCGAAACACATCCAGGTCCTCGAGCAGGCGCAACTTGTCACGCGCACCCGTGACGCCCAGCGCCGGCCCGTGCACCTGAACCCTGCACGGCTGGAAGCGCTCACCGCCTGGATTGACCAGTACCGGCTGGCCCGCGAGGGGCAGTTCCGCAGTCTTGACGCCGTGCTTGAAATCCGCGCCGCCGAGGGCGGCACACAGGCAAAGGATGCATCATGAGCAACGCACTGAAATTGACCGTCCCCGAGGGTCTGCCGTTCATCGATTTCGAGCGTGAATTCGATTTTCCGGTGTCCGAGGTGTTCCGGGCGCACAAGGATCCCGAGCTCGTCGCCCAGTGGCTTGGCCCGCGGCGGCTGACTATGACTGTTGACCACTACGACTTCAGGACCGGCGGCAGCTACCGCTACACCCACACCGCACCGGACGGCAGCGCCTATGGTTTCACCGGAGTCTTCCACACCGTCCGCGAGAATGATTTCGCCATCCAGACCTTCGAATTCGACGGCTACCCTGACGTGGTGAGCATCGAGTTCCTGACCTTCGAGGACCTTGGCGGCGGCCGTTCGCGGCTCAGCGGCCACGCGGTCTACCCCAGCATGGAGGCCCGCGACGGCATGGCGCAGTCCGGAATGGAGGCCGGCATGACCGAAGCCTACGAACGGCTCGAGGAAGTCCTCAGCGGGGCCAAGGTCTAGGACCAGGGGTCTTAAAGAGTACGACGGCGGCAGGCCACCTCCCAAGGAAGGTGACCTGCCGCCGTCGTGCTTAAGAAACAACCTTAAAGAGACAACGCGGGGTCACTCCGCGCCCATCCCACCGAGTGGGATGGGCCGCAAGTGACCCCGCGTTGCCGTAGTGCTGGTGCTTCGGCGCTTCGGACCTAGAGGGTCGCGAAGACCTCGCGCAGGAGCTTGGCGGTCTCGGACGGCGTCTTGCCGACCTTGACGCCGGCAGCCTCGAGGGCTTCCTTCTTGGCCTGGGCTGTGCCCGCGGAACCCGAGACGATGGCGCCTGCGTGGCCCATGGTCTTGCCTTCCGGAGCGGTGAAGCCGGCCACGTAGCCAACAACCGGCTTCGTGACGTGGGCCTTGATGTAGTCGGCGGCACGCTCTTCGGCGTCGCCACCGATTTCGCCGATCATGACGATCGCCTTGGTCTCCGGGTCAGCCTCGAAGGCTTCGAGGGCATCGATGTGGGTGGTGCCGATGACCGGGTCGCCGCCGATGCCGATGGCGGTGGAGAAGCCGAGGTCGCGCAGTTCGTACATCATCTGGTAAGTCAGGGTGCCCGACTTGGAGACAAGGCCGATGGGGCCCTTGCCCGTGATGTTGGCCGGGGTGATGCCGACGAGGGCCTCACCCGGGGTGATGATGCCGGGGCAGTTCGGTCCGATGATGCGGGTGACCTGCTTGCCGTTGGCGTCGACCTTGGACTGGGCCAGTGCCCAGAACTCGGCGGAGTCCTGGACCGGCACGCCTTCGGTGATGACGACGACGAGGCCGATGCCGGCCTCGATGGCTTCAACGACGGCGTCCTTGGTGAATGCCGGCGGCACGAAGACGATGGAAACGTCAGCGCCGGTCTCGGCCATGGCTTCCTTGACGGTGCCGAAAACGGTGATCTCGGCGTCGCCGTGCAGGACCGTGGTGCCGGCCTTGCGGGCGTTGACGCCGCCCACAACGTTGGTGCCGGCCTTGAGCATCAGGGCGGTGTGCTTGGTGCCTTCGCCGCCGGTGATGCCCTGGACGATGACCTTGGAGTCCTTGTTCAGATAAATAGACATAGTCGAGTCCCTCTACTTCGCTGCGTTGGCGAGCTCGGCAGCCTTGTCGGCGCCCTCGTCCATGGTGGCGGCCAGGGTAACCAGCGGGTGGTTGGCCTCGGCCAGGATGCGGCGGCCTTCCTCAACGTTGTTGCCGTCGAGGCGGACTACCAGCGGCTTGTTCGCGGAGTGACCCAGCTCGGCCAGTGCACCGACGATGCCCTTGGCGACGGCGTCACAGGCGGTGATGCCGCCGAAGACGTTGACGAAGACGGACTTGACCTGCGGGTCGCCCAGGATGACGTCGAGGCCTGCAGCCATGACCTCGGCGGAAGCTCCACCGCCGATGTCCAGGAAGTTCGCGGGCTTGACGTTGCCGTGGTTCTCGCCGGCGTAGGCAACGACGTCGAGGGTGGACATGACCAGGCCGGCACCGTTACCGATGATGCCGACTTCGCCGTCCAGCTTGACGTAGTTGAGGTCCTGCGCCTTGGCCTTGGCCTCGAGCGGGTCAGCAGCGTCCTTGTCTTCAAGGTGAGCGTGCTTGGGGTGGCGGAAGTCGGCGTTCTCGTCGAGGGAGACCTTGCCGTCGAGGGCAACGATGTCGCCGGCGCCGGTCAGGACCAGCGGGTTGACCTCCACAAGAGTGGCGTCTTCCTTCTTGAAAACGTCCCAGAGCTTCAGGATTACGCTGGCGACCTTGCCACGCAGTTCCTCGGCGAAGCCTGCCGCGGCGACGATTTCGTCGGCCTTGGCCTGGTCGATGCCCACGGCCGGGTCGATCGAGATCTTGGCCAGGGCTTCGGGGCGCTCAACGGCGAGCTGCTCGATTTCCATGCCGCCTTCAACCGAGCACATGGCCAGGTAGTTGCGGTTGGCCCGGTCCAGAAGGACGGAGAAGTAGTATTCCTCGGCGATGTCTGCGCCCTGGGCGATCATCACCCGGTGCACGGTGTGGCCCTTGATGTCCATCCCGAGGATGTTGGTGGAGTGTTCAAACGCTTCGTCAGCGGTCTTCGCGACCTTGACGCCGCCGGCCTTGCCGCGGCCTCCGGCCTTGACCTGCGCCTTTACGACAGTTACGCCGCCGATTTTCTCGGCAGCTGCCTTTGCTTCTTCAGGGGTGTGCGCCACGATGCCAGCAAGCACGGGTACACCGTGCGCCTCGAACATATCGCGCGCCTGATATTCAAACAGGTCCACGGTTTAGTGTCCTTCTACGTCGAAGTAGTTTCTGTACAGCCGGACCCCACGTACTCGCGGTTACCGGGCTGCGGAATAAACGCACCCTGCGACAAGCTTGGAAACGAGCCACACGGCGCAATGCTCCTTTGGGAACTCTAGTCCTTCGATCGGACCAGCCCGTTCCAGAGTACCGGTTATGTGAGTAAGGACACTATTCTATGGAGCGTAGAAAAACCGCTAGATTACGGGGTTTTTGGGGCGTTCGACGGCGCTCCGAAGGCCGGCGCGGCCGTGCCAGACCGGCGTTCGTAACGTACGGCGAAAACCCGTTCATCCGGCAGCGTGGAGTGCCGGCGGACCGGTCTCCGGGCTCCCATCGGGTCTTCGGCCAAACGTCCAGCTGCGCAGTCAGCTAGGCATCCAGCTTGGTCAGCGGCGCGTAGCGCAGCAGCAGCCGCTTCTCGCCGACGTCGAACTTGACCTTGGCGACCGTCTTGTCCCCGGCGCCCTCCACCGCCAGGACGGTGCCGTTGCCGAAGCTGGTGTGGTTGACCTTGTCCCCCACGCTGACGGCGACGACTTCCTTCTGCGGCTGGACCCTGTTCTTGGCCACGGCGGCGGGAACATCGGCGTTGAAGCCGGCGGACGGGCTGGCAGCGGCGCCGCGGGCGGTCCCGGCGCCCCAGAACGATCCGCCGTAGCGGCTGGACCCGATCCCGGCACCGCTCCCCCAGCCTCCGCTCTGGCGGCTGGCGCCTTCGCGCTTCCACTCGACGAGCTCGGCCGGGATCTCCTCGATGAACTGGCTCGCGGGGTTGTACTGGCTCTGGCCCCACATGCTGCGGACCTCGGACCTGGTCAGGTAGAGACGCTTGCGGGCACGGGTCAGCCCCACGTAGGCCAGCCGGCGTTCCTCGGCCAGTTCCTTGGGATCGGTGGCGGAGCGCTGGTGCGGAAACAGCCCGTGCTCCATGCCGGTAAGGAACACCACCGGGAATTCCAGGCCCTTCGCGGTGTGCAACGTCATCAGCGTCACGACGCCGAGCCGCTTGGCTTCGGCGACGGCGGCGTCGATATCGGCGCCCGGGGCGTCCGGGATCTGGTCGGCGTCAGCCACGAGGGAGACCTGCTCCAGGAAGGCGCCGAGCGAGCCTTCGGGGTTGTCCCGTTCGTATTCCCGGACGACGGCGACCAGTTCGGCGAGGTTCTCCACCCTAGACTCGTCCTGCGGGTCGGTGCTGGAACGCAGCCCGGCAAGGTAGCCGGTTTGTTCGAGCACGGCTTCGAGGGCCGCGGCGGCGCCGGAGCCGGAAGCGACCTCGGCGAGGTCATCGAGGAGTTTCACGAAGCCCAGCACGGCGTTCACCGAACGCGTCGCCATGCCCGGGGCCTCGTCGGCGCGCCTCGCGGCGGTCATGAAGGAGGTGCGCTCACGCTCTGCCAGGGCGGCGACGGCCCCCTCGGCCCGGTCACCGATCCCGCGCTTGGGTTCGTTGAGGATGCGGCGGAGGTTGACGTCGTCGTCCGGGTTGACCAGGACGCGCAGGTAGGCGAGGGCGTCCTTGATCTCCTTGCGCTCGTAGAAGCGGGTGCCGCCGACCACCTTGTAGGGCAGTCCCACGCGGACCAGGACGTCCTCGATCGAGCGGGACTGGGCGTTGGTGCGGTAGAAAATGGCGACGTCGCCGGGGCGCAGGTTGCCCTCGTCCTGGAGCCGGTCGATTTCCTTGGCGATGAACTGGGCCTCGTCGTGTTCGTTCTCGCCGACGTAGCCGACGATCTTCTCGCCGTCGCCCTCGGCCGTCCAGAGCCGTTTCTCCGGCCGGTTCGGGTTGCGGGAAATCACCGAGTTGGCGGCGCTGAGGATGGTCTGGGTGGAACGGTAGTTCTGCTCGAGCTTGATGGTGCGGGCGTCCGGGTAGTCCTTCTCGAACTCCACGATGTTGCGGATGTCCGCGCCGCGGAAGGCGTAGATGGACTGGTCCGAATCGCCGACGACGGTGAGCTCGGCGGCGTCGGGACCCTCGCCGACGATCTCGCGCACCAGGGCGTACTGGGCGTGGTTGGTGTCCTGGTACTCATCCACGAGGACGTGCCGGAAGCGGCGCCGGTAGGAGTCGGCGAGCGCCGGGAACGCCCGGAACATGTAGACGGTCTCGGCGATCAGGTCATCGAAGTCCATGGCGTTGGCCTGGCGCAGGCGCTGGGTGTAGCCCTTGAAGACCTCGGCGACGGCCTGCTCGAAAGGATCGTTGTAATTGGCGCTCGAGGAATAGCTGTCCGCGTCGATCAACTCATTCTTGAGCGCGGAAATCTTATGCTGGATGGCCTTGGGCGCGAAGCGCTTGGGGTCAAGGTCCAGGTTCTTGGCGACCAGGGTGATCAGGCGCAGCGAGTCGGCGGAGTCGTAGATCGAGAAGTTGGAGTTGAGCCCGACGTTCTTGGCCTCGCGGCGCAGGATCCGGACGCAGGAGGAGTGGAAGGTGGAGATCCACATGGTCTTGGCCCGGCCGCCGACCAGCGCCTCGATCCGTTCCCGCATTTCGGCCGCGGCCTTGTTGGTGAAGGTGATGGCCAGGATCTCGCCGTGGTGCGCCCGCCTCGTGGCGATCAGATAGGCGATCCGGTTGCTGAGCACCCGGGTCTTGCCCGACCCGGCGCCGGCGACAATCAGCAGGGCGCTGCCGGCGTGCTTGACCGCTTCTTCCTGCTGGGGGTTCAGCCCCTCGAGGAGTTCGCCGGCGTTCGGAAGCTGCGGGCGGTCCCAGCCGCCGCTGTCAGGGCCGTCGCCGTGCGGAGCGCCGCCGTGCGGGCTGGTGCCGTGCGGGGCGGAATCCGGTCCGGAATCCAGGCCCGCCAGGCCGGACCCGGAGCGCGATTTAGTGCCTGCCGCCGCCTTGGAGGCAGCTTGGAAGGGTCCGTCGGCGTAAGGGTCAAACAACATATCCATGGTGTATCTAAGTCTAGGCGGTGGCGCTGACAGCCGTGTCCGCCCGTCGGGACATGCCCTCCCCTGCCCGCGCCCAGTGGACATAATCCCCTTCTGCCCAGCCCTGACCGCGAACAATGAGCATGTCCCGCGCAGGTTGTCCGGAAGAATGAGCATGTCCCACCGGGGTGTCTCGAAATGCCATGCCCCACGGACCCGGCACAGTGGAACGAGCATGTCCCCCGCCACGCGTGATCAATGGACACACTCCCCATGTGCCCACTCCTGACAGCGAAAAATGAGCATTTCCCAATGACCACGCCGCGAACAATGAGCATGTCCCGCGGGGAGGGGCGGCAGGCGGGAAGCTAGCCGACGCCCCCGGAGCTGAGGGCGGCGCGCAGCTGCTGCACCGCCGTCGTGCCTCCCGCGATGAACCAGTCGAGTCCGTTGACGCGCACGACGTCGGTCGCGCCGCCGGCCGCCTCCACGATCGCCTTGCCGGGCAGCCAGTCCCACTCGGGGCAGCTGTGCTGGAACCAGCAGCCGAGCTCACCGTCCGCCACCCGGCCGAGGTCGCAGGAGCCGGAGCCGAACATGCGAAGCGCGGCCGCCGACGTCGCTGCCGCGTGCCAGGGCATGGCACACATCGGATCGGCCAGCCACGTCGGGTGAATGTAGGTTGCCGCGCCGAGATCAGCCAGCGGCTTGTCGGAGCGTCCGGTGCCGCCGGACGCGGCGGGCAGGAAGGTCACCAGTTTTTCGCCGTTGAGCGTCGCCGCCCGGGACGTCCCGCCCAGCCAGAGTTTGTCCTCCTCCGGCTGGAAGATGGCGCCGAGCCCTGCACCGGAGGAATCCTTCAGGGCAATGGCCGAGCACCAGTAGGTGGATCCATGCAGGAAGTTGAAGGTCCCGTCGACGGGGTCAATGACCCAGGTCCGGCCGCTGCTGCCCGCCACGGAGGCGCCCTCCTCGCCCAGGACGGCGTCATCGGGCCGGCAGCGCCGAAGCTGTTCCAGGACGTAGGATTCGGCGGCGTGGTCGGCGGCCGTGACCACGTCCGAGACCGACGTCTTCTGCCTGCCTTCAAGGCCGGCCTGCCGCATCAACAGCGCCAGGGTGCCGGCCTCGCGGACCAGTGCCTCGGCCAGTTGGTAGTCATCCAGTGAGGGGTCGAGATCTGCGGTGCTGTGCCGGCCGAGCCGGTGTTTTCCTAGTTCGGTCACGCGTCCCAGACTATCGGGGCCCGTTGGCAGTGAACAGCCGGTGCGGACACCCGGTCAAACGGCGGCGCGGAGGCGTGTGCAGGACGGGCGATAATGGAGCCATGGCCAAGACACCCGCGCAGCGGATCAAAAAGCACGGCGCCAACGCGGCGGTCCCCCAGCACCAGCTCCCTCCGGTGATCAATCCGACCACCAGCCGGACACCGCAGAAGGCACAGAGCAACAGCAATCTGATTGTCATCGCCGGGGTCGTGGCCAGCCTGTTCCTGTTCTGGTACCTGCACCTGCTCACCCTCAACCAGCTCACCCAGTTGTCGGGAGGCCAGGCAATGCCCGACTCGTTGGTGGGCGGCTTTGACCTGGGGTTCGTGGAGCACTTGCGCACGGCCATGGACGCCGATGCCCGGGGCCAGCTGAACTATGTCCACAAGACGGCCGGGATGCTCTTCCCGCTGATCTTTGGCTTCACCTGGCTGCTGCTGATCGGAACCAAGGTGGCACGGAATTCCCTGCGCTGGGCGCTGTGGTCGCTGCCGCTGCTCTTCGCCGCGGTCCGGCTGTGGGGCAACACGGTGATCGATGAAATGATGTCCGCCGACACTCTCGACGGCGGACAGGTCGCCTTGGCCTCCGGGCTCACCGTGGCAGGCTGGGTCCTTCTGGCGCTGAGCGTCGTGGCTGGCGTCGCCGCCGTGTTGCTCGGACGCAAGGCTGCCGCGGCTTCGCCCACCCCGGGACATGTCCAGTCCTGATTCGCGCGGCAGGGCTGGTTCTCTATTCCCGGCTTAGGACACCGGACATGCCCATTCTTGGTCGCGGCGGCAGGGCTACTTCTCTATTTCCGGCTTAGGACACCGGACATGTCCATTCTTGGTCGCGGTGGCTGGAGTCGTCCCTCGCACCCGACCTCGATCACGGGACATGTCCAGCGTTCGGCCCGGCCGGGGAACATCTTGCCATTATGTCCATCCCTTAAGTCCAGCGGAGGGCAGGTCCATGCCAATGCGAAGTCAGGGCACTTCGGTCAGGAATTCAAGGGCCTGTTCCGCACGTTGGGAGGCTCCTGCTTTCTCAAAGCAGTCGGCGGCGTCCATCAGGTACTTCCGGGCTTCGGCCCCGTTTCCCAAAGCGGCGTGCGACCGGCCCAGAAGAAGAAACGCCTCGCCCAATATTTGCGGCGATGTCTTTTCGGGGACCGGGAAGATGTCATCGAGAGTATCGACCGCCGATTTCTGATCCCCCGCCAGGAAATTCCAGTGGCCGCGGTTCAGCTTGAGCAATATGTGATCTTCCTCGGTGCCGCCAATGACATCTGTGGCTAATTCTGCGCGTTCAATGCAACGCAGGGTGTCCGCGTCCGCAACATCGGCGGCGAGCCTCATGGCAGCCGAAGCCTTATTGAACTTTGCCCAGACAGTGAGGTTCCGGGCGGGTGAAAAGGTGCCAGCGGCGAGTTCGTGATAATGCAGCCCCTCGGCGACCTTGCTGCAAAGAAACGCGACGTTCCCAATGACCCAGTACGCCTTGCCCACCAACTGGTCATCGACTTCGCCGGAAATGATGTCGGCCATTATGAGGCATTCCGCCCACGCTTCGTCAAGCCTTCCACTATCGGCGAGCGCCGCAATGAGGGCCTGCCTGGCCTTGACGGCAATTTCGACGTCGTCCTCGTCAACCATGAGGTCCGCTGCGATTCTGGCCTCGTCGACGGCCTCTTCGAGTAGCCCCATGCCCCGGCGAGTCAGGGCCAGGAGGATGTGTACCTGCGCCTGAAGCTGCCGGTTCCCATCTAGGGGTTCAGCAATCAGTGTGGCGGCAAGTTCCGCGCAAGCTTCAATTTCTCCGGCGGCAATGAGGCTCTCGGCCCGGAACAGCGTCATGTGCCACCATGACGACGAATCACCTTCAGCATTGGCAATATCCGCGGCCATCTGCGCGGCGTTCGCAGCCTCGCGGAAGTCGTGGCTGGACCGGAACTCGCGCGCCTGCAGCTCTGCAGCGGCGTACGAGGGTGAAACGGAACTTTGTTGCATGTCTCAATTATCCGTTGCCGCGGGAGCGGAAACGAACAAACCGCGCAAGCAAGACCTGCGCAATATTCACTCAGGTCTTCCGAAGCTTCGCGCGAATATCACGACT
This sequence comes from Arthrobacter sp. 49Tsu3.1M3, assembly GCF_900168135.1. Lineage (NCBI taxonomy): Bacteria > Bacillati > Actinomycetota > Actinomycetes > Micrococcales > Micrococcaceae > Arthrobacter > Arthrobacter sp. 49Tsu3.1M3. The sequence continues at coordinate 15,846 of NZ_FUZD01000023.1, forward strand.
TCGCACATCGCGGAGCGAATCGTTATACAGCGGCGTGTCGTTTGCCCCTATACTAAATCTGCACCACAAGTCACATGAGTCACATCAGCCTCTTACGTATCAGGAGTCCTAATGAAGAAGACCCTTGCAACACTCCTCGTCGCCGGTGCGCTGGCAACCGCAGGCATGTCCGCCTCCGCAGCGATTTCTGCTGCAGCAGACACCTCCGGACACAGCTCAGTGGCCGCTATTGGTTGGTGGCCGGACTCCACAAAGAAGTAACGGAGACTGCATTGACGGGCGGCGGGTGTCGGAAGCGATTCCGGGACCCGCCGTCGCTGTTTAACGCATCCTTTAACCCGCCCCGCCCAACATCCACCGGGCCCGGAGCTACAAGAGCTTTCCACCCCCCGCAAACAACGCCACAATCTCGCCCGCCGGCGCAGGCCGGCCAAAGTAGTAGCCCTGCCCGCTGCCGCAGCCCATCTCGCGCAGGACTTCCGCCTGTTCGGCCGTCTCGATCCCCTCGGCCAGCGCCTTCAGGCCGCAGGCGTGGATGAGGTGCAGCACCGCGGCTACGAAGTCCCGCTGTTGCTCGTCGTCGCCGAGGCCGCTGATCAGGCTCCGGTCGATCTTGACCACGTTCACCGGCAGCTTGCGCAGGTAGCTGATGGAGGAATAGCCGGTCCCGAAGTCATCGATCTCGAGCTGCACGCCGAGCCGGCGAAGGCCGTTGAGCGAATACTGGTCGACGTCGCCGCCGTTGACCGCCATGGACTCCGTCAGCTCCACGATCAGGTTTGATGCATCCACGCCGGTCTCCCTGAGGATGTCCCGCACGTGTTCGATCAGCTCGAGGTTTTGCAGTTCGGTGGTGGAAATGTTGACCCGGACGTTAAAGGTGCTGTCCACCTGCAGGTCCTGCTGCCATTTCCGCAATTGGCGCACGGCATTGCGCAGCACCCAGTGGCCCAGGTCCACGATCATGCCGGTTTCCTCGGCCAGGGGAATGAACTGGTCCGGCATGAGCAGACCGCGCTCCGGGTGGTTCCACCGGACCAGCGCCTCCACGCCCTCGATCCTGCCGGTCGCGAGGTCCACCACCGGCTGGTAGTGCAGGGTCAGCTGGTCCTGCCGGATGGCTTCGCGCATTTCCGTAATCATGACGCTCTGCAGTCGGCGTGCGTACAGCAGGGCAGGCTCGAAGACTTTGATGCTGCTGTGCTGCTGCGCCTTGGCCGCGTACATGGCCGTGTCGGCCTCCATGACCAGGTCATCGACGGACTGGCCGGGTTCCGCGATCCGCAGGCCGATGCTCGTTCCGCAGGTGACTTTCAGGTCCCCGACGTCGAGGCTCTCACTGAGTGCCTTGAGGATCCTGTTCGCCACCCTGCGTGCCCGGACCAGATTGGACTTCGGCAGCATGACGGCGAATTCGTCGCCGCCAAGGCGCGCCACGGTATCCGTCTCGCGGACGGCGTCCTGGAGCCGGCGTGCGATGGCCCGCAGGACGTCGTCGCCCGCGCTGTGCCCCAGGGTGTCGTTAATGCCCTTGAAGGAATCGAGGTCCAGAATCAGGAGGGCCGGCGGCATTTCGCCGCGCGAGGACTCCGCCAGTGCGTGGCTCAGGACCGAGTTCAGTGCCGTCCGGTTGGCGAGTTGGGTCAGGGGGTCGGTCAGCGCCATGCGTTCGAGTTCCACCTGCGCCTCGCGCAGCATGGCCGTGCGGCTTTCGACCCGCTCTTCCAGCTCCTGGTAGATGGTCTGCAGGTCATCGGCCATCAGGTTGATGCCGGCGATGACGGCGGCGACGTCGTCGCGGGCTCCCGAATGCGGGATCCGGGTGCTCAGATCGCCTCCGGCGATCCGCACGATGCCCTCCACGAGGGCGTGCAGCCTGGGGTCCGGTGCTTCATTCTTCACGGGTGTACTGCCTTAGCCACTCAACGGCCGCGGATTCGGAGGTGAAGAACTGGGCCGGGATCGTCTCGCTTCGGGACCGCAGGAGGTAGTGGGCAATGACCCGGTCAACCGGGCTCTCACCCACCAGGGCGAACGCTGTCGCCGCGATGGAACCGCTGTAGACCTGGCGGGCTTCCATGCTGACGCCGACGACGCCGGTGATCACCAGGAGCACCGGCATCCGTCGTCCCGCGGCGAGCGTGCGGACGATGTCGCCGGCGATGCGCGCCTCCGGACCCTCGATCTCCTGGTTGGCGGGCAGCAGGACCTCGATGATTCCGCCGTCGATCATCCGCACCCCGATGCTACCGGCGGCACCGCCGTCGGCGGGCGCACCGTCGGTCGGCCGGGCCGCGGCCACCGCCGCCGCCCCCAGAACGACGCCGGCCGCGGCCGCTGCCGTGTCCGGCAGCCCCTCCGGCAGCCGCCCCTCGGGCCCGGCCAGGGCCTCGAGCGTCATCGGACCGCAATTCGACGGCGGCGGTCCGCGGAGCCCCGGAGGTCACGGTTCAGCCGTCGGTCGCCGTGATAGAGAATCGTTTCCCAGTCGACTTCCTCGGCTGTCTTGGCAATCACGGGACTCTCCTTCTCTTTCTTGGGCCGGGGACTGACATACAGCCAGTTAACCACCCCGAGGAAGACATCCACCGCGGAGTTGAAGACTCCGATGTAGGCGCGGATCGCGCCCGCTGCGAGGATGGCGTTGACGGAGGCGAAGGCCACGTTCCCCCAGTTGCCCACTTGTGCGTCCCGCCATACGGTCAGCAGCGAGAAGGCGACGATCGCGTACGGGGTCAGGACGTAGATGGCCGGGGCTGCGGTGCGGTCCTTGACCTTGGGCGTGCGGGCGAACGGAATCTTGTCGCCCGTGACGGCCTGCTGCAGCGATTTCAGCACGCCCGCCAGGTTGACCGGCAGCAGCACGAGGTTGAAGCCGTAGATCCGGAGGATGTCACTGAAGCGGTGGCCGCAGTCGCGCAGGTCGCTGCCCATGGCCAGGAAGTATGGCAGGGCGGCGATGAAAACGATCGGGCTCAGCAGCCGGCTGTCATAGGGGTACGCCAGGAGGAAGACGAGGCCAAAGCTGGCCCACGCGATGGACGCCATGTAGTTCACCCGCAGCAGCACTTCCCGGAACAGGATCGCGCGGCGCTCGGACCGGTGTTGGCGGAGCTGGACCCACAGCTTGGGCAGGATCAGCAGGCCGCCGTTCGCCCAGCGCCGGCGCTGGACCACGAGGGAGCCGAAGTCCGGGGGTGTGGCGCTGTAGCTGAGCCGTTCCGGATAGTTCACCAGGGTCCAGCCGTGCTGGCCGAGATCGATGCTGGATTCGGTGTCTTCGATGACGGTTCGGTCCTGGATGTAGGTCCGGACCTCGAAGCCGCCCGTGGTCTCCACCTCGACGATGTCCTCCAGGGCGCGTTTGCGGATGACGGCGTTGGCGCCCACCCAGAACGTCGCACCGTAGTAGGTCATGCCCTGGTGGAGGATGTGCTGGAGGTCGGTGGTGGCTCCGGCGACCCGCTCGATGCGCGTGGGGGCACCTCGGAAGGAGGAATACGGCGTCTGGGTGACCGCGACGCGCTCGTTGCCGGCCGACTCCAGGAAGTAAACCAGCCGGAGGCAGTAGTCGCGCAGAAGCAGCGAGTCGGCGTCGAGTGTCAACAGATAGGTCGTGTCCCGGACGTCCATGACCTCGCCGCCAGGCTCGGGGGCGACGCCGGCGCCCACCTTGCGCAGGACCACGCCGTCTGCGGTGGTTTCCTTCTGCCAGGTGTGGCCCATCAGCGAAATGTAGGCGTTGAGGTTCATGGCCTTATTTGCCTCGTGGGAAAGGCTCGCGTACTTCTTGCGTTCGAACGTTTCGGTGGAGACGTTGAAGATCCAGGTCAGCCGGAGGTACAGCTCCTCGATCCGCGTGCGCGGCGGCGAGGTCTGCTGGGCCAGAGCAGCGTTCAGTCCCAGGAGCACGAGCCTCAGCTCGCGGGCCAGGCCCATCAGGACGAGGTCGACGAAGAACTCGTCGACGTGGTCCTCCACCGTTTCGGCAGCAGCCATGGATTCCAGCCATTCGGCGGCTGCCTCATATTCGGCGATCAGCAGGGCCACCTCGGCGGCGGTGCCGCGCCCGTGCGCCTTTTCCCGGCTGCGGAATTCGGCCAGGGCAGCGTTGAAGCGCGACGCCGGCACGCTGAGCTCCGCGGCGATCTCCGCGGTCAGGGCGCGGGTCTTGTCCAGCCGGACCCGGTCACCCAGATCCGAGGGATGCGGCGGGTCATCGAGCAGCAGCACCACTTTGAGGTCCGGGAACTCCTGCAGGGCCGCGGACCACAGCGTGGCCCGCACCACCTGGGGTTCTTCGGCGTAGGAGGGCACCAGCACGGTGATGCCCTCGGCGTACTCGGCGAAGTGCCGGTCCAGCTCGCCGCGCGGCACCCTGGCATGGTCGCGGAACCGGTACAGGGCACCCTGCCGGGCCATCAGGTACATGAGCGCGGAAAACGTCAGGAATGTTACGACGATAAGGTAGGAAACCGTCTCAAACTGAAACCTAAAACCCGCATTGGGGTTGTCGGCGAGCTCTTTCAGAATGGTGGAGATGACGTATGTTACCCAGGCCGCCAGCGTCGTGAGAATTCCCAGGCGGCCAAGGATTATTTTGCGCCGGGACGGTCTCGGATGAACAATTGACAGCGGCTCGGAACGCCGCTCTGCCCCCCATTGACGGCGCCGGACCGCACCTTTTTGTTCGGTGGTCGCGCTTTCCGAATCCAAGCGCGGCAAGACAAGCTGATCTGGCATTAGTCCCCATAAGACTGCAAAGTCGGCATATTGGCGCGCGCCTACGGCAAAACCCGCACGCCGCACCGGAATGTTCCGGTGAGTGCCCTTATGATAATGCAAGGTCAGAGGCTTGCCGGACATCAGACACCCCGGAAATTTCACGAGCTGATGCCGGCTGCCGGCGCGTGCCCGGCTGCCCAACGAAAGACGCACAAGGGGGACCCCGTGTCCGAACGATTCCCAGGCCGCAAACTATCTGTGGTCCGGCTGGGTGTACTCATCGGTGCCGTGGTGGCAGCCGCCGCCGGCGGCGTTGTCGCATGGGGCAACTTCCAGGACGTCAGGGCGGCCGAGGCCATCCCGTCCGTTTTCTCGGGATATGTCGATGTCACCGCGACGCCCCGGTACGCATTCGAGGATCCGGCGTCCAAGGAAGCCGAAAAGGTCGTGCTGTCCTTCGTGGTGGCTGATCCCAAGGAGCCGTGCTCGCCTTCCTGGGGCGCCGCCTACTCCCTCTCCGACGCCGCGGCCTCGCTGGACCTGGACCGGCGGGTGGCCCGGCTTCAGCAGCTCGGCGGCACCGTGGCGGTGTCCTTCGGCGGGCTGGCCAACCAGGAGCTGGCCGTCACGTGCACCGATCCTGCCCAGCTCAAGTCGGCCTACCGGGCCGTCGTCGACCGCTACCAGGTCAGCAGCATCGATCTGGACGTGGAAGGCGAGGCCCTTTCCGACCCCGCGGCCCTTCAGCGGCGTTCAGTGGCCATCGCCGCGCTCCAGCAGGAGCGCCAGCGCGAGGGCAAGTCCCTGAGCGTCTGGCTGACGCTGCCGGCGGATCCCAACGGCCTCACGGCGACGGGCAGCGACGCCGTCCAGAAGATGATCGCTGCGGGGGTCGACCTCACCGGCGTGAACGCCATGACCATGGACTACGGCGGGAGCATGCTGCCGGGCCGGTCGATGTACGAGAACGCGGTCTCCGCCGCGGAAGCCACCCATCAGCAACTGACCGGCCTGTACCGGGCCGCCGGCACCGAACTCGGCAGCGGCACCGTGTGGCGCAAAGTCGGGTTGACGCCGATGATCGGCCAGAACGACGTCGCCGGCGAAATTTTCACCCTCAAGGACGCGCAGGAACTCAGCGCCTACGCCAGTGCCCGCGGCATCGGCCGGCTTTCCATGTGGTCCCTGAACCGTGACCGCACCTGCAGCCAGAATTTCCCGGACGTCACGAAGGTTTCCGATGGCTGCAGCGGCGTGGACCAGGGAAGCTCGTCCTTCGCCACGATCCTCGGCGCCGGTGTCATGGCCAGCCCGTCCTCTGCGCCGGCCGCCGCGGCTGCGCAGACGCCGGTCCCGGCCGTCAGCGACAATCCCTCCACCAGCCCATACCCGGTGTGGTCCGAGAACACCGCCTACACCGCCGGGGAGCGGATCGTGTGGCATTCGAACGTCTACGAGGCCAAATGGTGGACCCGCGCCGACACCCCGGATGATCCCGTCCTCCAGGGCACCGCGACCCCGTGGCGCATTATCGGTCCGGTCCTGGCTGCTGACCGGCCTACCCCGCAGCTGACGGCACCGGCCGGGACCGCCCCGGCGTGGCAGCCCGCCATGGTCTACCGCAAGGGCGCACGGGTGCTCTTCGAAGGCCGGGTCTTCGAAGCAAAATGGTGGACCCAGACCGACAGCCCCGAAGCCGCGCTGCAGGGATCGCCGGAATCGCCGTGGTCAAAGCTGCGGGACGAGGAACTGATGAAGATCATGACCCAGGCGACGGCGACTGCCGCACCGCTTCCCAGCGCGACGGCGTCCGCGCCGGCGCCCTAAGGGCCCACTTCACTAGGCCCGGGCCCTCTGGCCGGGCCTAGTGGCCTGCACCGGTGGGCCCTGCCTCAGCCGGCCTGCCTCACCGGCGGCGTTGTCTCAGCGGCCTTGCCTCAGCGGGCCCGGGCGCGCTTGCGCGCCGTGCGTTCGTGCTGGACCCGCTGGGCGATGATAAGGCCGGCCGCGGCGACGCCGACGGTGATGGGATAACCCATGAGCCGCTCCAGGGCACCGGGTTCCGGCACGTGCATGCCCGTCAGCCCGCCCGCCATGAGCGCTGCCAGAGACACGGCCCCGCAGCCCAAAATGAACCAGCCGAGCGGCGTCTGCCGGAGCCAAAGCCAACCGAGGATCAGGAGCGCCAGGGCCCCGGCGGCGAAGTACATCAGGGCGCCGGCCACGTGCCAGGCCGATCCCGTGTCCTCGGGCACCAGCCCCACAATGACCGTTCCTGCCCCGGCGGCGCCGGTCAGCAGGCGGGCGGCGGCCGCTGCCACCACCGCCGCGCCCCAGCGCGCGCGGCCGTGCGCCCGCCCCGGTACCCGGCCGCGCCGGACCGGCACTGCGGTCCGCGCGGCGCAGCACAGGAGCGCCGAGCCGAGCAGCAGCGCGCCGACCACCATGCCAAGGCCTTGGACCACAAATGACGCATTCATCAGCAGGTGCGCCGGCGAGCAGACGTCCCGGCCGGAGAACTCTCCGCACGCCACGGCGCCGAGGTCGCTGATGTAGCCCGTGCGGCGGCTGTATGGCTCCGCTCCCGCCCAGGCGCCGATCACAGCCGACTCGGCCACGAAATACTGCAGCACGCTCAGCTTCGCCAGCGCCCCGACGTAAAACCTGGTCGCGGCCACATCGGGGTAGTAGAGGGCTCCGGCTGAAAGCTCGGTGGTTCCTGCAGTCATGCCAAGAGCGTAGTACGCGCGCTCACCTTGTATGCTTATATCCGTGTCCGACCGGACCGGCCCCGGCCGCCCGCGGATACCCGCCCTCGTAGCTCAGTGGATAGAGCACGGCTCTCCTAAAGCCGGTGTCGTTGGTTCGATTCCAATCGAGGGCACTTGAACATTCCTGCCCCGGACGCAACCCCGGACACGGGTCCGGACTTTGACCTCCGCGCCTACCTGCGCGGCTCCTGGTCCGTCGACCGCACCCTGCTGGACCGCAGCACCGGGATCAGCGGAACCTTCACCGGCGTCGTACGCTTCATTGGCCACGACGACGGCGGCCTGTGGTGGCGTGAAGAAGGCACCGTGCGCTGGGCGCCCCTGGGCGGCGTCCCGTTCACCGGCCCGGCGAGCCGGGAATATCTGCTGCGGCCGGCGGGCACGCCCGATGTCCTGGACGTGTATTTCCCGGACGGCCGTCCCTTCCACCGCATGGGCTTTGCCGGGCAAACCAATCAGGACGAGCACTGGTGTGACCCGGACACCTACCGCGTGACGTACACCTTCCGGGGTCCGGACCAGTGCGGCTACCGCTGGGACGTCACCGGGCCCGCCAAGGACCAGCTGCTGGAGTCCGTCCTGCACCGGCTGGAAGCAACACCAGGAGCAGGAGCAGGCCCGGATCCGGAGACAAGGCCACGTGTGACGCCGGATGCTGCGCCGGATTCAGGGCGCGCCGGGTGAACCCGCGCATCGTCGTCTCCGCCGTCTGCGTTTTTGATCGCTCCGGGCGCCTCCTGACCGTCCGTAAACGCGGCACGGACAAGTTCATGCACCCCGGCGGCAAACCCGAGGCCGGCGAAACGGCGGCCCAGGCAGCGGCGCGCGAGCTCCAGGAGGAAGTGGGGATCGTGCTGGCCCCGGACCGCCTGGACCTGCTGGGTTGCTGGCTGGCGGACGCCGCCAACGAGGCGGCCACCCAGATCGAGGCCACGGTCTTCACGGCGCCCGGGGTGTGGAGCGCCCGGCCGTCCGCGGAAATCGCCGAGATCCGCTGGCTGGACCTGTCCGCCGAGCTGCCCGGCGACCTCGCCCCGCTGCTGACGGACCATGTGCTGCCGGCCCTGTCCGCCAAGCCGTCCGGCTAGGACCCCCACCGGCTTCCAGCACCGGCTCAGTAGCCGGGCACGGATTCCTGGGCCACCGCGCTGGCCTCGGAGAACTGCGTCCGGTACAGCTCCGCATAGCGGCCCTCGGCGGCGAGAAGCTCCCGGTGGGTACCGCGCTCCACGATCGAGCCGTCCTCCACCACCAGGATCGCGTCCGCCGCACGGATCGTCGAGAGACGGTGGGCGATCACGACGGCGGTACGGCCTTCCAGCGCGGCGCCCAGCGCCTCCTGGACGGCGGCCTCGTTGGTCGAATCCAGCGCGGCGGTGGCTTCGTCGAGGATGACCACCCGCGGCTGGGCGATCAGCAGGCGGGCAATCGTCAGGCGTTGCCGCTCGCCGCCGGAGAGCCGGTAGCCGCGCTCCCCCACCACGGTGTCCAGCCCGTCGGGGAGGGACCGGATCATGTCTTCGAGCCGGGCACGGCGCAGCGCATCCCACATCTGCTCTTCGGTGGCCTCCGGGCGGGCCAGGCGAAGGTTGGAGGCGATGCTCTCGTGGAACAGATGACCGTCCTGCGTCACCATGCCGAGGGTCGCGCGCATCGAGTCGAACGTGAGGTCACGGACGTCCACGCCCGCGCCGGGCGTCGTGCCGCCGAAGCGGATGGCGCCGGAGTCGACGTCGTACAGGCGCGACAGGAGCTGCGCAATGGTGGACTTGCCCGCCCCGGAGGAGCCGACGAGGGCCACCGTCTGGCCCGGCTCCACCCGGAAGCTGATGCCGTGCAGCACTTCCTCGCCGCCGCGGGTGTCCAGGGTCAGCACGTCCTCCAGGGAGGCCAGCGAGACCTTCTCCGCCGAGGGGTAGGCGAAGCGGACGTTGTCGAACTCCACCGAGAGCGGGCCTGGCGGGGAGGCCACCGCATCCGGCTTCTGCTGGATCAGCGGCTTGAGGTCCAGGATCTCAAAGACACGCTCGAAGCTGACCAGAGCGCTCATGACTTCCACCCGTGCGCTCGAAAGCGCCGTGAGCGGCGCGTACAGGCGGGTGAGCAGCAGTGCGAGCACCACGACGTCGCCCGCGGCCAGCTGCCCCTCGAGCGCGAGCCAGCCGCCCAGGCCGTAGACCAGTGCCAGGGCCAAGGCCGAGACCAGTGTCAGCGCCGTGACGAAGGTGAATTGCAGCATGGCGGTGCGGACGCCGATGTCCCGGACGCGGCCGGCCCGGAGGGCGAACTCGCGGGATTCCTCGTCCGGGCGGCCGAAGAGCTTGACCAGCGTGGCGCCCGGCGCGGAGAAACGCTCGGTCATCTGGGTGCCCATGGTGGCATTGTGTTCGGCGGCTTCGCGCCGCAGATCGGCCAGCTTGGAGCCCATCCGGCGGGCGGGGATCAGGAAGATCGGCAGCAGGATCATGGCGAGCACCGTCACGAGCCACGATTTGTTCAGCATCACCGCGAGGGTCAGCGCCAAGGCCACGACATTGCTGACCACGCCGGAGAGCGTGCCGGCGAAGGCCGACTGTGCGCCAATGACGTCGTTGTTCAGCCGGCTGACCAGGGCGCCGGTGCGGGTCCTGGTGAAGAACGCGATCGGCATCTTTTGGACGTGGTCGAAGACCTTGGTGCGCAGGTCCACGATCACGCCTTCGCCGATCGTGGAGGACATCCAGCGCGTGACGAGGCCGATTCCGGCCTCGGCCACCGCGACGATGGCGATCAGGACGGCCAGCCAGATCACCGTTGAGGCCTCCGCGTGGGCGATGATCTCGTCAACCACCTGCCCGGCGAGGACCGGGGTGGCGACGGCCAGGAAGGCCATCACGATGGACAGCAGCACGAAGGCGATCAGTTTGCCGCGGTGGGGGCGGGCAAAACTGAAGACGCGCTTCAGGGTCTCCTTCGAGAACGGCTTGGACCCGCTGGAGGCGCGGGTGATGTTGTAGAGGGAGCTCCAGGCGACCCGGTCCATGCTCATTTGGTGTTGCCTTTCGGGGCATCGGCGTGCAGTTCGGTGACGACGCCGTTCTCGACGTTCCAGCGCACGTCCAGGCGGACGTTTTCCAGCAGCCGGCGGTCGTGGGTGACCAGCAGCAGCGCGCCGTCATAGCTGTCGAGGGCTTCCTCGAGCTGTTCGATGGCGGGCAGGTCAAGGTGGTTGGTGGGTTCGTCCAGCACCAGCAGGTTCACGCCGCGGGCCTGCAGCAGCGCCAGGGCCGCCCGGGTCCGTTCCCCCGGGGAGAGGGAGTCCACGGCCCGGTTGGTGTGATCGGCTTTGAGGCCGAATTTGGCCAGCAGGGTGCGCACCTCGGCCGGGGTCTGGTCCGTCAGGACGGCTTCGACGGCGTCTGCGAGCAACAGGTCGCCGGCCAAGAGGCCGCGTGCCTGGTCGATCTCGCCGACGGCCACGGACGCGCCCATGGACGCGTCACCGGAGTCGGGCTGCTGGACGCCGAGCAGGAGCCGGAGCAGGGTGGATTTGCCGGCGCCGTTGGGCCCCGTGATCCCGATCCGCTCCCCCGCATTCAGCTGCAGGTTCACCGGGCCGAGGGTGAAGTCGCCCTGCACCGCGACGGCGTCGCGCAGGGTGGCCACGACGGCGCTGGAGCGGGGTGCCGCCCCGATGCTGAACTGCAGCTGCCATTCCTTGCGCGGCTCTTCCACTTCTTCGAGCCGGGCGATGCGGGACTCCATCTGCCGGACCTTCTGGCCCTGCTTCTCGGAGGACTCGGTGCTGGCCGCCCGGCGGATCTTGTCGTTGTCCGGGTTCTTCTTCATGGCGTTGCGGACGCCCTGGGAGCTCCATTCGCGCTGGGTGCGGGCGCGGGAGACGAGGTCCGCCTTGGTGTTTGCGTACTCCTCGAACCGTTCCCGGGCGTGCCGGCGGGCAACTGCGCGTTCCTCCAGGTAGGCCTCGTAGCCGCCGTCGTACACCGCCACCGAGTTCTGGGCCAGATCCAGTTCCACGATCGTGGTCACGCAGCGCGCCAGGAACTCGCGGTCGTGCGAGACCAGGACGGCGCCGCCGCGCAGGCCCTGCACGAAAGCCTCGAGCTTGGCCAGGCCGTTAAGGTCCAGGTCGTTGGTGGGTTCGTCCAGGAGCACGATGTCGAACCGGCTCAGCAGCAGGGCGGCGAGCGCCACGCGGGCCGCCTGGCCACCGGAGAGGCCGGTCATTCCGGCGTCCAGGCCCACATCGAGGCCAAGGTCCGCCAGGACGGACGGGATGCGGTCCTCCAGGTCGGCGGCGCCGGAGGCCATCCAGCGATCGAATGCCAGGGAATAGGCATCGTCGGAGCCCGGAGCGCCGGAGCCCAGCGCTTCCGCGGTGGATTCCATCTCCAGGGTCGCCTGGGCGCAGCCGGTGCGCCGGGCGATGTAGCCCGCGACCGTCTCGCCGGCGATCCGTTCGTGTTCCTGCGGCAGCCAGCCGACAAAGGCGTCGGCGGGGGCCAGGCTCACGGTGCCCTCCTGCGGACCGTCGACGCCGGCCAGCAGCCGCAGCAGGGTTGATTTGCCGGCACCATTGGCGCCGACGACGCCGACGACGTCGCCGGGGGCTACGGTCAGGGACAGCTTCGAGAAGAGTGTGCGGTGATCGTGTCCACCGGAAAGTTCCTTGGCAACAAGGGTTGCAGTCATTACTTCATCCTCTCACTGCGGCCCAAAACGGGCCGTCCCGACCGGGAGAAACTGCGCGTCCGGACGGGACCGAAACCGGCCGGGCATAGAAGAACCCGCCGGTCCGGACTTGGGGGGTGTACGGACCAGCGGGTTCGACCATTTAGCATAGTTGAATTAGCACCTCACGTAAAATCCCAGCCCACTCCGTGACGCCCCCGTCACCGCCCGCCCCAATCGCCGCTGCCCCACCGCATGCCAGTAGCCATACTGCCCGCCGACTCCGCAGGAAGCCCTAGATGCCACTACCCGCAAAGGCGTTCCAACTCTGGCTTCACCGCGTTGCCCCGTCCGCGAGCACGGCCGATTTGTGCAGGATCTCGGGGATCAAGCGCACCACCTTCGCGCAGCAGCTGGTGCGCGGAAAGGTAGCCGAAACCACTCTGGTCAGCATCAGCCGGGCGCTGGGCTTGAGCCCGCTGGCGGAGCTCGCGTCCTTCGATCAATACGCGGAACTGGCCGCCCCGCCGCAGCCGCCCACGCCGGCCGAACTCGTCAGCCAGGTTGCCACCATGGACCTGTTGCGCGCAGTCATTTCCCGGTCCTCCCCTGCCTACGGCGGCTATGGCGACCAGGGCAGCTCAATGACTCCGGCGCTGGGGGCCGCCCCGCACGCCACCTCGGTCCGGAACTGGGTGGACGCGGTTGACGACGGTGAGTTGCGTCACCGGGTGTCGGCGGCCACCGGCGTGGCCCCGCAAAACTATTCGGCCCAGCTCACGGCCAACCGGCTCTCCCCCGAGCTGGCGGTCGCGACCGCCCGCGCGGCGGGCGTAGGCTTCACGGGCGGGCTCGTCGCCACGGGCCTGATCACCGAAGCCGAGGCCGGCTGGACGCCAGGGGCGAAACAGGCAGCGTTGGATGCCCTTTCCGACGGTGAACTTAGTTCCCTGGCCGGGGACCGGTTGCAGGCGCTCGGGAAATCGCTGCGGCGCCATGAGCAGGAGCAGGCACAAACAGAAAAGATTTGGGAGAACCTCGGATGATCGCGATCCTGCAGTGGACCACGCTGGCGGTGTGCTGCGTTGTCACGCTTATCCGCGTGCCCAGCGTTCTCCGCGGTGAAAACCGGTCCCTGTTCTGGATTTTTGCGCTGATGACCCTGGCGATCCTGCTCAGCATTGATGCCCCGTATCTGGCCGTGGACCAGGTCCTGGGCGGCATGAACTTCGCCAACCTGGTGCTCCGTTTCGTCATTTTCGGCGGCATCTTCTTCCTTGGAATCCGGTTGGCCCGGGGCTTCAGCGCGTGCGACGCCCTGCAGCTCATCACCGGACCCGTAGGAATTACAGTCGCCGCAGCCGCCTCCATTGCGGTGGTGGCGGTCTTCCTCATGATGGACACGGCCGGTTCCTCGGCGGGGCTGGTCGCCGTGTTCGCCAAGGACGGCCGCAATGCCGCCCTGGTGGAGTATTACGGGGCCGCCGGCCGCCTGTACCCGGCGTTCATCACAGCGGCCCTGTTTCCCGCCATGGTGCGGACGCTGCGCAGCGGCCTCCCGGCCCTTGTGCGCTCCAGCGCGGCGTTGCTGGCCCTGGGCACCGTGGCTATCTGCCTCAGCGTGCTCTCCCCGGTCATTCCGTCGTCCCTCAGTTTCATGAAGTTCGTCTTCAACTACTCGGCGGTCCTCTGCCTGGTCCTGGGGCTGTCCCTGATCTGGGTGGGCAAGGCACTTGCGAAGCGGGCGCCGAAGAAGCAAGCTGGCATGACCTGAGCGTGATGGGGCTGAGCAGGAAGGCGACGTGGGGGAACCCGGAATGATTGCAACCCTCCAGTGGGGCACGCTGATCACCTGTACCGTGGTGCTCCTGCTCCGCGTTCCGGATGCAATCCAGGGCCGGAACAGGGCCGTTTTCTGGATCCTGGTGCTCGCAACCCTGTGCAGCCTGCTCTCGGTGACCGGCCCCTACGACGTGATCGACGGGGCACTAGGTGGATGGAACCTCACCCATCTCCTCCTGCGGTTCCTCGTGTTCGCGGCCGTCCTGCTGGTGGGTCTGCGCGTGGCGACGGGGCTGCAGGACGAGCGCGGCTACCGCTATATTGCGGGACCGGCCGGCCGCTGGGCCCTGGCTCTCAGCGCCGCCGTCATGGTGGTCACCTTCTTCCTCATGGACACCCGCGGGTCCTCGTCGGGCCTGCTGGGCATCGAGGACAAGGGCGGCCCGAATGCAGTCCTGGCGCCGTTCTACGCCGCGGCCGGCCGCACCTATCCTGCCTTTGTCTCCCTCGCCCTCCTGCCGGCGTTGCTTGCCATCGCCAAGAGCCAACTGCCGCGGCTGGTGCGCGCGGCTGCCCTCCTGACGTGCCTCGGCGCCCTCGCCACCGCGTTCACCGTCCCCGCCTCCTTCGCCCCGGAAGACTGGTTCCTCGCGCAGCAGACGGTCAACTATCTGGCCGTTGTGGGCTACGTCCTGGGCCTGGGACTGTTCTGGGCGTCCGGGCTCGCTGCGAAGAAATCTGGTAACACTAGCGCAACATTCCGCAAGAACGAGACATAGGGCATTCACAAAATCATTAGATCGTGAAAGAATCATGAATGTGTGAAAGCGGCAACCGCTTCGTGTACGGAAGTCAGCCGTGCGAAGCAGAGGCAGTCGTCCAAGCGCCATTGGGGGGATGAGTGGTAGCGGTCCGGGAGGACCGCTCCCACTCAGCCTGTTTAAGGGCATATCCGTCGTGCCGGACGGTGTTCGGATTCGCCGACGCGGCCGGCTGTTTCCCCCGCAGAAGCCGGGTTCCCCTGCAGGAAGGGCGGCGGCAGGCGGCCCTGCCTGTCAGCGCACAAACCTCAGCGTGACCAGCTGGAAGGGCCGCAACGTCAGCTCGGCGGAATTGCCGCCTGCCGTCACTCCCGGGGCATCGACGGGCCGTTCCAGCAGGTCCACGGCGTGCAGCCCGCGGACCGCGAAATTGGCCGTCACCACGCCGGTGGATCGCTCCCCGAGGGCTTCGTAGAGCCGGACAATCACGTCCCCGGAGCCGTCTTCAGCGAGTTTGACGGCCTCAATGACAAGGGCCTGGTTGGAGACGCTGACCAGGGGCTCCGCGCCGTGCGCCCCGTGCACCACCCGCGGCGCCAGGTTGGTGCGGTAGCCCTCTTCGACGGCGTCCGCGATCGTGGCGCCCGGACGGACAGTGACGTGCAGCTCGTGCCTGCCCTGGTCCGCGCCGGGATCCGGAAACTTCGGTGCCCGCAGGAGCGAGAGCCGCACTGTGGTGGTGGTGCCGCCGTCGTCCTCCCTGACATTGCGGGTGACGTCGTGGCCGTAGCTGGAAGCGTTGGAGATCGCCACCCCATAGCCCGGCTCGGCGACATGGATCCAGCGGTGCGCGCAGATTTCGAATTTCGCGGCCTCCCAGGACGTGTTGACATGGGTGGGGCGGAACACGTGCCCGAACTGCGTCTCCGCCGCCGACCGGTCCGCCCTGACATCCAAGGCAAAGCCCAGCTTGAGCAGCTTTTCGCTCTCCTGCCAGTCCACGGCCGTGGTGATCGCGAGCGAGTCTGCACCCGGCGCGAGCGTAATCCGTTGGGTCACCGCGGAGGACCCGGCCATCCGCTCCACCACCACGACGGCGTCCGGGCTTTCCGCTCCGGGGTCGCGCTCCAGTGTCACCGAAAGCGCCTGTTCCAGACGGACGACGTTCCTGCGGTAGAAGGCGTCGATGTCCCACGCGTCCCATTCATTCGGCGTGTCCCGGTGCAGCTCCAGGAGGTTTCCTACCTCGCCGGGGGCAATTGCCTCGCGTCCGGTGGCCCGGTCCGTGAGGGAGACCAGCAGTCCGCGGGCATCCACCACGGCACGGATGATGCCATTGTCCAGAATGTAGCCGCCGCCGTCCTCAGCGACCTCTACCGGCTGCCCGGGCCGGACCGGTTCGGCAGCGGCCAGGGCAGGCACGCCCAGGCGCTCGTGCGGGGCGGCGTTGAGCAGGAATTCCCGGCTGCCGGTGCCGAGGGCCGCCGCCGCGGCATTCGTGATGATCGCTTCCAGTCCCCGTTCGACGGCGGCGTAGTTCCGTTCGGCGTCCTGGTGGACCCACGCGATGGAACTTCCCGGCAGGATGTCGTGAAACTGCTGCAGCAGGACCAGCCGCCAGAGGCGCTTGAGCTCCGCAGCCGGGTAGCGGTGCCCGGTCCGCACCGCAGCGGTGGCACTCCAGAGTTCTGCTTCCCGGAGGAGGTGCTCGCTGCGCCTGTTCCCCAGCTTGGTCCTGGCCTGGCTGGTGTAGGTGCCGCGGTGCAGTTCCAGGTACATCTCCCCCACCCAGACCGGCAGGGGCTCGTACTCGGCCTGGGCCTGGCTGAAGAAGCTGGCCGCCGACCCGATCCGCACCTTCGGGGATCCTTCCAGATCCGCCGTCCGCTGCGCTGCGGCCAGCATCTCGCGGGTTGGGCCCCCGCCGCCGTCGCCGTACCCGAACGGAACCAGCGATGTGCCTCCGCGTCCGTGGTCCCGGTAGTTCCGTTCTGCGTGCGCCAGGTCCCGGGCACTGAGGTCGGAGTTGTAGCTGTCCACAGGCGGGAAATGGGTGAATACCCGGGTGCCGTCGATTCCCTCCCAGTTGAAGGTGTGGTGGGGCATCCTGTTGACCTGGTTCCAGGAGATCTTCTGGGTCAGGAACCAGCGGCTGCCGGCGGCCTTGATGATCTGCGGCAGAGCCGCGGAATACCCGAACGTGTCCGGCAGCCACGCTTCCTGGCAATCGACCCCGAATTCGGCCAGGAAGAAGCTTTTACCCTCGAGGAACTGCCGTGCCATAGCCTCGCCGCCGGGCATGTTGGAGTCGGATTCGACCCACATCCCGCCGACGGGAACGAACCTGCCGGCGAGGACCTTGTCCCGGATGCGCCCGAAGAGCTCCGGATAGTACTCCTTCATCCACGCGAGCTGCTGGGCGGAGGAGCACGAAAAGATGAAATCGGGATTCTCGTCCATCAGCGCGACGACGTTGGAGAACGTCCGGGCGCACTTGCGGATGGTCTCCCTGACCGGCCACAACCAGGCCGAATCGATGTGGGCGTGGCCCGTGGCGACGAGCTGGTGCGCCGAGGCATAGGCCGGCCGGGACAGGACCTCGGCCAAGGCGGCCCTCCCGTCCTCCGCGGTCCCGGCAACGTCGTCTGGGTCCATGATGTCCAGCATGCGTTCGAGCGCCCGCAGGATTTCGTGGCGGCGGGGCAGGTCCATGGGCAGCTCGTGCATGAGCCCGCTGAGCGTGAGGATGTCCTGCTGCAGTTCCCAGACGGTCTGGTTGCGTTCGGCGATGGCGATCCTGCCGAGGCGGTACTTCGGCTCGCTGCCCGACGTCGCCTTGTCGCCGTAGGGGGTGGCGGCGAAAGTCCAGTTCTGGGACAAGTCGGGGTTGGCCGCGGCTTCGACGTAGAAGTCAACGGCCATGCCACTGCCCAGGAGTTTGAGCGGGATGTACTGGTTCCGTGGCGAGATCGCCTTGATGATGGTCCCGTCGGACCGCCAGGCAATGCCTTCGCATTGGAAACCCGGGAGGTCGCCGCTGAAGCCGAGGTCCACGAGGATTTCCACGGAGGTTCCGGCTGCGGTTCCCCAGGCGTCCGGCACCTCACCCCGGAGCCGGAGCCACTTGGTGCTCCAGGGCCGGCCCCACGCCGCGCCGTGTTCCTGGGGCGTGAACTCCTGCCGCAGGGCCTCGAGCACCGGCACGGGTTCGTCCGGCGCGTCCCAGCTGCTCAGGGTCAGCGGCACGCTGCGCGGGTAGACGGCCGGGCCGATCCGGTCGCGCAGAAAGCGGTCCAGCCGGACTTCCGTAAGACGGCGGTCGTCGTGCAATGTGATCCTCTTCAGCGCTGGGGGGTCCGTTCGACTCCAATCGATGGATAAAACTTACGCCGGGGAGAACCTCTTGGCCAACTGTTGCCCCTGGCCGGCCGCGGGCGCCGGAACCGCGACGCGCTGCTGGCCCGCGTACACGTTCAGGCTGGTCCGGCGGCTGAACCCGGCCAGTGTCATCCCGCTGGCCTCGGCGAGTTCGACGGCCAGGCTGGAGGGGGCACTGACAGCGGCGAGGACCGGGATCCCGGCGAGGGCCGCCTTCTGGACGAGCTCGAACGATGCCCGGCCGGACACCTGTAACACGGTGCCCCGGAGCGGGAGCAGGCCCTCGCGGAGCGCCCAGCCCACCACCTTGTCCACCGCGTTGTGCCGGCCCACGTCTTCGCGCAGGCACAGCAACTCGGCCGAGCCGTCGTCGGAGATCCGGAAGAGCCCGGCGGCGTGCACGCCGCCGGTGACCTCGAAGACCTCCTGGGCGGACCGGAGGGCGTCCGGGAGGGCCGCCAGTGTTTCGACGGGGACGGTCAGCGGATCCTGTGCCGGGCTGTAGTGCGAGGACTTCCGGACGGCATCGATCGAGTCAGTGCCGCAGATGCCGCAGGAACTGGAGGTGAAGACGTTGCGTCCGGTCTCGGGGCGTACGACGTCGGGCCTGAGCTGCGCCTCCACCACGTTGAACGTCTGCATGCCATCGGCGTCTTCGCCGGCGCAGAACCTGAGCGAGACCAGCTGTTCGGGAGCCCAGATGATCCCCTCCGAGACGAGGAAGCCTGCGACGAGGTCGAAGTCATTGCCCGGTGTTCGCATGGTGACGGAGAAAGACATGTTGCCGAGCCGGATTTCCAGCGGTTCCTCGACGGCAAGGACGTCCTCCCGGTGCCGGACCGGGAATTCGAGGGCCTGCGGGGACCCGTCCAGGACGATCTTGTGCACCTTGCGGCGCTGTGTCACACGGCCCATCCGGTGCTCCTAAGCAACATAGTGTGCCGCAGTTTGAAGCTCGCGGCGGTTTGAATCTTTGGCTGGTTCCTTCATTGTAAGTGCCTGATTCTGACGGCGTGCCTGGTCTCTGCGCCGTCGGAGCAGGTCAGGCTCAGCCCAATAGGGCACTCCAGTCCACCGGCCCGTCGCTGGCCGCGGTTTTCCTGGCGGGCCGCTTCGCCGCCGGCTTCTGCTCGGCGGCCGCCGCCGAAGCGTCAGGCAACGGCGCACCCCACGGCAGGGCGAAGCCGGGGACCAGTTCCCCCAGCTGCACGCCATGGGGCGGGACCACCAGCACACCGTCGGCGGCGGCCAGACCCCGCATCATTCCCGGACCGGTGTGCTGCGCCGGCGATGCCATGCCATAGAGCAGCCGGAAGGGCATGAGCCGGGTCCGGCCCGGGTCGGCGTCAATCGTCGAGCCGCAGGGCACCTCGCTGAGCGGGGGGATCGCGCCGTGCCCCAGCGCCGCCAGGAGTGGGGCGCCGATCGTGGACAGCGCCATCATGGCCGCGAGCGGGTTTCCTGGCAGGCCGAGGATGTAGCGGCCGTCCGGCAGCTCGGCCAGCACGGCGGGGTGGCCCGGGCGCATGGCGATTCCGTCGATCAGCAGGCGGCCGCCGAGCTCGGCGACCGAGCGCCTGAGGTGGTCTGTTCCGGAGCGCCCCGTGCCGCCGGTAGTGATCACGACGTCGGCGGGCAGGTTTTCACCGGCAGGATCGGTGTCCTCGAGGGCGGCGAGCCACTCGGCGTAGGTGTCGCCGACTTTCACTTCTTCGGTACAGATCCCGCCGAGCATTCCCACCACGGCGGCCAGTTGGGGTCCGAAGGTGTCGCGGACCTGCCCGGGTGCCGGCATCCCGCTCGTCACGACCTCGGAGCCAGTGAAAACGAGGCGGACCACGGCCTTGCCGAGTACGGGAAGGGTGTCACTTCCGGCGAGCGCGGCGAGGGCCAGATGGGCGGGGTTCAGGACCGTGCCGCGCTTGATCAGGACGTCCCCGGCGGCGGCTTCCTCCCCGGCCTTCCTGATGTGGTCGCCGTTGCGCGGGTCTCCCGGTTTCGCGGTGCCGCCCAGCTTTAGGACGGGCAGGCCGTCCTCGTCGACGTCGATGATGCCGCTTTCGCTGCGCAACACTGCCTTGGCCCCGGGCGGGATGAGGCCGCCGGTGGCAATCGGGCTGGCCTGATGTGCTGCCAGACGCTGGCCCGGTTCGGCCAGGATCCAGGGGCCGCTGCCGTTGACGGCCCAGCCGTCCATGGCAGAGGAAGCGTAATGGGGCATGTCCTGCCGGGCAACGACGTCCGCCGCGAGCGTCCGGCCGAGCGCCTGCCGCAGCGGAACAGGGGCGGCCGGGATGGGAACGGCGCACTCGAATGCGAGTTGCCGGGCCTCCTGCCACGTCTGGGCCAGGTGCCTGTGCGGCTCCGCGGCAGTGTCCTCGTCCGCTACTACATCCTGCGTCGCGGTGTCCTGGTCCCCTGCCTCCTCGTCCGCTGCATCCTGGTCCGCGGAGTCCTGGTCCGCGGTGTCTGCGCCCGCTGAGTTCTGGTGCGCCGCGACGTGAGGGCCTCCAGGTGCGTTTATGAGAGCTTCTCCACCGCTATCGCTGACGCCATCTCCACCGCCGTCTCCGACTCCGTCTCCACCTGCGGCGGCAGCGGGTCCGCTGCCATCCGGGGCCGCAGCCGTCATGCCCCGGAAGTTTCGGCGGCTGCGTAGTCCTTGGCGAGCCGGCGGGCCACGGCCATCGCGGACTCCATCGACACGGAGTCCGTGGCCTGCCCGGAGCCTGAGGCCAGGCCGGCCGCAAAGCCGGCAATGAACGTGGTCAGCGGTGCCGCCGGGCGCACCACGGAATGGGCGGCCACGCCGGCGAGGGCGAGGACCTCATTCACGTCAATCTCAACGTCGTCCAGCTCCAGGGCCTGGAGCAGGGCACGGCACCAGTCTTCCAGTGTTTCGTCCTGGCTTTTCACCGTTTGCCTCCATGGTCGAGTTCAGCTGCGCAGAGCCGGGCCGGAGCCCGGACCGCCGTCGGGAATCCTGCCGGATACCCCCAGTGCGGACGCGTCATCCCAGGTGTCGACGTCATCCGTGGAGCCCGGGGGAACGCGAACTTCCCGCACGTCCAGCCTAGCAAGAAGGGCGAACACCGACGCGTTTTCCAGCCGGTCCCGGGACGCGGCGTCCGCCACAGAACGTTGTAGCACGGCCGTGCCATAAAAACCTGCGAGCGGCTGCTTCCGGCCGTCGGCCGAGACGGCCATGACGCCGTCGGGCCCGTCCCCTTGCGGCGTGCCTGCAGCGGACGCGTCCAGCGCCTGCGCCAGGGCACGGACCGCATCGGCCGACCGGGGCATGTCACACGCCAGGACGAGGGTATAGGGCGCGGCTGGTGCATGCCGGCTCGCGTGATCGGCGGCCAGGGCGGCCAGTCCCGCCGCGATGGCTGCGGCCGGACCCGCGAAGGGCGGCTCTTCGCGGCAGGTCAGGATGCCGCCGGGCAGGCCCCCGGGGTCGGGGCCGACGACGACGGCGCGCCCCGCCGCGCCGGCGGCCAGGAGCGACCGCTCCAGGAGGGTGGCGCCGTCGTAGATCAGCCCGGATTTGGGCACGCCGCCGAGGCGTGAGGACCGCCCACCGGCGAGAATGATGGCATCGAACTCCATTGGTTCAGCCTAGCGCGGCGCCAAGAGCCAAGGGCCAACAGCCAACGGCCAACGAACAAGGCGCAATGTGCGCCAGCAGCCACGCCACCGGCTGATCAGGCAGCAGATCAGGCCCTGGCAGGAGTCAGAGCACGAGGCAGATCAGGCAGCCGATTCAGGCAGCAGGAACGGATCCCAGGCCGGCGTCGGCTTTTCGAGTTCCTTGATCTGCCAGATGGCACCTTTTGGCGGACCCGGTACAAAACCGATCTTCCAGCCCATCTCCGCCGGCGTGTGGTCGCTCTTGGCGTTGTTGCACCGCAGGCACGCCGCCACCAGGTTCTCCCAGGAGTCGGCTCCGCCCCGCGACTTGGGCTGGATGTGGTCGATGGTGTGGGCAGCCTTGCCACAGTACGCGCAGCGGTGGCCATCCCGGCGCAGCACTCCGCGGCGGCTCACCGCAGTCATCGTGTTGTACCTGGGCCGGATGTAGCGGTTCAGCAGGATCACGGACGGGCGGCCCAAAATATCCTGGGGGCCGACCACGGGGTCGTCCCCTTCGGCCACCACGCTGGCCTTTCCGGTCAGGACAAGGACGAGCGCCCGGCGGAAGGTGATGACCGCCAGCGGTTCATATCCAGCATTCAGAACGAGAGTGCGCATCCGCATACCTCTTCACGGCCGCACCCGCCAGCGGCACGAGGGCCGGCTGCCCTCTGCATGGTCGGGCTATGGATCGACAACACAAGAGTAAACACTCAAGTGCCGGATCACCGAATATTTTTTCACCGGCGCAGTCCCCGGCACGGAAAGTTCACTGCGCGGCAACGCGAAAGACCCCCGCCTGGAGGCGGGGGTCTTTCGGAAATGCTGGGGTTCGTGCTTAGGCGCCGACGCGGATGAAGACCGGGCCAGAGCCGACGTTGACGCTGTACAGTGCGGTGGTGCCGCCGTTCCAGCCGCCGTGCACTGCCATGCCGTTGCCGACGTAGACCGCGATGTGAGCCATGCCCACGCCACCGTTCTGGTAGTAGGCGAGGTCGCCCGGGCGTGCCTCGGCGGCGCTCACGGTGCGGCCCAGGGACAGGTAACCTGCCGGCCAGCCGTGGTAGTGGATGCCGGCCGCGGCCAGGGCGTTGGTGGCGAGTGCGGTGCAGTCCTGCGCCACACCGATCTGTGCGTAGGCAGCGGCGGCGATGGTCGCACCGGCGCCGCTTCCGATGCCGGCGGGGGCCTGGGCAGCGACGCCGCCGCTGACGCCCAGCTCGGTGCCGCCGGCGCGGGTGGCCGTGGCCGTGGCGTCCTGGACCTTCACGACGGGCTTGGGAGCCTCGACGACGGGAGCCGGCGTGGTGGTCACGGCGGGCTTCTCGTAGGAGATCGCGATGGTGGAAGCGGCCGAGATGGTGGCCGGAGCTGCGGACTGGACTTCCAGGGCCGAAGCGGAGGTGGATTCGCGCTGAACATTGGTTTCAGCAGCGTTGGCTGCGATTCCGCTGGTCAGGACCAGACCGGAAGCTGCGGCGATGACCGCGGCCTGACGGCCCACGCCGCCGGCGTTGTCGCCGACAGCCTTAGCAATTACAGCCAGCGAGTTGGTCTTGGTGACCTCGGCGCGGTGCCGTGCAACGTTTGCACGAGTAGTCATTAAGTTCTCTCTTTCGTGATCCTTGGACCGCGCGCTTTCGGGCACGGACTGAGGACGCTCCGGCATCTTGGGGGTACGCCGGATCGCCCCGAAATGGGTTACTTAGCGAAGGGTGTACTGCGAAGACGCGCCAAAAGCGGAAACTGCATGCTGTCCGGGCTCGGTAGAGATTGAGCCTGCGGAACGTGATCCAATCCGGGCGCCGGCAAGGGCGGCACGTGATGTGGATTCCAGCGGGCTCGACAGAGCCTCGCCGGTGCGCATGCGCGCAGAATTGTGGCGTGAAGACACGAAAGTAGCCTCTCCCAATGCCTACGAGGTGAGCTGTCGGATTCGGATGGGAGTCACCCGGCCGCGCTGCTTCCTGGGAAGCTTTGCGACTTAACCCCAAGGCCTTCTTTCGAAGGCCAAAATTGGTTCCCCCGCCCCTGCCAGACGATGTAATGCGAACGGACCTTGAGCGGTGGCAGAGCTAGGCAATCCACTCAAGAGCGCCAACTTCGGAAAAGTTGGCGTGCTTCAAACCCTACAGCAGTCTCGATCCAATGTCACATTCAGATCACGGCGTGTCATACGGAGTTGAGAGCAGCCCATCGTCTTTTTAGAGCCAGCCGAGCGGGTCAACGACGTCGCCGTTGACCATCACTTCAAAGTGGAGGTGGCAGCCCGTGGAGGCGCCGGTGGTCCCGCTCATGGCGATGACGTCACCGCGGGAAACCTTCTGACCGACCTTGACCGAGGCCGAGGACAGGTGGTTGTACGTGGTCTCCAGGCCGTTGCCGTGATCGATGACCACGCGGTTTCCCCCGCCGAAGGGATGCCAGCCGTTGAAGGTCACGGTGCCGCTGGCGGCCGCGTGGACCGCCGTGCCGCACTGGGCGGCGAAATCCTGGCCGCGGTGGAACTCCCCCGCGCCCCCGGTAATGGGGCTGACACGGTAGCCGAAGGGCGAGGCCGTGACCAGCTGGTCGAGCGGCGCACCCAGGGTGCCGGCCGATGCCGCGCGGGTGATGGTGCCCACAGACTGGGCGCTCAGCAGTTGCTTGAGTTTCCCGTCCGGATCACCCTTCGTGGTGACGGCGGTGCGGTTGAAGTCGACCTTGGCGGCGGCCGCAGCGGTGACATCCGGCTGCACGGCAGCGGGGAGCGCGCCGGAGCCGCCCGGATTCGAAGCCATCACAGGGCTCGTGACGGGGACCGTCACGGTAAGAACCAGACCAGTGGCGGCCAGCGCGATCCCGGCCTTCTGCCCGACTCCGCTGGCCGCGGCAAAGTCCGTGACCTGGCGGAACGGACTGCGACGGCGACGCCGTTCATCGCGGTGCACGTCCCGCGGGCGTTCGGCCGTGTGTGCGACGACGGGACGCGGCTCCGGAGCGGGACCGGTCGCGCGGCGACGGCCCCTGGCGGTCTGGGTGGTCAAGAACGGTTCCTCTCTGGATGGCCTGCGAAGTTAGCTGTCGGATTCGGGTCAGAGAGATCAAAGACCCGGCCCGCCGTTGCAAGCAGCCACGCACAGAGGCATCCCCAGGGGATCCTTCGGTGGAAGCTGCTTGCCGCTGACGGACTTCACCCCAAGGCTGCCGAAGTAGCAGCCGAAAGTGGTTCCCCCGCCCCTGCCAGGAGGTAGTTCTGCGACTGATCCGCTGGCAGGGCTCGGCTTCGGATCAGGTAACGCTTTGGTATCGGTACTGGGCACTAACTATAGGGGATTAAGCCGCCCGGTAATAAATCCGTAACCGCAAATGTGTACAACTCATGGGTCGTCCCATGACCGGCGCATAGTGGCTGGTCAGGCGACTGTTACAAACACGTGCGCGGCAACCTCGGGCGGCAGTTCCAGGGCACCTTCGATATCGGGGACGCGGACCGAGATGTACTCCCCCACCCGCTCCAGCGAGACCAGCGCGCCAGGCCTGATTCCGCCCTCGTCGAGCTGGGCCAGAAGCTCCGGCTCCACCTGGATCGGCTCCGCGAGACGGTTGACCGTAACCCGTGAGGTTACCCCGTAGCCGGCCATGGCCTCCAGAAGGTTCACGGGCCTGTCCACGGGGGCACCGTTGGGCACGCCGCCAAGATCCGCAAGCCCTGGAATAGGGTTCCCATAGGGCGAGACGGTCGGGTGGTTGAGCATCTCGAAGATTCGGCGCTCAACGCGTTCGCTCATGACATGTTCCCAGCGGCACGCTTCCTCATGAACGTAGGCCCAGTCGAGCCCGATCACGTCCGCCAGGAGGCGTTCGGCCAGACGGTGCTTGCGCATGACGCCGATCGCGCGTTTCCGTCCCGTTTCCGTCAGCTCAAGGTGCCGGTCGCCGGAAACAACCACCAGCCCGTCGCGCTCCATCCGGCCGATGGTCTGGGACACAGTGGGGCCGGAGTGGCGGAGCCTTTCGGCGATGCGGGCGCGGAGGGCAACGATGTTTTCTTCTTCAAGTTCCAGAATGGTCCGAAGATACATCTCCGTGGTATCGATCAGATCCGTCATTCAGCTCAGCTCCTCGAGCGCAGTCCTAGCGTCATTCCCACCGTACCGCGTGCGGGCTGCGTGCAGGATGCGCCCAGGCGGGAACCGCCGTACGTTCGCATGCCAGCCTAGCCTATTTTGAATTACTCCGGATAATCTTTCGATCGACCTGGAGCTATTGTCCCAGCCCCAGCCGGCCGGCCGTCCCCAGCGTCTCAATGACCGGACTATGACAGGCCTTTTTCCGTATCGCCGGGAGCTGTCAGGCAAAATGAAACAGGCAGAATGAAAAGGGGTGTCCGTGGCAGCCATCCCTGCCCGCCACCTCCCAGCCACGCTACGAACCAGCCGAAAATTGGAGCCACTGTGAGCGACACCAGCATCACGATCCCCGCCAACCTCCTGCCCAAGGACGGACGGTTCGGCGCCGGCCCGTCCAAAGTCCGGCCGGAACAGATGGACGCCCTGGCCGCGGCATCGTCGAAGCTGCTGGGGACCTCGCACCGTCAGGCACCCGTGAAGAACCTGGTCGGCTCGGTGCGCAGCGGCCTCAGCGAATTCTTCCGGGCACCGGAAGGCTATGAAGTGGTGCTGGGCGTCGGCGGATCCACCGCGTTCTGGGACGTTGCCAGCTTCGGGCTCGTGGAGAACAAGGCGCAGCACCTGTCCTTCGGCGAGTTCGGCTCGAAGTTCGCTTCCGCCACCAACAAGGCGCCGTTCCTTGCCGAGTCCTCCATCATCAAGGCTGAACCCGGCACCCGCCCCACCGCCCGGGCGGAGTCCGGCGTCGACGTCTATGCGTGGCCGCAGAACGAGACCTCCACCGGCGTTGCCGCCCCTGTCCAGCGGGTGGCCGGCGTCGACGAGGGGTCGCTGGTGCTCGTGGACGCGACCTCGGCCGCGGGCGGGCTGGACGTGGACGTGGCGGAGTCGGACGTGTACTACTTCGCGCCGCAGAAGAACTTCGCGTCCGACGGCGGCCTGTGGCTGGGCCTGTTCTCCCCGGCGGCGCTGGAACGGGCGGCACGGATCAAGGCCGGCAACCGCTGGATTCCCGACTTCCTTGACCTCCAGACGGCGATCGACAATTCCCGGCTGAACCAGACCTATAACACCCCCGCGCTGGCCACCCTGGTGACCCTGGACGCCCAGGTGCAGTGGCTCAACGCCAACGGCGGCCTGGACTTCGCCGCCGGCCGGACCGCCGATTCTGCCGGCCGCATCTACCGCTGGGCCGAAGCGTCCGAATACGCCACGCCGTTCGTGGCCAAGGCCGAGGACCGCTCGAACGTGATCGCCACGATCGACTTTGACGAATCGATCGACGCCGCGGCCATCGCCAAGGTGCTCCGCGCCAACGGCGTCGTCGACACCGAGCCGTACCGCAAGCTGGGCCGCAACCAGCTGCGCATCGCCACCTTCGTGGCGATCGAGCCCGACGATGTCTCGGCACTGCTCGAGTGCATCGATTTCGTCGTGGCGGAACTGAAGAAGTAGCCCCGCGTCCGGCGTCGTCACGGCCCTTAGGAACCTAGGCCGTGACGACGCCGTCGTCGTTTCAGGTCCGGCCGCCCTGCTGTGCCTCCGGCCGCGCGTCCCGGCCGGGACCGGCCGCGCCGGTCCGGCTTTCGACGCGGAAGTACCGCAGCCCGTGGGCGCGGCGGTTGAAGAGGAGCCGCAGGTGCTTCGCGCGGATGATCCACACCAGCCCGATCAGGGCTGCCAGCAGGCCGGCGCCTGCCGCGACCGCCATGGACCAGCGGGGGCCGGCGGTGTTTGCCACCCAGCCGACGAGCGGCGCACCAAGGGGAGTTCCGCCCATGAAGATCGCCATGTAGAGGACCATCACCCGGCCCCGCATCACGGGCTCAGTCGTGGTCTGGACGTACCCGTTGGCGCTCGTCATCATGGTGATCGCGAACAGCCCCACGGGCACGAGTGCGACGCCGTACCAGAAGTAGTTCGGGGCCATCGCTGCGATGCCCGAGGTCACGCCGAAGGCGGCGGCCGCCCCGAAGATGACCCGCAGCCGTGGCTTGCCGCGGCCGGCGGACAGCAGGGCCCCGGCGACGGATCCGATGGCCATGATCGAATTCATCAGGCCGAAGGCCCCCGCGTCCAGGCCGAATTCCGTCCCCACCATGGCCGCGATGAACAGGGCGAAATTCAGCCCCAGGGTTCCCACGATGAAGATCGCCACCAGCACCACGACCAAATCCGGACGGTACCTCACGTAGCGCAGCCCCTCCCGGATCCTGCCCTTGCCCGCCGGTGCCCGCGGCAGCCGGCGCAGCGACGACGACGGGATTTTCGCCAGGCTGAGCAACAGGGGCACAAAGGTGAGCGTATTAATGAGGAAGACCCAGCCGGGCCCGACGACGGCCGTGAGCACGCCGGCGACGGCCGGACCGATCATCCGGGCAACATTGAAGGACGCGCTGTTCAGGGCCACGGCGTTGGGGAGGTAGTCGTCCTGGACCAGTTCCGAGACGAAGGTCTGCCGGACGGGGGCGTCCAGGGCCGAGACCACCCCGAGCATCAGGGCGAAGGCGTAGACGTGCCAGAGCTGCGCCGCGCCCGTGACCACCAGGATGCCCAGCCCCGCGCTCAGCAGAGCCATGGCTGACTGGGTGAGCACCAGGAGGCGCTTGCGGTTGAACCGGTCGGCGATCAATCCGGCCACGGGTGCCAGGAAGAGTTGCGGGCCCAGCTGCAGGGCCATCGTGATTCCCACCGCCCCGGCATCGTGCGCCGTCAGGTGGGCGAACACCAGCCAGTCCTGGGCGGTGCGCTGCATCCAGGTGCCAACGTTGGAAATGAGGGCGCCGACGAACCAGATCCGGTAGTTCAGGATGTGCAGGGATTTGAACGTGGACATCAGCCCCAGCCCTCCCTAGACACGCTCCCGGACGCTTCCAACCGCTAGTCGGCCTCGCCCGCGGAGCGTTCCCGCTCGTCGTCCGTCTCGTCGTCGTCCGTCTCAGCGACGTCGGCGTCGTCGGCAGCGTCGTCGGTGTCGGCGTCGGACGCCTGCGACGGCGCTTCGGAACCGGACGGCGCCTCGGCAGCCTCGTCAGCCTGCGCGTCTTCCGGGCGGACCCGTTCGGCCCATGGAACCCAGGCCGGTGCCAGGATGGAGTCCTCGGAGGGCAGGAGGCCAAGTTCGTCCACCGTGACCACCTTGGAGCGCGAGTTGCGCGTCAGCACGGCGTACCACTGCCAGCCCAGGTATCCGGGGAGCCTGGATTCGAACAGGTGGGTCACCAGGCGGTCGCCTTCGCTGCGGGCGCCGATGTGCTCGCCGATCTGCTCGGCGGGGGCAATGCCCTCCACCGCGGTGCGGGCGACGTCGACGGCGGCGGCCAGGAAGGCGTCAGGCTTGCCGGTGCGCCAGACGGGCACGCCGGCGCGCGGGCGGATTCCCTGCTTGGAGCCGGCTGCCTTGGTCCCGGCGGGCGCTGCGGATCCGGCATCCGGCGCCGGCAACTGATCAGGTTCCTGAGTCATCAAAAGCCTTATACGTCCAGCTCGTCGGCAACCTTACGGAGGGCCGCTGCGATCGCCTTGCCCTTGTTGCCTTCCGGGTACTTGCCCGCGGACAGGGTCCCGGACAGGTTATCCAGCACGCTGACGAGGTCCTGGACCAGCGGGGCAAGGTCCCTGGCGCTGGGCCGCTTTGCCTTGGCGATGGACGGCGTCTTGTCCAGCACGCGCAGGCCCAGGGCCTGGGCGCCCTTGCGCCCGTCCGCTACACCAAATTCAACACGCGTGCCGGCCTTGAGCTCCGTGATGCCTTCGGGCAGCGCGGACTTGGGCAGGAAGACTTCCTGGCCGTCCTCGCCCGCGAGGAATCCGAAGCCTTTTTCCTTGTCATACCACTTGACCTTGCCGGTAGGCACGTAATCAACCTTCTTCGTTCTGCGGGGACACGGCCGGCGGTCACCGCATCCGCATGGATACGCGGGTTCAGGGTATGACTGCCCGGACCGTGTTGGTCTGTAACTCCAAGGTTATCCTGCCTGGTTCACTTTAGCGGCTTGAGGCGCGGGCGATGCCGGACTGTTAGCGTTGCCCCCATGACACTGACGCGTTACCGGCGGCCTTTGATGATCGTAGCGGCCACCCTTGCTGTGCTGTCCCTCGTTGCCGTCGGCGCTGTCATGGCCATGGCCTTCAACAATGCCGTAGCGCCCGCCTGGATTACCTCGACGGCCCTCTACGGCCTCCCGGTGGCATTCCTGCTGATGCTGGCCCTCGTTGTCGACGCGGTGGCAGCCCGGCGCCGCCCGCGCGGGCCCGGCGAAAGGTAACGTTGGAGCGATGTCCCTCATCCGCGCGCTCAGCAAGGAACTTCAGGCACGAAGCGACGAATCGTTGCGGGCCTTGTTCTCCGCGCGGCCGGACCTGATTTCTCCCGGTGTCCCGGACTTCGCCGCCCTCGCCGCCCGTGCCAGCGGACGCGTCAGTGTGCAGCGGGCACTCGAACGGCTCAACCGCCCGCAGATGCAGGTCCTGGAAACCCTGCACCTGTGCACCAACGCCGATACCGGGCACAGCGCGTCGGCGGCGATGCTGAAGAAACTGATCAACGGCTCCTCGGTTGCCGCCGTCGACCGGCTCCTCCATTCCCTGCAGGAACTGGCCCTCGTCCACCGCGCCGATCCGCCGCACGGCGCGACCCCCGCCGCCGCCAAACAGCGCCACTACCTTCCGGTCGGCAGCCTTAAGGACGTAATTGGCATCTACCCAGCGGGGCTGGGGCGCAGCTACACCGAACTTGTGCGGCTCCAGCCTGCTTTTGCGCAGCGCGTGGTGCAGCTGGTGGGGGAACTTCACCGCGCCGGGGCGTCCATCTCCCCCGCGACGACGCCGATGGAAGCCGCCCTGTCCCTGCAGCACTGGACGGCAACACCGGAAGCGCTCCAGCACATCCTGGCCTCCGCACCGGACCGGACCGCCGCCCTTCTGGCCCGGTTCGGGAACTGGGCCATGGGCGCCGTCCCGCAGGCGCAGCGCCGGGCGTCCGTGCTCCACGAAGCCGCCGACGTCGGCCCCGTGGACTGGCTGCTGGCGCGCGGGCTGCTGGTACCGCTGGACGCCGCGCACGTCGAACTGCCGCACAGCGTCGGAGTGTCGCTGCGCGGCGGGTTTGTCATCGAGAACTTTTCGCTCACGCCGCCCGTCCCCCGGCTGGGCAACACGAGCGCGGGGCTGCGCCGAAACGCCGCGTTGGGCGCCATCGCCGAGACGCTGCGGCTCGTGGGCGAGGTGCTCTACACCGTGCGCGAACAGCCGCTGGCGACGCTGCGCAGCGGGGGCGTAGGGGTCCGGGAGATGAAGCGGCTGGCGGATTCCCTGCGGATGGACGTGCACGAGGCCGGCGTCCTCGCGGAGCTCTGCGGAATGGCCGGTCTGCTGCGGCTGGACGTCGACAGTTCCGCGTGGGTGCAGCCGCCGCAGCTGGAGTGGCTGTCGCTGCCGCGGCAGGAGCAGTGGCTGTGGCTGGTCAACGCCTGGCTGGCCAGCGAGCGCGCACCGTCCCTCGTGGGCCAGCCGGTGAATGCTGCCGCCCCGGGCCCGGCAGGGCACCGGGGCCCGGCCGGGACAACCATCAATGCGCTATCCGCCGAGGCGCAGCGGCCGGACGCCCCGGTGATCCGCAAAAGGGTCCTGGAAATCCTGCACGAACTCACCCTTGAGGCCGTGGCGCCCGACGGGCAGGCCCCCGTCCTCGATGCCGCCGCCGTGCTGGAGCGTGCCGAGTGGACGCAGCCCCGGATGGCCAGGCGCTTCAGCTCGCTGATCCGCGGCATCCTCGCGGAGGCCGAGATGCTCGGCCTGATCGGCTCCGGGGCGCTGAGCCAGCTGGGCGCCGCGATCGCCGCCGAGCAGCCGGACGACGCCCTGGGGATCCTGGGCGAACACCTGCCCGCGGCCCTGCAGCATGTGTTGCTGCAGGCGGACCTGACGGCGGTGGCGCCGGGCTACCTCGACCCCGAACTGAGCGAACGGCTCCTGACCATGGCCACGGCCGAAGGGCAGGGACCGGCCACCATCTACCGGTTCTCCGTCACCTCCGTGCGCCGGGCCCTCGACGCCGGCCAGGACGCCGCGGCGATGCTGGACTTCCTGCGCCAGCATTCGGCCACCGCAATCCCGCAGCCCCTCCAGTACCTCATCGAAGACACCGCAGCGCGGCATTCCCGGTTGCGGGTGGGGGCCGCGGCCAGCTTTATCCAAAGCGAGGACGAGGCTGCCCTGCTGGAGCTGCTCAACGCCCCGGCCGCGGCCGGCCTCGGGCTGGTGCGCATCGCGCCCACCGTGGTCGTCTCCCACGCCGCGCCCCGGGAAACCGCCCAGGTCCTGCGGGGTCTGGGGCTCGCCCCCGTCCTGGAGGAAGCTGCCTCCGCCGTCGTCCGGCTGCGCCGCAGCACCCCCGCGCCCGGCAGCGGCCGGCCGGTCTACACGGCCCCGCGGACCGCTCCGCCGGAGGCCGACATCGAGGCCCAACTGGCCGTGCTGCGCGCCAACGGGTCCCGGGCGCCAGGCTCCGGCACCCACCCGCCGGCGGCCCCCGGCAGCGAGGAAGCGACCCAGCTGGGCCTCGAGACCCTGCTGAAGGCGATCCGCCTCAGGCAGCGGGTCATCATGAACGTCGTGGACAGCATGGGGAATGCCACCCGCGAGACGGTTGTTCCGGTAGCAGTAAATGGCGGGCGGGTGCGGGTGTTCGATCCGGACAAGGAGATCGAGCGGGTCCTGTCCATCCACCGCATTATCGACGTAGAAGCTACAGAGGAATTGTTCCAGTGAATGACGGGCCCCTGATCGTCCAGAGTGACAAAACCATCCTGCTGGAGGTCGACCACGAACTCGCAATGGAGGCCCGGCACGCCATCGCGGCGTTCGCCGAGCTGGAACGGGCCCCGGAGCATGTGCACAGCTACCGGCTGACGCCGCTGGGGCTCTGGAACGCCCGGGCGGCCGGGCTGGACGCCGAAAAAGTGCTGGACACCCTGCTCAGGTACTCCCGTTTCCCCGTGCCCCACTCCCTGCTGATCGACGTCGAAGAGACCATGTCCCGGTACGGCCGGCTGCGGCTGGAGAAGGACCCGCAGCACGGCCTGGTCATGCGCACCTCCGACTACCCGGTGCTCGAAGAAGTCAGCCGCGCCAAGAAGATCGCCCCGCTGCTCGGGCCACGGATCGACGGCGAGACGGTGGTGGTGCATTCCTCCCAGCGCGGCCAGCTCAAGCAGCTGCTGCTCAAGCTTGGCTGGCCGGCCGAGGACCTGGCCGGCTACGTGGACGGCACCCCCCACCCCATCATGCTCAACGAGTCGGGCTGGAAGCTGCGGCCGTACCAGCAACTGGCCGCAGAGAACTTCTGGGCCGGCGGCAGCGGCGTCGTCGTCCTTCCCTGCGGCGCCGGCAAGACGCTGGTCGGGGCTGCCGCCATGGCCACGAGCTCCACCACCACGCTGATCCTGGTGACCAACACCGTCGCCGCGCGGCAGTGGAAGGACGAGCTCCTCAAACGCACGTCGCTGACCCAGGAGGAGATCGGCGAGTACTCCGGCTCCGTCAAGGAAGTCCGGCCGGTCACGATCGCCACCTACCAGGTCCTGACCACGAAGCGCGGCGGGCTGTACCCGCACCTCGAGCTCGTGGACGGCAACGACTGGGGCCTGATCATCTACGACGAGGTCCACCTGCTGCCCGCGCCGATCTTCCGGATGACGGCGGACCTGCAGGCCCGCCGCCGGCTCGGGCTGACCGCCACATTGGTGCGGGAGGACGGCCGGGAGGGCGAGGTCTTCAGCCTGATCGGTCCGAAACGCTACGACGCGCCGTGGAAGGACATCGAGGCCCAGGGCTACATCGCCCCGGCCGATTGCGTGGAAGTCCGGGTGGACCTGCCCCGCGACGAACGGGTGGCCTATGCCATGGCCGAGGACGCCGACAAATACCGCCTGTGTGCCACCTCCGAGACGAAGACCCGGGTGGTCGAAGAACTCGTCGCCGAACACGCCGGGGAACAGCTCCTGGTGATCGGGCAGTACATCGACCAGCTCGACGAGATCGGCGAGCGCCTGGGCGCGCCGGTGATCAAGGGCGACACGTCGGTGAAGGAACGCCAGCGGCTCTTCGACGCGTTCCGCACCGGCGAGGTGCAGACCCTGGTGGTGTCCAAAGTCGCCAATTTCTCCATCGACCTGCCCGAGGCGTCGGTCGCGATCCAGGTCTCCGGGTCATTCGGGTCCCGCCAGGAGGAGGCCCAGCGCCTGGGCCGGCTGCTGCGCCCGAAGAAGGACGGCCGCTCCGCCCGGTTCTATTCGCTCGTGGCAAGGGACACCCTGGACCAGGATTTCGCCGCGAAGCGGCAGCGGTTCCTCGCCGAGCAGGGCTACGCCTACCGGATCATGGACGCCAAGGACGTCGGCACCGCGGGCTAGCCGGGTGCCGGGGATGCGGCCATGCAACACACAACCTCCATTCAGAAAACTCCCAGAGTCTGGGAGCATCATGGGAACATGAAGAAGAACGGTCCCGAAGCCAAGCTGCTCGTCGTCGATGACGAACCGAACATCCGCGAGCTGCTCTCCACCTCCCTGCGCTTCGCTGGTTTCGAAGTCGTCTCGGCCGGCAGCGGACGCGAGGCACTGGCCGCTGCCGAACTGCACTCCCCCGATCTGGCGGTGCTGGACGTCATGCTGCCGGACATGGACGGCTTCACCGTTACCCGCCGCCTGCGCGCCGCCGGCAAGCACTTCCCCGTCCTGTTCCTCACGGCCAAGGATGACACCGAGGACAAAGTCACCGGCTTGACCGTGGGCGGGGACGATTACGTCACCAAACCGTTCAGCCTCGACGAGGTGGTGGCCCGCATCCGCGCCGTACTCCGGCGCACGCAGCCCCAGGTCGACGACGACGCCGTGATCCGGGTCGATGACCTCCAACTCGACGACGACGCCCACGAGGTCCGCCGCGGCGGGACCGTGATCGAGCTCTCGCCCACGGAATTCAAGCTCCTGCGCTACCTCATGCTCAATCCGAACCGGGTCCTGTCCAAGGCCCAGATCCTCGACCACGTGTGGGAATACGATTTCAACGGCGACGCCTCGATCGTGGAGTCCTACATCTCCTACCTGCGCCGCAAAGTGGACATCGATCCCGATGCCCCGGCACTGATCCAGACCAAGCGCGGCGTCGGCTACGTTCTGCGGACTGCCGAGAAGCGCTGACTTTGCTGTACCGCTGGAAATCGGCGTCGCTGCGCTCGCAGCTCGTGGCGATCATGATGGCGCTCATGCTGGTGGCCCTCACGGCTACCGGGGCGGGCACGCTGACGCTGCTGCACAGCTTTCTGCAGGGCCAGGTGGATGACAAGCTCCGGGCCGCCGTCGAATCCGCGCGCCAGCAGCAGTCCTTCAGCCAGCTGCAGGAGACCAACTCCACCGTTCCCACCGATTACTCGCTGATGCTCTTCAGCCCCGGTCTGCCGCCCTACACATTCGGCGGCGACAAGGAATCCCACCCCGCCATCAGCACCTTTTCCTCGGTCGAGGCCCGGGAACGCCAGCAGATGCCGTTCCAGGTCCGCGGATCCGAGGGCGGCAACTGGCGGGTCGTGGCCGTCAGCGTGGTGGACAACAACAACCGCGGCGCCGTCGTCGTGATCGGACTGCCGCTGGACCCCGTGGATTCGGTGATGGAACACGCTGCCCTGGTGGTGGTGGGCGTGGGCCTGCTGACGCTCGTGCTGGCGTTCTTCATCGCCACGTGGACCGTTTCGCGGTCCTTCCGGCCGCTCGCCCGGGTGGAAAAAACTGCTGCCGCGATCGCCGCGGGAGACTTGTCCCAGCGTGTGGAAGTGGAGAACCCGGGCACGGAGGTGGGCCGGCTTGGGAGCTCGCTCAATGCCATGCTCGCGCACATTGAGACGGCCTTCGCCGCCAGGATGGCGTCCGAGGCGCGGATGCGGCGCTTCGCCGCCGACGCCTCGCACGAACTGCGCACCCCGCTGGTGACCATCCGCGGGTTCTCCGAGCTGTACCGGCACGGGGCGTTGTCCACTCCGGAAGACGTGGCCACGGCGATGGGGCGGATCGAAAGCGAAGCCAAACGCATGGGAGCCATGGTGGAAGACCTGCTGCTGCTGGCAAGGATTGACGAACAGCGCCCGTTGCAACAGAAACCCGCAGACCTGCTGCTGCTGGCCAACGACGCCGTGGTGGACACCCAGGCGAGCGACCGCAGCCGCACCATCACCCTCACCGGGCTTGACGGCGCGGCCCCGGCCGCCGCCCCGGTGCTGGGCGACGAAGCCAAACTGCGCCAAGTGGTCAGCAACCTGGTCGGCAATGCCCTGCGTTACACGCCGGAGGGCACCCCTGTCGAAATTGGCGTCGGGGTCCGGACCGCGCCGGACGGAACACGGCAGTCCGTGATCGAGGTCCGGGACCACGGACCGGGCGTCCCCGATGACGAGGCGGCCCGGATTTTCGAGCGCTTCTACCGCGCCGACACCTCCCGGACCAGGGAGACCGGCGGCAGCGGGCTTGGCCTGGCGATCGTGGCCGCCATCGTCGGGTCGCATTCCGGGTCCGTGCGGGTCGGGAAGACCGACGGCGGCGGTGCCACGCTGGTGGTCAGCATCCCGTTCCTGGACGAAGAGGCCACGGAACGGTCCACAGCGGACTTATCCACATAGGAGCCGACGGCGGTGTCCGGCCGGCGCACCGCCCGCCTACGCTCGAGGTGTCCGGAAGATCCGGATGAGGCAGCCGCTCCCCCGCCAGCTCTCACCGAAAATGTCACCGAAAATTGTGACCGCAATACCTCACCGCAGACCCGCTGACGTTCACCGTGCTCCGCCGGGCCGCGGCCGCCTCCCGAGCATTCGAGAGGCAATTCCATGAGCATCATCTCCGTCGATACGGAACTCCTCCAGCTGAAGTCCGCCAACGTGCAGGCCACAGTGGAGAGGATCAGCGCGGACGTCCACGCCATGAAACGGGGGCTGGACGAGCTCCAGGGCAGCTGGCGGGGCTCCGCGGCGACTAATTTCCAGGCCCTCATGGCCGAGTGGACGCTGACCCAGGGCAGGGTCGAGGCGTCTCTGGCGTCCATCAACCTCGCGCTGAACTCCGCTGCCGCCACCTATGCGCAGGCGGAACTGGGCAATGCGCAGCGCTTCACGTGAGCCGCACGCGCCCTCAGGCCTCGGGTGTGCCCTGGTGGAAGCGCAGGCGCCATTGCGCGCCTTCAAGGACCCACAGGGAGCTGCGCAGGGCTGATCCCTCTCGGGTGTGGCTGCGGTAGGTCAGGAGGATGGTCTTCTCACCCAGCCGGTCCGCGCCCAAGAGCTCCAGCTCCACGGCTCCGCCGGGGTTGTCCTCGAGTGACATCATCATGGCGTCGCGGGTCCAGATCCGGCCGGAGCTGCCGATCTCGGTGAAATCCGGGTGGAGCAGCACGCCCGTGCGGCCCAGGTCCGCCCGGGTTTCGGGGCGGAGCAGTTCGCGTTCGAGGGACTCGACGACTGCTTCGGCGCTGGCCTCCGCCAGGTCTACGGCAGGTTCCTCTTCGAGTTCGCTGAAGAGGTCCGGTTCGTCGTAGGTCCCCGGCGCGCCAAAGAGTTCCTGCTGGCCGGATGGCGCCGGGGCTGCCTGCGGCCGGGTCGCGGCTGCAGGGGCGGCCGCGGGCGGGGCGGCGGGCTGTGTCTCGCCCTGCTGTGGCTTGCCCTGCTGTGTCTCGTCCTGCTGTGTCTTGCCCTGCTGTGTTTTGCCCGCTGGCGGTTCGCCCTCCGGGGTGCCGAACCCGGGACCCTGCCGGACGGCCACGCCCTGCTGGTACGCCGTGGCCGCTGCCCGGGCGCGGACGTCCGCCGCCTCGTTGAGCTCGTGCCCCGCGTGGCCCCGCACCCACTCGAAGGTGTACTTGCGGCCCAGAAGCGCCTGGTCGATGTCCTTGAGGAGATCCACGTTCAGCACCGGCTTGCCGTCGGCTTTGCGCCAGCCCTTGCGTTTCCAGCCGGGCATCCACTTGGTCACGGCGTTGATGACGTACTGGCTGTCGCAGAGGATCAGCAGGTCTTCCCCGGGCATGTGCGCCGTTGCCCGGAACAGGTCCAGCACCGCCATCAGTTCGCCCTGGTTGTTCGTGCCGTGGGGCCATCCGCCGGCCCGCCAGCAGTCGTCATTCACGTACCAGGCCCAGCCGGCCGGGCCAGGATTTCCTAAGGCCGAACCGTCGGCCGCTGCTGTAATCGTCACTGACCTATCCTGCCAGAACCCGCCGACGCCCACAGACGCCCAGCGCCGCCCCTTGGATCGGGAGTGCGCTTAAACGGCAACGGCGGCCCCACCCGAAGGTGGGACCGCCGTCGTCGAACAGCCGGTGATGGCTGGCGCGGGTGGTTAGAAACCGCCCATGCCGCCCATGCCGCCCATGTCGTCGCCGCCGCCCATCGGGGCGCCGCCCTTTTCGGGCTTGTCGGCTACAACGGCCTCGGTGGTGAGGAACAGGCCGGCGATGGAAGCCGCGTTCTGCAGGGCAGAGCGGGTTACCTTGACCGGGTCGTTGATGCCGGCGGCCAGCAGGTCGACGTACTCGCCGGTGGCGGCGTTGAGGCCGTGGCCTGCGGGCAGGCCGCGGACCTTGTCCACGACGACGCCGGGCTCGAGGCCGGCGTTGAAGGCGATCTGCTTCAGCGGGGCGTCGATGGCGACGCGGACGATGTTCGCGCCCGTTGCTTCGTCACCGGAGAGCTGCAGGTTCGCGAATGCCTTGGCACCGGCCTGGATCAGGGCAACGCCACCGCCGGCGACGATGCCTTCTTCGACAGCAGCCTTGGCGTTGCGGACAGCGTCCTCAATGCGGTGCTTGCGTTCCTTGAGCTCGACCTCGGTTGCGGCACCGGCCTTGATGACTGCAACGCCGCCGGCCAGCTTGGCCAGGCGCTCCTGCAGCTTCTCGCGGTCGTAGTCGGAATCGGAGTTCTCGATCTCGGCGCGGATCTGGGACACACGGCCGGCGATCTGGTCGGCGTCGCCTGCACCTTCGACGATGGTGGTCTCGTCCTTGGTGACAACAACCTTGCGGGCCTTGCCAAGGAGTTCGAGTCCGGCGGTCTCAAGCTTGAGGCCGACTTCCTCGGAGATGACCTGGCCACCGGTGAGGATGGCGATGTCGGCCAGCTGCGCCTTGCGGCGGTCGCCGAAGCCCGGAGCCTTGACGGCGACGGACTTGAAGGTGCCGCGGATCTTGTTGACGATCAGGGTGGCCAGGGCCTCGCCCTCGATGTCTTCGGCAATGATCAGCAGCGGCTTGTTGGACTGCATGACCTTTTCCAGGACAGCAACCAGTTCCTTGACGTTGGAAATCTTGGAGTTGACGATCAGGATGTACGGATCCTCAAGGACCGTTTCCTGGCGCTCGGCGTCGGTGACGAAGTAGGCGGAGATGTAGCCCTTGTCGAAGCGCATGCCTTCGGTCAGCTCCAACTCGAGGCCGAACGTGTTCGACTCCTCGACGGTGATGACGCCTTCCTTGCCGACCTTGTCGAGGGCTTCGGCGATCAGGGCGCCGATCTCGTTGTCGCCGGCGGAGATCGACGCGGTGGCGGCGATCTCTTCCTTGGTCTCGATTTCCTTGGCGGAGGCCAGGAGCTCGACGGTGACAGCGTCAACAGCCTTCTCGATGCCGCGCTTGAGGGACAGCGGGTCAGCGCCGGCCGCGACGTTGCGCAGGCCTTCCTTGACCAGCGCCTGTGCCAGCACGGTTGCCGTGGTGGTGCCGTCGCCTGCGACGTCATCCGTCTTCTTGGCAACTTCCTTGACCAGCTCGGCGCCGATCTTCTCGTAGGGATCGTCCAGCTCGATCTCCTTGGCGATGGAAACACCATCGTTGGTGATCGTGGGGGCGCCCCACTTCTTTTCGAGGACGACGTTGCGTCCACGCGGGCCGAGGGTGACCTTGACGGCGTCGGCGAGGATGTTCAGGCCCCGCTCAAGACCGCGGCGTGCCTCTTCATCAAATGCAATGATCTTGGCCATAACGGCAGTAGTCCTTTCGGGACAGTCGTTAAGAATGAACCTTCGCTGTGGTGCCCGCGACGGACGATCCCTACCCCGCGGCCTCTGTATGCCGCCGGGTCCGGGATCTCACCCCAGCAAGGTGTTTCTTTAGCTCCTGGACCGGCTGCCCCACTTCGCGGCCGGGCGGACCGGGCGTCGTGTTAGCAGTCAGTACGCTGGAGTGCTAAATCAATAATTAGCACTCCCCCGGGGAGAGTGCAAGCAGTGCCCGGC
This sequence comes from Arthrobacter sp. 49Tsu3.1M3, assembly GCF_900168135.1. Taxonomy (NCBI): domain Bacteria; kingdom Bacillati; phylum Actinomycetota; class Actinomycetes; order Micrococcales; family Micrococcaceae; genus Arthrobacter; species Arthrobacter sp. 49Tsu3.1M3. The sequence goes on from NZ_FUZD01000023.1 coordinate 55,952, forward strand.
CGGAACCGGCCGCCACGCGGGCACAATACGCTACGAGCGATCAGCCGCCGCTGCTGCTCGCCGCTTCCGTTCCGTCCACCGTGGGCAGGTTGTCCTCGCCGTAGGTCGAAACCATGTAGTTCGCTTCGGTGATGTCGCCGTGGGAATCGAAGTTGATCCGTCCGGACTGGCCGTCGTAGTCCGGCCGGTGGCCTGCCCGGAGGACGCCGACGCAGTCCTTGTAGCTCGTGCATGACTCGCTGGGCGGCTGGTTTCCGCCGGCCCCGGTTCCGCCTGCTGCCGGGGTTCCGCCGGAGACCGCGACGAGGGACGCCGCGATGGAGGTCCCGGCGTCGTCCTCTGCCGCGGCGGCGGCGACGGCGGCCAGGACGACGGCGTCGTACGTCTCGGCGGCAAACACCATGTCCTTCAGCCCGGGATCAACGGCCACGAGGTCCGCCTGGAAGGCGGCGGAGGGAAACACGCCGGGCAGGATCCCGCGTGCCCCCTCCAGCGCCCGGGCGCCCAGGCCAGGGCCGTACTTGCTGACTGCGCCGTCGGCGAGGACCAGCTTCTTGCCGGCGAGGCCGGCGTTGTTCAACTCGGCGATGGCGCCCTGAGCGCCGTCGCGCGAGACCAGGATGACGGCGTCGGGGTTGACGGCCTTGGCGGCGGCGACGGCCTGCTGCGCCTGGCCGGGGGTGAACTCCGCGTCCGCCACGACTTCCAGTCCGGACTGCTTCGCCGCACTGCCGACGGCGGCGGCGACGTCTTTGCCGTAGTCGCCTTCCTCATGCAGCACCGCCAGGGTCCTGGCGCCGCCGTCTTTGACCAGTTTGGCGAGAACGGATGCCTGGGCGATGTCGGCGGCCGAGGTGCGGAAATAGTAGCCGCCGCTCTTGTAGTTGCTGAGCGCGGCGGCGGTGTTGGCCGGAGAGATGACGGCTACCTTGGCGTTGGCCAGCACGTCGATGGCCGCCGGGGCACGGCTGGAATCGGTCGGGCCGATCACGACGTCGGCTTTGGCAGCAACCAGCGCTTTCGCCTGGGCTGCGGTGTCCGTGCTGATGGTTTCCGGCAGCAGCTCCACCGGTTTGCCTTTGTGCCCGCCGGCAGCGTTGATCTCCTTGACGGCAAGTTTGGCCGCCGCGAGCTCGGAGGAGTTGAGGAAGTTCTGCTTGCCCGTGCTGTCCAGGATCAGGCCGATGCGCAGGGTGCCGTCACCGCTTGCGTCGGCGCTGGCCACGCGGGCACTGCCCGCGGGGCCCAGGCAGCCCGTCAGGGCCAGGGCCGCTACTGTGCCCGCCGCCAGGGCGCGGCCCAGCGGCAGACGTCCTCCGCGGCGCCCGGCAGCGTTCCGCGGGGCATTCGTGACGGCAGCCAGTACCACTAGGCGGGCCGGACGCTTTCGGCCTGCGGGCCCTTTTCGCCCTCGCCGACTTCCAGTTCCACCCGCTGGCCCTCGTCCAGGGCGCGGTAGCCTTCCCCGACGATCGCGGACCAGTGCACGAAGACGTCGTTCTCGGAACCGTCCACGGTGATGAAGCCGTAGCCCTTTTCGGCGTTGAACCATTTGACGGTTCCCAGTGCCATGGTGTCCACACTTTCAGCTAGCTTGCGTGCGGCCCACCTCGATGTGCGCCGCGGACTGCGAAGAGAAATCCGCAGACACTGTACCCACAGCGTCCCCCAGGAACGCCGGCGGCGGGCAGGGCCGCCACCTAATAGTTATTGAGGCGTAACCGGATTCGCTACTGGTAGCCGGGGCCGAGCACCACGACGAGGGGCATGTTGAACTCGGCGGAGTCCACGAGGGTGTCCACGCCGAGGAGGGCTCCGAGTGCCTCCGCATTGTCCTTCTGCGCGACGCCGCTGTAGAAGATCACCGACGTCTGTTGCGGGACACCGCCCCAGTTGCCTGTCTCGCCCAGGACCCAGCCGTCGGAGGTGACGGTGCCGCCGACGCGGGTGGCGAGGCCGGCGGTGGTGGTCGCGTTGTAGATCGTCACCGGCTGCGTCTTGTCCACAGCGGCGGCTGTGGCACTCGGCGTCGTTGACGGCGAAGCCGACGGCGCGGCGGCGGCTTCCGTGCCGGCGGGCTCCGGGCTCGTCGGCGTGGGGCTGGGGCTCACGGTGCTCGTGGCGGACGGGCTGCTGCTGGCAGATGCGGACGCGCTGCCACCGGCGGTCACGGCCGCGGCCTGGCCTGCGGAGAAGCCGAGCTTCGGCAGGATCAGGAAGGCCACCAGGCCGATGGCCAGGGCTACGCAGCCGGCCGCCAAGATCGGCGCCAGGCTCCGCCGCCGCGATGCCGCGACGGCCCGGTGGACTCCCTGCCGGGTAGAGGTCTCCGGGACCCGATCAAATTCATCCCGAGCGTATTTGGTCATGGTAAAACGACGTCCTTGCTGATTTCATACGGGGTGCCCGAGGCCGGAACGGACGCAACAGGACGTGCGCATCCGGCTGCCCGTGACGCGACTTTACGAATCTGTTCCCAGACGACGGGCAGTGCGGGCACGTTGGCGTGATGTACGTAGTCTACGCAATCTCTTGACCAGCATGGGATCGTGGGCCAGCGCATCCTCGGTATCGATGAGGGCATTGAGGATCTGGTAGTAGTGCGTGGCGGACAGATCGAACAGCTCGCGGATGGCCTGTTCCTTGGCCCCGGCGTACTTCCACCATTGCCGCTCCAAGGCCAGCATCTGCTGGTCGCGGGCGCTCAGCGCAGACTCCGCGGACACCCCGTCCGGGCCCGCGCCTTCGGTTGGGAATACGGCAGAATCCCCTGCGAGCACGTGCTCTTGCGCTGCTTCGGCCACGACACACTCCCTGGCTGGATCCGGTAAAAAGTCAGTCCCCATGCTACGGCCGAATGACAGGGTTGTCATTCGGGCCGGCGCAGAAACGGGCCGGAGCTGGGGAAGAATGGGTGCTGTGTCTGATGCCGAGTTTGACCCCGCCAGTGAACCCGACGCGCTGTTCGAGCTGGAGCCCGCAGCCGCGGACGTCCTTAGCTTCGCGGACCTGGCCCGCCGGCCGCTGGACGCGCTGGTTGCTCCGGACTGGGCCGAGCCGCTGGCGCCGGTGGAGGCGCAGTTGCGCGAAGCCCTCGCCTTCGTCGCGGGCGAAGTGGCCGCCGGGTATGGCGTACTGCCCTCGCCGGCAAACCTGCTGCGGGCTTTCCGGCAGCCCCTGGCCGGCGTCCGCGTGCTGGTGGTGGGCCAGGACCCGTATCCGACGCCGGGGCACGCCGTGGGGCTGTCCTTCGCCGTCGACGGCGCCACCCGGCCGATCCCCCGCAGCCTGGCAAACGTCTACAAGGAACTTCAGGCCGATCTCGGCTTCCCGCCGCGCGTCCACGGGGACCTCAGCCGCTGGGCGGACCAAGGCGTACTGCTGCTCAACAGGGTGCTCAGCGTCCGTGCCGGCGCGGCGGGCTCGCACCGGAACAAGGGCTGGGAGGCCGTGACGGCGGCGGCCATCCGCGCAGTCGCCGGCCGCTCGTCCGTATCCGGTGCGGGCCATGCCCCCCTCGTGGCGATCCTGTGGGGGAAGGATGCCGAGTCCGTGCGGCCGCTGCTGGGGTCCGCCGCCGTGATCGCCAGCGCCCACCCCAGCCCGCTGTCGGCTTCGCGCGGCTTCTTCGGATCCCGGCCGTTCAGCCGGGCCAACGCCCTGCTGCTGGAACAAGGCGACGGGACGGTCGACTGGGAGCTTCCGCCGTTGCCGTAACAGGCCTCCGCGCAAAGCTCCCGCCGGGGGTTCTTGGTTAGGCTTAGCTCCATGACATCCGTCCCCGCCGCCACCACCGCCACCCGGAACTCGCGCCCCCAGACCGATCTGACGGTCCTGCGCAGGGAGCACCTCTCCCCGCACATGGTCCGGATCATCGCCGGGGGCCCTGGCTTCGCCGGGTTCGTCAACAACGACTATGTGGACCGGTACGTCAAGATCGTCTTCCCGCAACCCGGCGTCGAATACCCGGATCCGCTGGATCTGTGGGCCATCCGGGAAACCATGCCGCGCAGTCAGTGGCCGCACACCCGGACCTACACGGTCCGCTGGGTGGACCCGGCGGCGCAGGAACTGGCCATTGACTTTGTGATCCACGGCGACGAGGGACTGGCCGGACCTTGGGCGGCCGCGGCCCAGCCCGGCGATCGCCTGACTTTCACCGGCCCGGGCGGCGGGTACAACCCGGATCCGGCCGCGGACTGGTACCTGTTTGCCGGCGATGAATCAGCGTTGCCGGCCATCGGCGCGGCGATCGAATCCCTGCCGGAGGATGCCCGCGGCCTCGCCCTGCTCGAAGTGGACAGCGACGCCGACGTCCAGGCCATTGCCGGGCCGGCCGGCGTCGAACTGCGCTGGCTGTTGCGCGGCGGCGCCCCCGCCGGCGAGAGCGAACTGCTGGTCACGGCCGTGCGTGACGCCGAGTGGCCCGAGGGCCGGGTGCAGGTCTTTGCCCACGGTGAGCGGGGCTACATGAAGGGCCTCCGGGAAGTGTTCTACGTGCAGCGCGGGCTGGAGCGGGCCCAGGTGTCCCTCTCGGGCTACTGGGCCAAGGGCCGGGTGGAGGACGACTTCCAGGCGGAGAAGAAGCTGCCGATAGGCAAGATCTAACCGCGCAAGATCTAACCGCGCCCACCGCTGCGGAGTTTCCCCACCTTTGCCACCACGACGCCGGGACACGCCGGCGCGGCGGGGTGACACGCCGTCGCGTCCCGGCAAAACGGGGAAACCCGCGCCTTAGGGAGCCGGACGGGCAATCCCCGCAAGCGATCTAGCGGCGGCGGGCCCGGCGCCGTTCATTGCTCGCCAGGCTCCGCGTCAGGGGCCGCGCCAGGGTGTCGCCGAGGACGATGCCAGCAGCGACACCGAGCACGATGGCCCCGGCGTTGAGCATCCCCCCGGCGCCCATGAGAATCTCCGATTCCTCAATGGTCAATACATACATCGACCGGAATATAGTGAGCCCGGGGAGCAGAATCAGGGCGGCGGGAACGGCCACCACGAGCTGTGGGGCGCCCATCCGGAGGGCCACGACGCGGGCCAGCAGGCCGATCACCACGGCAGCCAGGGCCGGGGCGAAGCGGGACCCGATGCCGAGGGCGTCGCCGCCGATGAGGACCAGGTAGCCCACCACCCCCACGGCCGCCGTCGGCAGCAGCAGCTTCCAGCTGGTCTGTTCCGTGATGCCGATCATCAGCACCGCAATGGCGATCAGGATGACGATCACCCACAAGTCATACTTGGGCGGGAATGTTTTGGTGACGTCTATGGGATCCATGCCGGTCATGTCCCCCACGACGAACCCGACGGCGATGCCGGCGACCAGCGCCCCGAAAGTCAGCATTGTGGACAGGAACCGGCCGGCCGCCGTGACGGGGAAGCCGTTGATTGCATCCTGCACCGAAGACACCAGGCGTCCCGTCGGCAGGAGCAACAGGATCCCGCCGACCACCACGATCTCGGGGGCAATCTGCACTCCCAGCGGGCTGCCGAAGCGCCACAGCAGCAGGGCGATGATGGTCACCAGGAACGAACACGAGGCAGTGATGAAGAAGTCCGGCGTGCGCCAGCGGCCCAGCTGGCGGGCCAGCAGGCTGACCAGCAGGTTGGAGAGGAACGCAACGACCGAGGCGCCCAGTCCGCCGCCGAGGACACCGACGAAAACGGCAGAGAACACGCCGAAGGCCACGGTGACCATCCACCGCGGGAACGGCTTGGCGCTGCGGGTGATGTCCTCCAGCCGGCGCACGGCTTCCTCACGGCCGACGCCGCCTGCCACGATGTCCGTCACCAGCTGGTGCACTTGCGAGAGGCCCGCGTAGTTGTTGGTCCAGGACCGCACCACGCGCAGCAGCGAGATGGGCGTCTGGTCCTTGGGTGCGTAGTTGATGGCCACCGACTGGTTGGTGATGTCCACCTCGATGTTCTTGAGGCCAAGCGCCGCGGTGATGGCGATGATGCTGGTCTCGACTTCGAGGGCGCCGGCCCCGTACCGGAACATGGATTCGGCCAGCTTCAGGGCGAAGTCGATGGTCTTGCGGGCAGCGGCGTCCACGCCGCCAACCTGGATCATCGGGTTGGCGTAGGGGCTGCCGGCGAGCCGGTCGACGATGCTCATCGGCGCGGTGGGCGGGTTTTCGCCCTGGACCAGGCGGCGCAGCATCCTCTTGGCGGCGGCGTTCTGGCGCACCTGCATGGCCGACATTGGCTGGGTCCTGGGCAGGCCGTCCGTGGGTGGCCTGCGGTGGCCGTCGTTTCCGTTGTTCATTCCGGCCTCCTCACTGTCCTTGGCTGACCTTGATTGTCTTTGCTCGGTTTAGTAAAACTGCTGGCCCGTGCGCCGGGTGTAGATCTGGCGCGCGACGCGCTCCCCCGCCGCCATCCATACCTTGTACTTCAGCGGACTCAGGACCTGGTCATAGCAGCCGACGAAGTCGGTCACGGTCTTGCTGAAGCTGGTCTTGAAGAGCCCCAGCCCATGGAACGGGTTCGACGTGTCCTTGAGCTTGTCGCTCGGCGGCGTGCCGCAGAAGTCGTATTCCGTGCAGCCGAGGTCCTTGACCTGGTTGATCGCGGTCCACTGCACGAGGTGCGAGTCACCGTACTGGCCACGCTTCTGCAGGGAGCCACCGTCCTTGTACGTTCCCTTGCGGCCGTAGTTGATCACGAACGCGCCCACCGAGGGCACGCCGTTTTCGTACACGAAGAGCAGCCTGCCCTGGTCCCGGGCCAGGAAGTTGGTCCAGAACTGGCGGTAGTACTCGTACTCGCGCACCCGGACCTGGGACTTGGCTTCCACCGTGGTGGTCATCAGGGCGTACATGGCCCGGAAGTTCTCTTCCGTGGGCTCGACGTTGTGGACTTCCACGCCCTCGCGGATGGCGCGGCGCACGGCGTTGCGGCCCCGGGAGTGCAGGTTGCGCAGCAACTGGTTTTCCTCCGGCGCAATATCAAGGAGCGCCGTGGAGTCGTTCGGCTGCAGGTTGTGGGTCTTGACCAGGCCGGCGCCCTCAAGGATCCGCGCGGCGTCGTCGGACAAGACAACATCCGGTTCGATCTTAATCGCGAAGACGCCCAGCTTGGCCCTCTTGACGAAGTCCGCGTTCGCCGCAACAATCCCGGGGATGTCCTCGACCGACGCCACGTCCGGTCCCTTGATCAGGTACCAGAGCTTGCCGAGGACCGGAAAGGACTTCTCCAGGACCAGGTTGTAGCTCGTGTAATCGGCCGACTCGTACACCAGGTGCAACGGCTTCCAGCCAAAGTGCTGCTTGACCTCGGCGAAGGCTTCCGATTGCAGGAGATTGCCGCCGTTGGGGTTCGCGGTGACGTGGGCATCCCAGCTGGCAATCTCTTCGGCAGAGGCAAAACGGGCAGTGAATTCTCGCAAGGGTGCGGTATCCAATCATTGCGGTACGAGCTTCGGCGGCATGCGGACATGCAGCCCCAAGTCTATCGGTCCGCACCCTGCCGCCGGTCCGGGTCAGGCGGTTACGCTGGTCTCATGCAGGCTCAGCAACAACCGGTGGAAGGCCATCCCGGAGTGCCCGGCGGCCGCTCGCGGAGCGCGGGCAGCGGCTTCTCCCAGGTGCTCGCGCTGCTGCTGTTCCTCGGCGCCTCGGCGCTCGTTGCGGGCCTGGGCGGCCTGGCCACGGCCAACCACGTCAACGGCTGGTACGCCACCGCGGACAAGGCCCCGTGGTCCCCGCCGAACTGGGTTTTCGGGCCCGTCTGGACGTTCCTGTACGCCGCCATGGCCGTCGCGGCGTGGCTGGTCTGGCGCAGCCGCGCCCCGGGGTCCAAAGCGGCCCTGACAGCCTACGGCGTGCAGTTGGGGCTGAACCTGCTCTGGACGCCGGTCTTCTTCGCCCTGTACCCGGCGCTCGGGACGCCGGCGCTGTGGATCGCGTTCGGGATCATCGTGGCTTTGGCCGTGGCCGTGGCCGTGACTGTGGTGCTCTTCGGACCAATCAGCCGGACGGCAGGACTGCTGATGCTGCCCTACCTGTCCTGGATCGTGTACGCATCGTCGCTGAACCTGTGGGCGGCACTGCACAACTAGCGCCTGCACAACGAGCCCCTGCACAGCTGCAGGCCGCATGCCCGGAGCAGCCGGCCAGCGCCTCAGCCCCGGCCGGCGGCGGTCAGTTTCCTAGCACTCCACCACGTTGACGGCGAGGCCGCCCATCGCGGTTTCCTTGTATTTCGAGCTCATGTCCTTGCCGGTTTCGCGCATGGTCACAATGACTTCGTCCAGGGAGACCCGGTGCGTGCCGTCGCCCCACAGCGCCATCTTGGCGGCGTTGATGGCCTTGGCGGCGGCGATCGCATTGCGTTCGATGCACGGGACCTGCACGAGCCCGCCGATCGGATCGCAGGTCAGGCCCAGGTTGTGCTCCATCGCGATTTCCGCGGCGTTCTCCACCTGCTGGGGCGTGCCGCCTATGACTTCGGCCAGGCCGGCGGCCGCCATCGACGACGCCGAGCCCACCTCGCCCTGGCAGCCGACCTCCGCCCCGGAAATCGAGGCCTGCTCCTTGTACAGCACCCCGATCGCGCCCGCGGTCAGCAGGAACTTAACCACGACGTCGTCGCGGTCGGCCTGGGTGGCCTTGTCCATGCCGGGGGCGAAGTGCAGCGCGTAATAGAGCACGGCCGGGATGATGCCGGCGGCGCCGTTCGTGGGGGCGGTGACGACGCGGCCGCCGGAGGCGTTTTCCTCGTTCACGGCCAGTGCGATCAGGTTGACCCATTCCTGCCAGTACTTCGGGTCCCGGAAGTCGGGGTCCTGATCCAGGGTTTCCTTCATCAGCCGCTCGTGCCAGTCCGGGGCCCGGCGGCGGACCTTGAGCCCGCCGGGCAGCAGGCCGGTGCGTTTGAGGCTGACCTCGACGCAGCCTTCCATCACAGAGTAGATGTGCAGCAGGCCCTCCCGGATCTCCGCCTCTGTGCGGGAGGCGCGCTCGTTGACCAGCATGATCTCGCCGATCGAAAGGCCCTTGGACTGGCAGCGGCCCAGCAGTTCAGCGGCCGTGCGGAACGGCAGGGGAAGTTCTTTCTTCGATTCCGCGAGTTCCTTCAGGGCCGCGTCTTCCTCGCCGTCGCGGACAATGAAGCCGCCGCCGACGGAGAAGAACGTGGCTTTGTGGACGGTGTCGCCCGCGGCGTCGGAGACCGTGAACGTCATGCCGTTGGTGTGCCGGGGCAGGATGGTCAGCGGCCGCAGGA
>NZ_FUZD01000008.1:0-162386 GCF_900168135.1 Arthrobacter sp. 49Tsu3.1M3
CCGGTGCGGGGGTTGGTGGCGGTGTTCATCACGGTGATCAGGTGTTCGAACTGGTCCGTGGTGGCGAAGATTTCCAGGTGCTGGAGGCCGTGGCGGGGTTTGCGGAGGAAGGCGCCCTGGAGCTGGCGGAGCAGTTCCTCGGAGGGTTCGGCGCCGTCCTGGTCCAGGGCCTCGGCCCAGCTGCGGCTGACGCGGGCGAGGAAGTCGGCGTCGTTCTCGGCCGCGGTGCGGGTCAGGGCGTGCTCCATCGCCGCCGCGGCCTCGGGGAGGCAGCTGTGCCGGACCCGGTCCAGGGCGAGCGTGATGACGGTCGCGGCCCGGGACGCGACCTCGCCGGCCGCGACGGCGGCTCCGAGCTCCGGGTGCACGGGCGGGACCGGCTGGCCGGCGAGTCCCTGCCGGGGCAGCAGCGCGTCGGCCAGGCAGAGCCGGCGCCTGGCCTCCGCGGCGCCGATCCGCAGCCGCGCCCGCAGGAACTCCACCGTGTTCCGGTACCCGTCATCCAGCACCGATTCCGGCACCGCAGGCGCCGCCGCAACGGACGTGCCGGCGTGAGCCGAGGGGAAGGGGATTCCGGCGGAAGCCGCCCCAACAGGCGTGCCTAGGGGCGCCGCCGCGACAGCCATGCCGGCAGGAGCCGAGGCCAAAGAGTCACCGGCGGGTTCCGCGGTTCCGGGTGCGCCGGTCTGCCACCCGCCGGGGCTTTCGCGCCAGCCGGTGGTCCACGCGGTGACCGCCCCCGCCGCAACCCCAGCCGCAGCCCCCGCGGCCGCGGCGGCGGATCGCTTCCTGGTCCGGTCCACGGCGGCCGCCGCGACGAGCTGCAGATACTCCACCGTGCGGGAGAGTTCCTCCACGCTGCCGGCGAAGTCCGACGCGGCCTGGAATCCCCACGAGCCCGCATCCTGCGCCGCCGTCGAACCCACCGCCCGCAGAGCGGCCAGGGCGGCGTCCATACCGGATGGCCGGGCTGGGGCTGCACCCCGGTCCGTGCCCTGCGCCCCGTCCCCGCAGGCGGTGAATTCCCCGATGAAATCCCTGACGGCTTCCATGGCTCGAGTCTATTTGAGGGCTCCGACAGTATTACATGGACATCATTTCGTACGGCTCACTCGGCCGGACCCCAAACGAACTGTGACCACGCACCCTGTAGGGTGCGTGGTCACAGTTGCGGGCGGAAAACGGCTGCGCGGGCTAACGAGCTAGAGCTTCAGGATGCTGGTGAGCCGCTCGGTGTCCTGCCGCGTCCGGGCCTTGCCGAGATACACCACGGCCGCGATCGAGGCCGCCGTGCCCAGGACCATCGGCAGGATCCACGGGATCCAGGTCAGGCCCGGCTGGTAACCGAATCCAGCCGCTATGAAGATGATCCAGCTGAGCATTCCGACAGATGCAGCAACTCCCGCGGGGACGGCGACGCCGTACTTCTGGTGCCGCTTGTCGTTGGCCCACACCACGAAACCTGCAGCAACGGTCACCATGGCGACCACAATCAGGGAAAGCATTCAGGACACCTCACGCTGGTGAAGAAACGACGATGGAGAAACTGCGATGAAGAAACAGTCGTGGGAAAAACGGGGCTAGAGGGCACCGAAGCCGACGCGGCGGGCCTCTTCTGCGCCGATTTCCACGTAGCCCAGAACATTGGCGGGGACGATCACCAAGCGGCCTTTGTCGTCCGTCAGCCGCAGTTCGCTGCCCTTGGCGATCGCGTCGCCAACTACCTTGGCGACGGCTTCGGCGTCCTGCGCCGATTCGAGGACAATTTCGCGGCCAATGTTTTGAATACCAATCTTTACTTCCACAGCAAGGCCTCCCAGCCAATCAACGTCCAAAAAATGTCTAAGGTCAATCTCTAGTTGTAGTCTAGGTCTCTTTGGGGAAGCGGGAGATTCCGCGCCAAGCTAAACGGTAGATGAGGTCGCTGGCTACATCGAGATCCAGGTTCCCGTCCGTTTCCAGCCAATACCGGGCGCTCACGTGCGCCATTCCGGCGAGTCCGCGGCCCAGCAGCTGGGCCTCCAGTTCAGGCAGTTTGGTGTCCTCAGCGATGACGTGCGCGACGGCGTCGGCAAAGGTCTTGTTGAACGTTTCCAGCCGCGCGCTGACATCGGGATCGTTAATCAGGTCCGATTCGAAGACGAGCCGGTGGGCCTGGTCGTCGTGGGCGATGAAGCGGAAGTAGGCGCGCATGACGGCCTGGACGCGCTCGTCATTGTCGGTGGTGGAGTTCAGGGCGCCAAGCAGGAGGTCGGTCAGCTTGCTGAGGTGGCTGTCCAGCAGAGCCAGGTAGAGGTCCCGCTTGGAGGGGAAGTGCTGGTACAACACCGGCTTGCTGACGTGGGCGGTCTCGGCGATCTCGTCCATGGCGGCACCGTGGTAGCCGTTCGCCACGAAAACTTCCTGCGCGGCCGCCAGCAGCTGCGCCCGGCGTTCGTCGCGGGGGAGGCGGGCCGAGCGCTGTCCGCTCCGAGTCTGCCCTGCCGTCGGCTTGCCGGACTCGTCCCGCTCCAACGGTGCCTGATGAACCACTGTCGGCCTTCTTTCCCTTTTCACCCCATTGCGCGCAATGGCACTCGTCTGCATTTGTACTGAACTACCTTGCACTCAATTACACCTTACGCGCGGGTAATATGACCTGGCGGTATCTTCGGGCATAGATTGAAGTATGGCTTCCAAGTTCACCGCCGCCGGTGCCCCCGCAACCCCCCAGACGAAGCCGGATCCGCGGCCTGGACCGCTGGTCGACCCGGGTTCGGACCTCAGTCCGGACGAGGTGGAGCGCTACTCGCGCCACCTGATCATTCCGGAGATCGGCGCGATCGGCCAGCGACGCCTCAAGAACGCGAAAGTCCTGGTTATCGGCGCCGGTGGCCTCGGCTCCCCGGCCCTGCTCTACCTCGCCGCCGCTGGGGTCGGCACCCTTGGCATCGTCGATGACGACGACGTCGACCTCAGCAACCTCCAACGCCAGATCATCCATGGCGTCGCGGATGTGGGCCGGACGAAAATCGAATCCGCCCGCGACGCCATTACAGCCCTGAACCCGCTCGTGGACGTCCGGCTCCACAACGTCCGGCTCGACGCGTCCAACGCTCTGGAACTCTTTGCCGGCTACGACCTGATCCTCGACGGCGCCGACAACTTTGCCACCCGCTACCTCGTCAACGACGCCGCCGCCATCCTCGGCAAGCCCTACATTTGGGGATCGATTTTCCGTTTCGACGGCCAGGTCAGCGTCTTTTGGGAACAGTTTGGGCCCACCTACCGGGACCTCTACCCCGAGGCGCCACCGCCCGGATCCGTGCCGTCCTGCGGCGAAGGCGGCGTGTTCGGCATGCTGTGCGCCGCCGTCGGAGCGCTGATGGTGACCGAGGCGGTCAAACTGATCACCGGCGTCGGCCGGTCCCTGCTGGGCCGGCTGGCGCTCTATGACGCGCTGGGCGGCACCTGGCGCGAGATCAAGGTGACCCGGGACCCGGCGGCAGCACGAATCACCGAACTAACCGATTACGAGGCCTTCTGCGGGATCACTCCAACGGCGGATGCCGGTACCGAGCACACGGTGACGGCGACCCAGCTCGCCACCATGCTGGCCTCCCGCAAGGCCGGCCTCAAGGACTTCCATCTGGTGGACGTGCGGGAGCAGGGAGAATACGAAATCGTCCGCATTGAGGGGTCGGAGCTGATCCCGCAAGCCCGCATCCTTGCCGGCGAGGCGTGGCAGGAACTGCCCCAGGATGCCGAAATTGTCTTCCACTGCAAGGCCGGAACACGATCCGCCGCCGTCCTGTCCGCAGCCCGCGCCGCCGGGTACGAGCGCGTCAGCCACCTCGAAGGCGGCATTCTCGCCTGGGTTCGGGACGTGGAACCCGGGAAACCGGTGTACTGAGCCGTGGCGGGCCATATGGCCGGCAAAACCGCGATACCGCACAACACGCTCCGCCGAGCGGCGCCCTAAAACGAAAGGCTTGGTCATGAGCGAGGAAAATGCCGTTAGCCCGGACGACACAGTGACGTCCCAGCGGAAGATTGGCTCCGGGTTCGGCCGGGATTCGACGGCGGCCGACGTCATCGCCGGCATCGACCTGACCGGGAAGACCGCAATTGTCACGGGCGGCTACTCGGGGCTGGGCCTGGAGACCGTGCGGGCGCTGGCCTCCGCCGGCGCCACCGTCGTGGTGCCGGCACGGCGGCCTGAGCATGCCCGCGACGTCCTGGCCGCGGCGGGGCTGACGCCGGCAACGGCTGGGGGCGGCGTCAGCGTCGCCGAGCTGGACCTCGCGGACCTGGCCAGTGTGAAGGAATTCGCCGCCGGCTTCCTGGCCGGCCCGGCCGCCGGAACGTCACCTGCGGCGGCGCCTGACGCGGCGCCTGCAACCGGGCCGGGCTCAGGCCGCAGCCTGGACATCCTCATCAACAACGCCGCCATCATGGCAAGTCCGGAGCGCAGGGTGGGACCCGGCTGGGAATCACAGTTCGCCACGAACCACCTGGGTCATTTTGCCTTGACCAACCTGCTGTGGCCGGCGCTTGCCGCGGCGCAGGGGGCCCGCGTGGTGGCGCTGTCCTCGACCGGCCACAAGCTCTCGGCCATTCGCTTCGATGACATCAATTTCGACGCCGGCTACGACAAGTGGCGTGCCTACGGCCAGGCCAAGACGGCGAACGCGCTTTTCGCCGTCCAGCTCGATGCCCTGGGCCGGAACTTTGGCGTGCGCGCGTTCGCCGTACATCCCGGCGGGATCATGACGGAGCTGCAACGGCACCTGCCACGGGAAGAGATGATCGCCGCGGGCTGGATGGACGAGCACGGCAAGCTCGACCCGCGGTTCAAGACACCCGCGCAGGGCGCCGCCACCTCGGTCTGGGCCGCGACGGCGCCGGCGCTCCAAGGAATGGGCGGCGTTTACTGCGAGGACTGCGACATCGCCGAAGCCACGGTGCCGGGATCGCCCGAAGCCAGGATCAGGGGAGTGGATGCCCACGCAGTGGACCGTGAGGCGGCCAGACGGCTGTGGCAGGTGTCGGCCGAAATGACCGGGATCAACGCTTTCCCCGGATAATCCAGGGAAAGCCGCGGCGCGGGGAGCCACGTGGAGGCGCGGGGCAGCTACGCGGTTTCGCGGATGTCGCCCGCTGCGGGGCCGAGGTCGCCGGGGTTGTGGGCGCCCGGGCTATGGACAACAGTGTTGTGGTCCACGGGGCACGCGGCCCCGGAACCGGCTGCACCTGCAACCGTTGCGCCGGCGGTGGGCTCCACCGTGATGCCGTACAGCGCCTCAAGACCGGCAATGTAGGCGTCCTGCTGTCCGTTGGAGGCCAGTTCGCGGGCCCGGACGGTGGGGACGTGGAGAAGCTGTTTCACCATGCGGCGCAGGGCAAATTCGACTTCTTCGGCGGCAGCCGTGCAACCGTGCCGGGCCCGGACCTTTTCCATTTCCGCATCCAGGACGTTCATCGTGTGGCGGCGCAAGGCGACGATCGCCGAGTCGACGCTCCTGGCCTCGCGCTCCTGCTCAAAGGCACTGGCCGCCCCGGCCACGATGCTGCTGGCCTGTTCGAGCGACTCGGCCTGTTCCTGCGGTGCGGCCAGCCGGACCGATTCCAGCGTAAGCAGTTCGACGCCGTCGAGGTCGCCGACCGCGGGGTCGAAGTCATGGGTCAGTGCGAGGTCGATCGCGATCAGCGGCTGGGGCGAGTTCGCCCGGATCCGGGCGAGTTCGTCCGCTTCGACCCGGCTGTCGGAGCCGCTGCAGCCGATCATGACGTCGGCCCCGGCAACTGCACCCGGAAGCGTGTCCTCGTCCAGTGCCGTGCCGCCCCGGGTGGCGACGAAGCTGGCGGCGCGGCCGGAGGAGGAATAGACAGAAACGTCGGTGCAGCCGCGTTCGCGCAGCAGGGACATGGTGGCACCGGCGTAGGCGCCGGTCCCGAAGACGACAGCTTTCTTGGCGGACCAGTCCGGGTTTTCCGACAGGTCAGTGGCGAGGTCCAGGGCCACGGAGACGATGGAGAGCCCGCGCGAACCCAACGCCGTCTGGGCGCCGACGTCCTTCGCGGTCTTGGACGCGGCCTGGAACAGCCGGACCAGGCCGGAGCTGGCGGTGCCCTCGTGCTGGGCCGTGATCAAGGCGCGGCGCACCTGCCCGGCAATTTCCCGTTCGCCCACCACGGCGGAGTCCAGCCCGGAGCTGACCGAGAAGAGGTGCTGGCTGACCTCGGCGCCGGTGCGGGTGCTGAAGGCGCGGGATACGAGCTGATCGTTGAGTCCGCTGGCGCCGCTGATGTGGGTGATGAGGGCCGCCCGGGCCGCGGCGACGGCGTCCGGATGGGGGGCTTCACCATAGATTTCAAGGCGGTTGCAGGTGGCAAGGACAACGGCACCCGCCACGGCCGGCGACCCGGCGAGGGCGGATGTGGCGACACCTGAAGCACCGGTGCTCAACTGAGCAACGGTTTCGAGGTCGATGTCGGCGTGTGTAGCCACCAATGAAAAAAGAACCACAGCACCACCATCATAGCTTTTTCGCGCCCGTGTAGAACAACTGTCCGGGCGTGGGCTCAGGCACCCGGGCCTGTGATTCCCGCCACGACGCGGCACTGGGGGCCGGTGTCAGAGCCGGCGTGACAGGCTGTCGTTATCTTTTGGGCGCAAATTTGGGCACAATCGAAGTCATGACTCCAAGCGCTGCGGCACGTGCCGGCACGACCCCATTCAGTACGTCCGACAACGGCGCAGCCGGCAATGCAGCCAACGACGCCGCCGCCACAGACGGCGCCGCCCGCGGCCTCGACGCCAGCCACCCGCTGATGGACGGCCGCACCGCGGATTCCCCACTGATCACCGCCTACCGCGGCGGCAAGCCCTCCCGCCGTCCCGTCTGGTTCATGCGCCAGGCCGGCCGCTCGCTGCCCGAATACCTCAAGGTCCGTGAGGGCGTCGCGATGCTGGACTCGTGCCTGCGCCCCGAGCTGGCTTCCGAGATCACCCTGCAGCCGGTCCGCCGCCATGACGTGGATGCCGCCATCTTCTTCTCTGACATTGTCATCCCGCTCAAGCTGGCCGGCGTCGGTGTGGACATCGTGCCCGGCGTCGGACCGGTCCTGGACAAACCGGTCCGCACGGCCGCGGACGTTGCCGCCCTGCCGCAGCTGACCTCGGAGGCCTTGGAACCCATCCGCGAAGCCGTCCGGCTCACGGTGGCCGAGCTCGGCAGCACCCCGCTGATCGGCTTCGCCGGTGCGCCCTTTACCCTCGCCGCGTACATGGTGGAAGGCAAGCCTTCCCGCGACCACCTCGGCCCGCGCACCATGATGCACGCCGACCCCGGGACGTGGACTGCCCTGGCCAACTGGGCCGCCGATGCCTCGGGGATGTTCCTCCGCGCACAGCTGGAAGCCGGCGCCTCCGCCGGCCAGCTCTTCGACTCCTGGGCCGGTTCGCTGGGACTGGCCGACTACCAGCGCTTCGTTGCGCCGGCGTCGTCCCGTGCCCTGGACCATGTCCGGCACCTAGGCGCACCCCTGATCCACTTCGGCACCGGCACCTCGGAACTGCTCGTCGCGATGCGCGACGTCGGCGTCGACGTCGTGGGGGTCGATTACCGGCTGCCCCTGGACGAAGCCAACCGCCGCCTCGGCGGCACTGTCCCGCTGCAGGGCAACATCGACCCGGCACTGCTTTCGGCGCCGTGGGAAGTCCTCGAAGCCCACGTACGCGACGTGATCGCGGCCGGCTCCGCGGCGCCCGGGCACGTCCTGAACCTCGGCCACGGCGTGCCGCCGGAGACGGACCCCGAGGTGCTCACGCGCGTGGTCGAACTCATCCACTCCATCGCTCCGGAGTAGGGGCGTGGACGCAGGCGCCGCCGGGACTCCCGTGGAAGGCACCGCCGTCGTGATCGGGGGCGGGATTTCCGGACTGCTTGCGGCACGGGAATTCGCCCGGGCCGGGGTCCGCACCATCGTTTTGGAGGCCGGCGAGGCCTGGGGCGGCTGCGTCGGCAGCCATACGGTGGCCGGACTGACCCTGGACAGCGGCGCGGAGTCTTTCGCCACCCGCACCGCCGCCGTAGCCGATCTCGCCACGGAGCTGGGGCTGGCCGGCGAGATCGTCGCGCCGAACCCCGGCGGGGCCTGGGTCCAGTTGCCTGACGGCCCCCGGGAACTGCCCAAGACCGGTGTTCTGGGCATCCCGGCGAGCCCGTGGGACCCGGAAGTCCGCCGGTCGCTGGGCCTGCTGGGGTCCCTCCGCGCCTCCGTCGACGCCGTGCTGCCGGCCTCGCTGGGCACCGCCGACGGGGCAACGAGCGTGTCTGCCTTGGTCCGCCGTCGGATGGGCAGGCGGGTCCTGGACCGGCTCGTCGCACCGGTGGTCGGCGGCGTCCACTCGGCCGATCCCTCACTTCTCGACGTCGACATGGTGGCCCCCGGTCTGCGGGCCGGCATCCGTCAGCACGGTTCCCTCGCCGCCGCCGTCGCGGCCCAGCGCAGGGGAGCGGCAGCCGCCACGGGCGGACCTTCCGGACCGTCCGGATCGGGCCAGGCCGGCGGGCTCCAGAAGGCCGGTTCCGCCGTCGCCGGGCTGCGCGGCGGCATGCACACCCTCGTCGCCGCCCTGCTGGCCGATCTGCGTCAGCGCGGAGTCACCCTGCTGCCCGGCACCGCGGCCCGGTCAGTGCGGCGCACAGCCGACGGCTGGCGCGTGGCCACAGACCAGACCACTTTCGACGCCGGGCTCCTCGCGGTTGCGGTCGAGGGTCCCGACGCCGTCAGGCTGCTTGAGGAGTCCCTGCCGGAACTTGCCGGCCACTGCCCCGATGCCGGACCCGACGTCAGCCTTGTCACGCTCGTAGTGGACCTCCCGGCCCTCGACGCGGCGCCACGCGGCACCGGC
Source organism: Arthrobacter sp. 49Tsu3.1M3 (assembly GCF_900168135.1). Lineage (NCBI taxonomy): Bacteria > Bacillati > Actinomycetota > Actinomycetes > Micrococcales > Micrococcaceae > Arthrobacter > Arthrobacter sp. 49Tsu3.1M3. The sequence continues at coordinate 8,900 of NZ_FUZD01000008.1, forward strand.
GTGCTTGTTGCGCCGCAGAGCCCGGGGGTGCAGGCCAAGGCGCTGACGCACGCCACCGCCAAATGGGCGTGGCTGGCGGAGCAGGCAGGCCCGGGGCGGCATGTGCTCCGGCTGTCCTACGGGCGGAGCGCAGCTCCCGGGGCTGTTACTCCCGGTCCGGCGCCGGACTCCCGCCTCGGCGGACTGGCCGCGGCGCCGCGCTCTGACGATGAACTTTTCCGCGCTGCCCTAGCTGATGCGTCGGCCCTTCTGGCGGTGCCAGTCGGCGCCGGGGACGTGGCCGATTGGGACGTGGTCCGCTGGGCCGGCGCGCTGCCGTTTGCGTCCCTGGGCCACAGGCAGCGCGTCGCGGCCGTCCGGAGCATCTGCGCCGCGGACGGCACGCTTGCCGTAGTGGGTGGCTGGCTGTCCGGCAATGGCCTGGCAGCGATAGTGGCCGACACTCCGCAGCAGGTCCGCACCCTGCTGTCCTGACCGTTGTCCTGAACGCGGCTGCCCTGGATTTGGTGGCCCTGAATTTGGCTGTCGCGAACGAGGCTTCTGAGTCCCAAGCGCACCTTCCGTCACTGGAATCACAGCGGTTTCAAAGGCACCCTGAACCCCTCCGGTCCCGGCGGTTTCGTGCCGGAAATTCGCGGTTTTTGCAAGTTTTTCCTGCTGGTCGATTCCGGCTAGGCTCGATGACCATGTTTATTTTCAGGTCCAAGGTGTCAACAACGAAGACCGGCCGCCTTCGGGGCCTTCGAAGCGGCGCGGCGGCGGTCGTGCTCGGGGCGGCACTGGCTGGCACCGCCGGGGCTCCTGCCTCGCAGGCGGCCACCGGGTTGTCCCCGGCGGCGTCCACCGCACCTTCGGCGCAGGGTTCGCTGACCCTCGGCCTCGACGACGTGCTGAACAGCCTGCTGGGCTCGTCGACGACGCCGGGCCCCTCGCCGTCCTCCGGCTCGGGCGAGTCCTCCCCGTCGCAGCCGTCGCCCTCGCATGGCAGCAGCCCGGAACCCAGCGACCCCGAGCCCAGCGAGCCGGAACCCAGCGACCCGGAACCCAGCGACCCCGAACCCAGCACTCCCGAACCCACGGCCCCGCGCACCAGTACCCCGCCGCCGTCGAGCACCCCGCCCGCGAAGGCTGCGCCGCCCGCCGGGCCGCAGGACCCCGCCGCGCCGCCCGCCGCCCCGGCTCCGGGAGCTCCCGCTGCAGGCGGAGCCGCCGGTTCTGCTCCCACCGGGCAGGCCCCCGACCGTCCGGCACCGGGCAGCCCGGCTGCCGAGCCACGGTCCGGCACCGCGGTGCCGGACGCGGGCAACGGTGCCGGCGCGTCGACGTCGGCCTCGAAGTCGGCCACACCGCAGCCGTCCCCAACCGGTTCCAACGCGGCCGGCTGGACCCAGGCGCCGGCTCCGGCCAAGGGCCACTCCGGCAACTCCTCCCTCGAGGCAACCTCGACGTTGGAACCGGCCGGGCTGTCCCCGCTGGTCGGCTGGGGCATCGGCCTGGTGGCGCTCTCGCTCGGCGCCGGCGCCGCGGTCCTCCGGATGCGCCGGAGCTGACACGACCCGCCTCCCGCGGACCCGCCCCCGCCTGCAGACCCGCGTCCCGCGGACGGCACCCTGCCACGCGCCCCCGCCACCCGCGGATCCGCCACCCGCGTACGTGTCCCCCGCATGTGAAATAAAGCACTTCTACGCGTTGTAGAAGTGCTTTTTTTCGACTTAGCTGGGGAGAGGGGGCAGACTGGTATGCATGAGCCACACTTCTGCCGAATCTGTCACTAAAACCGGAATGTCAGCCCCCGGAGAATCAGTCGCCGGGGCATCGGCGCCCGAAGATTCAACTGAGCAGTTCTTCACCCTTTGGACCGTATTCAAGCGGTCAGCGGACATCCTGCGCGGCGCCGATGCCGCTGAGGACTTCGACGCCTTGATGAAAAGCCTCGCCGACGCCGGAGTTGTCCACCGCGGCAGCTACGACGTCTCGGCGATGCGGGCCGACGCGGACATCATGGTCTGGCTGCACGGTCCCCGGCCGGAAGCGCTGCAGCGGGCAGTGCGGGACATCCGGCGCAGCAAGCTGTTCGCCGGCACCGAGATCGTCTGGTCCGCCATGGGCGTGCACCGCGAGGCCGAGTTCGCCAAGAACCACACCCCGGCGTTCTCCCGCGGCGTGGAACCGGCGGAATGGCTGTGTGTCTACCCGTTTGTCCGCTCCTACGAGTGGTACCTGCTGCCGGACGCCGAGCGCGGCGCCATGCTCCGCGACCACGGCCTGCTGGGCCGCGACTTCCCCCAGGTCATCTCCAACACCGTCTCCTCCTTCGCCCTCGGCGACTGGGAATGGATCCTCGGACTGGAAGCCCCCGAGCTCGTGGACCTGGTGGACCTGATGCGCCACCTGCGCGCCACCGAAGCCAGGCACCACGTTCGGGAGGAAATCCCGTTCTACACCGGCCGCCGCGTCAGCGCCGCCGAGATCGCCGAGGTCCTCGCATGAGCCCGCTAGATCCGCAGGAATCCGCCGCCTCGGTTACCGCCGTGAACACCGTCACCGAGGCCGGCCGGATGGCCCCCAAGGAGTACGACGCCGTACTCCTGGCCTCGTTCGGCGGCCCCGAAGGCCAGGAGGACGTGATCCCGTTCCTCCGCAACGTCACCCGCGGCCGCGGCATCCCCGATGAACGGCTCGAAGAGGTCTCGCACCACTACCGCGCCAACGGCGGCATCAGCCCCATCAACGAACAGAACCGTCAGCTCAAGGCCGGCCTCGAGGCCGAACTTGCCTCCCGCGGCATCGCGCTGCCGGTGTTCTGGGGCAACCGCAACTGGGACCCGTACATCCCGCAAACCCTGCAGGAGATCTACGACGCCGGCCACCGCAAGGTGCTCATGCTCACCACGAGCGCCTACTCCTGTTACTCCAGCTGCCGCCAGTACCGCGAGGACATCGGCATGGCGCTGACCGAAACCGGGCTCGATGGCAAGCTCGAGGTCGACAAGGTACGCCAGTACTTCGACCACCCCGGCTTCGTGGAGCCCTTCATCGAGGGCACCGCCGCAGGCCTCGCCGACGTCCGTGCCCAGCTGGCCGCGGCCGGCACCCCGGACGCCCCCGTGCACATCCTGTTCGCGACGCACTCCATCCCGACCCGCGACGCCGAGGCCGCCGGCCGGTCCGAGGGCGAGCCGCGCACTTTTGAGGAAGACTCCGCCTACGCCGCACAGCACCTGGCCTCCGGCACGGAGATCATCCGCCGGGTGGAAGACGAGACGGGCCTGACCGCACCCTGGTCCCTCGTCTACCAGTCCCGCTCCGGCGCCCCGCACGTGCCGTGGCTCGAACCGGACATCAACGACGCCATCGAGGACCTCGCAGGCCAGGGCGTCAAGGGCATCGTGATTGTGCCGCTGGGCTTTGTCAGCGACCACATGGAAGTGGTCTGGGACCTGGACACCGAGGCGCTTGAGACCTGCGCCCGGCTGGAACTGGCCGCAACCCGCGTCCCCACGCCAGGAACGCACCGCAAGTTCATCGCCGGGCTCGTGGACCTCATCTGCGAGCGGACCGTCGCGAACAACATTGCCGAGCGGCCGCACCTGACCAAGCTCGGCCCCTGGTACGACGTCTGCCGTCCCGGCTGCTGCGCGAACTTCCGCGGCGAAAAGCCCACCATCGCAGGGGCCGACACCACCGTCGGGACCGGACACGATCTTTACCCGGCCGCATCTGTTGCTTCGGGCACGGCGGCGGCCACGGCTGCTACGGCGGCGGGCCAGGGGACCGCATGAGCGTCCGGATCGGCACGCGCGCCAGCAAACTCGCCCTGACCCAGACCCAGCAGACCGCGGACCAGCTGGCCGCCGTCGGCGGGTTCCCCGTGGAGCTCGTCCATATCCGGACCGACGGGGACGTCCTCAAAGGCTCGCTGTCCCAGATGGGCGGTACCGGCGTCTTCGTCGCCGCGCTCCGCGACGCCCTGTTGCAGGGGACCTGCGATATAGCCGTGCATTCGCTCAAGGACCTCCCGACCGGCCCGGCCCTCGGCCTGAGCCTCGCGGCCACGCCCCAACGCGTTGACGTCCGGGACGTGCTGTGCGCCCGCGACGGGCTGAAGCTCGCCGACCTGCCGAGCGGCGCGAGCGTCGGCACCGGCTCCCCGCGCCGCGCTGCCCAGCTCCGCGCCGTGCGTCCGGACCTGGACATCCGCGACATCCGCGGCAACGTGGACACCCGGCTGGGACGCGTTCCCGGGTTGTCGGGCAACACGAACGATGCCGTCGTTGTCGGCAAGTCAAACGACCTCGACGCCGTCGTTCTCGCAGCCGCCGGACTGCACCGGATCGGCCGGCTCGACGCGGTCAGCGAATACCTCGAGACGGACATCATGCTGCCGGCCGCCGGGCAGGGTGCCTTGGCGATCGAATGCCGCACCGCCGACGCTCCCCGCAGGGCCGGGTCCACGGAAGGCTCCCAGGGCGTGCTGGCGCAGGCCCTCGCGGCCCTCGATGATCCGGACACCCGGCTCGCCGTCACAGCTGAACGGGCTTTGCTGGCCCGGCTGGAGGCCGGATGCGCCGCCCCGGTGGGCGCCTACGCCTACCGCAAGGGCAGCATGCTGTATCTCGAAGCGGTGGTCTGCGCCGTCGACGGCACAGCAACCGTCCGCGACAAGAAGGCCACCGACGGCCTCACCGAGGTCGGGGCAACGCTGCTCGGGATCGAGCTGGCGGAAGTCCTGCTGGCCCGCGGCGCCGCGGACATCGCAGACCTGGCAGCTTCCTGAACCGCGGATCCACCACCTCATGGCACGGCACAGCGACCGCAACCACACGGCCGGCCCAACCGGCATGAGGGTGCCGGAGGGCGCCCGCGTGCTGGTTGCCCGCAGCCCGGACCGCGCGGGGGAGCTCGTCACGGCCCTCCGCCGTGTCGGTGCCGAGCCGTTGCTGCTCCCGCTGATTGACTTTGAGCAGGCCAGCGACCAGCACTCCCTCGACGTCGCCTTCGACGCACTCGGCGCGGGGGCCTACACGTGGCTCGTGATCAGCAGCGTGACCACGGTCCAGGCACTTGAGGCGAAAGCCGCGGAACGCGGCGCCTCCCTCAGCAGCTGGCTGCCCGGCAGCATCCTTGTGGCCACGATCGGCCCGGCGACCCGCCGTGAGCTGGAGTCCCGGGGCATCAGCGTCGACCTTGCACCTACGGGCCAGCAATCCGGCACGGGCCTGCTCGACATCTGGCCCGCGAACCAGGGCAGCGTGCTCCTGCCCCAGGCGGACATAGCAGACCCGCGGCTCCGCAAGGGCCTCGAGGGCCGCGGTGCGGCCGTCCAGGCCGTCACCGCGTACAACACCGTCGACTATCCTGCCGATCCGCGCCGGGCCCTGCCCGCATTCCCGCCGGCTGCGCCGCAGGCGGCCTTGACGCAGGGGAGCAGTCCGGCCGGGCAGGGCGCGCCGCCGCCCACCGTGCTCACCACGGCCGAGGCGAAAGCCGAAATCGGTGCCGGACGGCTGCACGCCGTCGTCGCCGCCTCGCCCAGCGCCGCCCGCCGCATCCACGCGGACCTTGCTCCGCTGGGCACCTGCCGTTTCGTCGCCATCGGACGCTCGACGGCGGCCGAGGCGGCCTCCCTCGGACTCAGCGTCGACGCCGTCGCCGAAGAGCCGACGGCGTCCGGCCTGGTTGCCGCCGTCGTCCGGTCCCTTGACCACCAGCAGGCCCCACCTCATCCGTCAGCCGCAGAGCCCTCAGCAAAGGACACCATATGAGCTTCCCGACCCACCGCCCCCGCCGGCTCCGCACCACCCCGGCCATGCGCCGGCTGACGGCCGAACACCGGCTCTCAGCCTCGGAGCTCATCCTGCCGGCCTTCATCCGCGAAGGCCTGAATGAGCCCAACCCGATCGCCTCGATGCCCGGCGTGCAGCAGCACACCACCGATTCGCTCCGGCGTGCCGCGGCCGAGGCTGTCCAGCTGGGCGTCGGCGGCATCATGCTGTTCGGCGTCCCCGCCGTCCGGGACGCGCGCGGGACGGCGTCGCTGGACCCCGACGGCGTGCTGAACAAGGCCATCCGGGACGTCCGCGCCGAAGTCGGCGACGAGCTCGTGGTCATGAGCGACGTGTGCCTCGACGAATTCACCGACCACGGCCACTGCGGTGTCCTGGACGCCAACGGCTACGTCGACAACGATGCCACCCTGGAAATCTACGGCCAGATGGCGGTCGCCCAGGCCGACGCCGGCGCCCACGTCCTGGGACCGTCGGGCATGATGGACGGCCAGGTCGCCGTGATCCGGCAGGCGCTGGAGGACGGCGGGCACGCCAACACCGCGATCGTGGCCTACGCCGCGAAATACGCCTCCGCGTTCTACGGCCCGTTCCGCGAGGCCGTCGACTCGCAGCTGACCGGCGACCGCCGCACCTACCAGATGGACGCCGCCAACCGCCGGGAGGCCATCCTCGAGGTGGACCTGGACCTGGCCGAAGGCGCCGACATGGTCATGGTGAAGCCTGCCATGAGCTACCTGGACATCCTCGCCGACGTCGCCGCCATGAGCCCGGTCCCCGTGGCCGCCTACCAGATTTCCGGCGAGTACTCGATGATCGAGGCTGCCGCCGCAAACGGCTGGATCGACCGCCGGGCCGCCATCACCGAGTCCGTCCTGGGCATCAAACGCGCCGGCGCCAACATGGTGCTGACCTACTGGGCAAGCGAGCTCGCCGGCTGGCTGAAGGAAACCCGATGAGCACGGCTCCCGAATCCGCGAACGCCCCGCTCAATTCCACACCCACAGCGCCGGTGGGGCCCAACCGCATCCTCCTGGGCCTGAACACCTTCGGCGACGTCGGGGTCTTCCCGGACGGCCATCCCGTCCCGCACGCCCAGGTGCTGCGCCAGCTCCTGGAACAGGCTGAACTCGCGGACCAGATCGGCCTGCACGCCTTCGCGGTGGGGGAGCACCACCGCCGCGACTTCGCGGTCTCCGCCCCGGAGGTGTTCCTGGCCGCGGCGGCCGCCCGCACCAAGAACATCCGGCTCGGCTCGGCCGTGACAGTGCTCAGCTCCGATGACCCGATCCGGGTGTTCCAGCGCTTTGCCACCGTGGACGCCATCTCCGGCGGCCGGGCGGAGGTCATGCTGGGCCGGGGGTCCTTCATCGAGTCCTTCCCGCTGTTCGGCCTCGACCTGGCGGACTACGAGGTCCTGTTCGAGGAAAAGCTCGAGCTCTTCGACAAGGTCCGGGCGCAGAAACCGGTCCACTGGGAGGGACGTACCCGGCCGGCCATCAGCGGCCTGAGCGTCTATCCGCCGCTGGAACACCACCTGCTGCCGACCTGGATCGGTGTCGGCGGGACCCCCGAGTCGGTGCTGCGCTGCGCCGAGTACGGCTACCCGATCATTTTCGCGATCATTGGCGGGCAGCCGCGGTCCTTCGCGCCCCTGGCCAACCTTTACCGTGAGGCCATGGGCAAGTACGGGCATCCGATGCAGCAGATGGCCACGCATTCGCCCGGCCACGTTGCCGCCACGGATGAGGAAGCCCGCGAGGAGTTCTTCCCGCACTGGCTGCAGCAGCGGAACCGGATCGGGGCCGAACGCGGCTGGGGCCCGGCCAGCCGGGGCGAGTTCGACGCGATGTGTACGCCCGAGGGAGCCCTCTACGTCGGGTCGCCGGAAACCGTGGCCGCGAAGATCGCCCTGCTCAAAAAGAACCTGGGCGTGGACCGCTTTGATCTCAAGTACAGCAACGGCACCCTGCCGCACACGGCCATGATGCGCTCCATTGAACTGTTCGGCACCGAAGTGGCGCCCCGCGTGGCCGCGCTTCTGGCCGGGAACTGAACTGGCCGCGAACTGACCTCGCCGCGAACTGAAAGAATAGGAACCATGACTTCCAGCATGCCTCGCAACGAGGAACTCTTTGACCGTGCTCGCCAGCTGATGCCGGGCGGCGTGAATTCACCCGTGCGCGCCTTCGGCTCCGTGGGCGGGACGCCGCGGTTCATGGTGTCCGCCAAGGGTGCCTACCTGACCGACGCCGACGGTGCCGACTATGTCGACCTCGTCTGCTCCTGGGGTCCGGCGCTGCTGGGGCACGCCCACCCGGAGGTCCTGGCAGCCGTGCACGCCGCCGTCGACCGCGGTCTCTCCTTCGGCGCTTCCACGCCGGACGAGGCCAACCTTGCCGCAATCGTCAAGGAGCGCGTCCCGGCCGCCGAGCGCGTCCGGATGGTCTCCACCGGCACCGAGGCGACCATGACGGCCGTCCGGCTCGCCCGCGGCTTCACCGGCCGCAACCTCATCATCAAGTTCGCCGGCTGCTACCACGGCCACCTCGACGGCCTCCTCGCCGCCGCAGGCTCCGGCCTGGCGACCCTCGCGCTGCCCGGCTCGGCCGGTGTCACCGCCGCGACCGCCGCCGAGACGCTCGTGCTGCCCTACAACGACCTCGGCGCCGTCGAAGCCGCCTTCGCCAAGCACGGTGACAGCATCGCCGCCGTCATCACTGAAGCCGCGCCCGCCAACATGGGCGTGGTCACCCCCGGCGAGGGTTTCAACGCCGGCCTTTCCCGCATCACCCGCGAACACGGCGCCCTGCTGATCCTCGACGAGGTCCTGACCGGCTTCCGCACCGGCTACTCCGGCTACTGGGGCCTCACCGGAGGCGCCGCCGACGCCGCCGAGCCGTGGACCCCGGACCTGCTGACGTTCGGGAAGGTCATTGGCGGCGGCATGCCGACTGCCGCCCTCGCCGGACGCGCGGAGGTCATGGACTACCTGGCGCCCCTGGGCCCCGTCTACCAGGCCGGGACGCTGAGCGGCAACCCGGTGGCCATGGCCGCCGGGGTCGCGACCCTCACGCACGCCACCCCCGAGGTCTATTCGTTCGTGGATGCCCGCTCGCTGGAACTCTCCGCGGCGCTGTCCTCCGCACTCGATGCGGCCGGCGTGGACCACTCCATCCAGCGCGCAGGCAACCTGTTCTCCGTGGCCTTCGGCACGGGCGCCCGGGGTGTCCACAACTACGAGGACGCCCAGGGCCAGGAAGTGTTCCGCTACGCCCCGTTCTTCCACTCCATGCTGGACTCCGGGGTCTACCTGCCGCCGTCGGTCTTCGAGGCCTGGTTCCTCTCCGCGGCGCACGATGACACCGCGATGAACCGGATCTTCGACGCCCTCCCGGCCGCGGCGAAGGCGGCGGCCGGCGCCAAGCCGGAGCCTGCAGCTCTTTAACGAGTTAATGACTGATGGCACCCGCCGCGGCGGGTGCCATCAGTCATTTAAGCTGCCTTGGCGCTGGCGAACTACAGAACGTCCGCGAGGAACCCCTGCAGCCGCTCGGTCCGCGGGCTGGTAAAGATCTGTTCGGGCGGACCGGACTCGACGACGACGCCCGCGTCCATGAACGTCACGGTGTCCGAGACATTGCGGGAGAAGCCCATCTCGTGGGTCACCACCACCATGGTCATGCCGCCCTTGGCGAGGTCGGCCATCAGCGCCAGCACACCCTTGACAAGCTCCGGGTCGAGGGCGGAGGTGGCCTCATCGAAGAACATCACCTCCGGCTTCATGGCCAGGGCGCGGGCAATGGCGACACGCTGCTGCTGGCCGCCGGAGAGGTTGGCAGGACGGGCGTCGGCCTTGTGCTTGAGCCCCACCAGGTCGAGCTGCTCAAGTGCCTCGGCCCGTGCCTGCTCGGCCGGCAGCTTGCGCAGCTTCCGCAGCGCCAGCGAGACGTTGTCCACCACGGTCTTGTGCGGGAACAGGTTGAACTGCTGGAACACCATGCCGATCCGCTGGCGCAGCTCGTCCGGGTTGTCCTTCAGGACCGAGCGGCCATCGAGCAGGATGTCGCCCTGGTCCGGTTCGATCAGGCGGTTCATGACACGCAGCAGCGTGGACTTCCCTGAGCCGGAGGGACCGATGACCGAGGCCGTGGTGCCCGTCGGGACGTCCAGGTCGATGCCGCGGAGGACATGGTTTGAGCCGAAGGACAAGTGCAGGTTCTTGCCGGTCAGCGAGCCGGAGGCGAATTCGCTCATGGCTGTGCTCCCTTCCCGATCAGGGCCGCGGCGTCGTCAGGCTGACGTTTCTCCGGACGGCCGGTGCGCAGTCGCTTGTCGATGTAGTTGACCAAGTGGGTGAGCGGAACGGTCAGGATGAGGTACATGAACGCGGCGGCAACCAGTGGCGAGAGGTTTCCCGTGTTGGCGGCGGCGTCGTTACCGATCCGGAAGATCTCGCGCTGGCTGGCGATCAGGCCCAGCAGGTAGATCAGGGACGAGTCCTTGATCAGCGCGATGAACTGGTTGACCAGGGCCGGGAGCACGCGCCGGACGCCCTGTGGAATCACCACGAGGCGCATGGACGAGCCGTAGCTGAAGCCCAGGGCCCGGGAGGCCTCCAGCTGGCCCTTTTCCACGCTCTGGATGCCAGAGCGGAAGATCTCGCCGATGTAGGCCGCCGCCATGAGCGTCAGGGCGAAGATGGCGAGCGGGAATGGGTTCGTGGATCCGGTCGCTACCCGGACTATGGGTCCGAGCCCGAGGCCGATGAGGAGGATGATGACAATAGCCGGAACGCCGCGGAAGATGTCCGTGTAGATCCGGGAGAGCCACCGCAGGGGCGTCAGGCGGGACGTGCCCATGACAGCCAGGACCATGCCCAGGATGCACCCGAGCACACCCGAGGAAACCGCCAGGATCAGGGTGTTGGGCAGGCCGAACATAATCATGTTCGGCAGGACGGCTGCCATCGCCTCCCAGTCAAAGAAGGTCTTTACGAGTTGATCGAGTGCATCCATGGACTAGGACTTCGGAACGGTGACGGCCTTGGAACCCGGGGACCACGTGGCCGGGGTCTCGCGGTCCGGGTACCATTCCTTGGTCAGCTTGGACCAGGTGCCGTCAGCAATCACGGCGTCGAGGCCGGAGTTCAGCGCGTCAATGAGCGGCTGGTTTTCCTTGTTCACGGCGTACGCGGTGAAGTTCTGGGTGTTCACAACCGACTCGGCGATGACCGTGCCGTCGCCTTCCTTGACCTGGCCGGTGGCCTGCTGGGACGGAGCGACCCAGGCGTCAACCTGGCCGTTCTTCAAGTTGGCATACGCGGTGTTGTAGTCCTCGAAGCGGACGGGTTCGATCTGGAGGGTGTTGGTGACGTAGTCATCCTGCACCGTGCCCTGGACCACGGCGATGCGGGTGTCCTTGGTCAGGTCCTTGAACCCCTTGATGTTGGAGTCCTTCTTGGCGACCACGGCCATGTAGCCGAAGTCGTAACCGTTGGTGAAGCCAACGGTCTTTCGGCGCGCGTCGGTGGTGGAGATCGAGGAGGACCCGAGGTCGAACTGCTTGTTCTGGACCTGGGCGAGCAGCGAGGCGAAGCCGGTCGCCTTGAACTCAACCTTGAGGCCCAGCTTGTCCGCAATGGCGCGCAGGAGCTCGTTGTCGTAGCCGGTGAACTTGCCCGACTTATCGATGTAGATGTTCGGCGGGGCGTCCGAAAGGGTGCCCACAGTCAGGGTTCCCTCGCTGATCAGGCCGAGCTTGGACTTGTCAATCTTGTCCAGGGGAGTGACGTCCTTGGTGGTGTACTTGTCCAGGGACTTCTGGTCGCTGCCCTGGAGGGCATCCGTCGATGACGCCGTTGACTGGGCCGAACCGCCGCCGCAGGCTGCAAGGGAAACCGCCACGGCGATGGCCACGGGAACGGTGGTCAGCCACTTCAAGGCTTTGCTTTTCATCACGCAATCACTTTCGTCTGAAATTCAGTGGGTCGCGGGAGGCTCATCGGGTCCCCGGCCGCTGGCTTGGGCGCCGGGTGGAGCAGACACGCCGCGAAAGATAATTGTGTCATCCGACGCGGACGCCCATTCAATCCGAACAAATCAGAGCTGGCGTGTGCAATCTGCGAACTATCTTCAGGTTCATGCCTGATTGGCGGTGATCCTGATAGTGCTGGCGGGGTGACGCGGAATCATCGGCGCCGGAGCGGGCGGCAGGCGGAAGTCGCGGGCGGTGTGACCTCCGTCGCAATCACTGGATTTGCGCTCAGCGGGGGACTAGTTAAGTCGTTTCGCCGGCGAACGTTTCGTTTTAAGAAGTTACCGCGCCGGCGCCCGGGCACCCGGAGTCCCGGCGTTCCGAAATCCTAGAAGTCGCCCCGGCTGGCGTCCTCGGGAGGCAGGACGGGCCAGTCGCCTTCGATCACGGCGGCCGGCTTCGTCTTGCGCAGGTAGCTTTGGAAGTCCGCGGCCTGGGCAGAGGCCCATTCGACCTGGAGCTGGTGCAGGTTGCTCGCCGGCATCCTGAGCTTGGGGAATTTTCCGGCCATGGCATCGAGCATCCGAAGGGTTGCCAGAGCATCGGCCGCGGAGGTGTGCGCGTTGTCCAGATTGACGCCGTACTCCTCGCACAAGGCGGTGAGCGTGCGCTTACCTTTGCGGTACCGGTCCACCTGTTTGTTCATGACGTACGGATCCAGCACGGGGAAGCGGCTCAACTGCGGGACGCCGTAGCGGGCCGACTCGGCGGCGAGCACCGTGAAGTCGTAGCTGGCGTTGAAGGCGATGACCGGCACACCCGTGTCGAAGAGCTCCTGGAGCACGGCTGCGACCTCGCGCGTGACTTCCGCGGCGGGGCGGCCTTCGCTGCGGGCCTTCTCGGTGGTGACGCCGTGGATATCGCTGGCCTCGGTAGGAATCTCGACACCGGGGTCGGCGAGCCACTCGTGTTCCTGGACGATCCCGCCGTCGGAGTCCACCACGGTGATGGATGCTGTGACAATCCGCGCCGCGCGGGAATTCCGCCCGGTGGTTTCGAGGTCGAAGGCTGCGCGGGGGAGGGTGTTCCAAGTGCTCATGCTTCAACGGTAACTGCTGCCACTGACAGTTCCTGACCGCGTGCCGCGTGCCGCCCGGGCACAGTTCCGGAGTCCGGAACGGCTAGGCTGGACCGATGCGGACGGAGTATGTGGAGGCGGTGCTGGAGCTCGTGGCGTTGATCCCGGCCGGCACTGCTGTGGCCTATGGCGACGTCGCGGAACTCCTGGGCGCCGGCGGCCCGCGCCAGGTCGGATCGGTCATGAGCCACTATGGCAGCAGCGTGCCCTGGTGGCGCGTCCTGAGATCCAGCGGGGACGCCCCGCCCGGCCTGGAGCACGAGGCATTGGGCCTTTATCTGCAGGAGGGGACGCCGCTGCTGGGCCGCTACGAGGACTTCCGCCGGACCGGCGAGGGGCGCTGGCGTGTTGACCTGGCCTCCGGCCGGTGGGCACCCACCGACGCCGATTTCGACCTGATCGATGCCATCGCGGAGCGGCTCGAGCGGGAGTCGCATAAATTGTCGGTACCCGATGATGAAATGACTGTGTGAGTACGCCCAGCCACCTCGAACCAAGCCTGCAGCGGTCCGGGTCCCGTCCCCTTCCCGGGGCGGGACGCGCAACGGGAACAGGGCTGCGCCTGTTGCCGCCCCGGACCCAGCACAGCACGGTGCCGGTGCTGTCAGCGGACCAGCTCGCCGCCGTCGAGGTCCCGCCCGGCTCCGGCCCCGTCCTCGTGCCCGGCGCGCCCGGCACCGGTAAGTCGACGGTCCTTGTCGAGGCCGCCGTCCGCCGCACCCTGCGCGATGGCCTGGATCCGGAGCGGATGCTCATCCTGGCTCCCGGTCGGCTCGCCGCGGATACGCTCCGCGACCGGTTCACTGCCCGCCTGGACCGGAGCCTGAGCACGACGCCGGCGCGGACCTGGGCGTCATATGCCTTCGATCTGATCCGCCGTGCCAAGGCCGAAGGCCTCCTGCCGCTTCCGCGCCAGCCGAAGCTGCTCTCCGGCCCGGAACAGGACCTGATCCTCAAGGAACTGCTGGAGGGCCATGCGCTGCCCGGCCTCGAGCTGCCCTGGCCCGAGGACCTGGACGCCGCCCTGCAGACCCGCGGTTTCCGGCAGGAAGTGCGCCAGCTCTTTGACCGGATCATCGAATCCGGGCGGACCGCCGAGGACCTTGTGGCCTTGGCCCGGCAGTGCAACCGGCCGGACTGGATTCCGGCGGCCGCCCTGTATTCCGAGTACCGCGATGTCCTGGACCTGCGCATGCCCGAGGCCTTCGACCCCGCCGGCATCATCACGGCCGCGCGCCAGATCTTCCAGGACTCACCCGATTTCCTCGCCGCCGAACGCGACCGCCTGCAGCTGATTCTCGTGGATGACATCCAGGAGGCGAACCCGGCGGTCTTCGAATTGCTCGCAGACATCGCCGCCGGCAAAGATGCCATCATCACCGCCTCGCCGGACACCGTGGTTCAGGGCTTCCGCGGGGCACGCCCCGATCTCGTGGCGGAGCTTCCCGGCCTCCTGGCCCCTGACGGGACGATCCTGGAACGGTCCCTGTGGACGGCGCATCGGCAGGACCCGGCCGTGGCAGAAGCATGGCTGTCAGTGGCCGGGCGCATCTCCCGCAGGTCCGGCGGCCAATCCGCCCGCCGGCTCGAACAGCCCGGACCAGTGCCGGCGCCGGACGGGCAAGCTGTCCCGACACCGGAAGGAGCCGCCGGCGGCCGCGCGGGGACGGTCGAGGCCCATCTGCTGCCGTCCCCGGTCCACGAGCTGCGGTATGTGGCCCAGCGGATCCTCGAAGCCCAGCTGAACGACGACCGGGAACTCGGGGACATCGCCGTGATCGTGCGCAACGGCGGCCAGCTCAGCCAGTTGCAGCGGTACCTGGCCGGCCAGGGGATCCCGGTCCGGATTCCCGTCGCCGAATCCGCCGTCCGGGACGAGGTCGCGGTCCGTCCGCTGCTCGATGCCTATGCGGTGGCCCTGGACCCTGCCGTGCTCACACCCGAGTCAGCGGTGTCCTTGCTGACGTCCCGGATCGGCGGCGCCACCGCGATTGAACTGCGGAGGCTGCGGCAGTCGCTGCGCCGGGAGGAACTCCTGGGCGGCGGCGGCCGCACCAGCGACGCGCTCCTGGTTGAAGCCCTGCTGGAGCCGGGAGCGCTCACAACGCTGGGCATCGAGGGTCACTCGGCCCGCCGGATTGCCCGGATGATCGCAGCGGGCCGGGACGCCGCCGGTGCCCCCGGCGGCAACGCCGAGACGGTGCTCTGGGCGCTCTGGCATTCCACCGGCCTGGCTTCCCGCTGGACCGACGCCGCCCTCGCCGGAGGACCAGCCGGTGCCCGGGCCGACCGTGACCTTGATGCCATGATGGCGCTGTTCCATACCGCGGAACGTTTTGTGGACCAGCTGCCGGGTTCAGGCCCGGAGCAGTTCCTTGAATACCTGCTCAGCCAGGAACTTCCCATGGATACCCTGGCCGCCCGGGCGCAACTGGAAGACGCGGTGGAGCTCATGACCCCTGCCAGCGCGGCCGGCCGCGAATGGCCGGTGGTAATTGTGCCCGGACTCCAGGAAGGCGTGTGGCCCAACACCCGGTTGCGCGGCGAGCTGCTCGGCAGCACGTTGTTCGCCGACGCCGTCGAGCACGGCGTGGAATATGCCTTGCGACTGGATCCGCAGAGCCGGCTGCGTGAAATCCGTTATGACGAGCTCCGGAGCTTTTCCACGGCCGTGTCCCGCGCCCGGGAGGTGCTGATCTGCACCGCGGTGTCCTCGGAGGATGAGCAGCCGTCCTCGTTCCTGGACTATGTGGCGCCTTTGCAGCCGGGGCAGGACCGCCGGGGGTTTACCCCGGTCGAGCGTCCGCTGACCCTCCGGGCGCTGGTCGCGGAACTGCGGCAATACGCCCAGCTCGACCCGAGGGCGGCCGAAACGGCGGAAGCCGCGGCCGTGCTGGGAGGCCTGGCCACGGCGCAGCCGCCGGTTCCGGGCGCGCACCCCGCGAGCTGGTGGGGTCTGGCGGAGTTGTCCTCGGAGGAGGCGGTGGTTCCGCCGGGCGGTACCGTGTTCGTGTCGCCCTCGAAGGTCGAAACCGTGCAGAAATCTCCGCTGGACTGGTTCGTCCAAGCCGCCGGCGGTGAAGCCGCAACCGACTTTGCCCGCAGCCTCGGAACGCTGGTCCACGCCATCGCGCAGGACCTCCCGGACGCCTCGGGAAGCGAGTATGTCGCCGAACTCGTCCGGCGCTGGCCCACGCTGGGGATGAAGGACAACTGGGAAGGCAAACTGGACTTCCAGCGAGCCGAGTCCATGGTCCGCAAGCTCGCCCAGTATGTCCTCGTAATGCGCAGCGAGGGCCGGAGCCTGGTCGGCGTCGAACAGGACTTTGAGGTGAAGCTGCCGGACGTTCCAGCGGAGGCCACTTCCACACAGGCCGGATCCGATCCCGGCGACGGCGGGAGCACCGGTCCGGCGCGGCCCGCCGTGCTCAGGGGCCAGGTCGACCGGCTCGAGATCGACGCCGAGGGCCGGCTGGTGATCATCGACCTCAAGACCGGCAAACGCCAGCCCGGCAAAGCGGATCTGGACCGGCACCCGCAGCTCGGCGCCTATCAGGCCGCCGTGCTGGCCGGCGGCTTCGCGGGTCCCGACGACGGTCCGCCGCCGCTGCCGGGCGGCGCCGTCCTGGCCCAGCTGGGGACCACAACCAAGAGCCCCGGCATCCAGGCCCAGGCGCCGCTGGATCCGCAGGACAACTGGGCACTGGAGATGGTCGGCGACGCCGCCCGCGTGATGTCCGGCAGTGTTTTCCAGGCCCGCCACGATCCGTCCAAGGGAGGCCACGGCGGCCACGGCTGCCGGCTCCCTGAAGTGTGCCCGCTGTGCGTGCGGGGAAAGCAGGTTACTGAATGAGCCCCGAGGCGCCGGCAAGCGGCCCGACCGACCCGCATCCGGCACCAGCTCCCCTTCCCGCGCCGCGGTTCAGCCCTGAAGAGCTGTCGGCACTGCTGGGGGAGGGGAACAGCCCCACGGCCGAACAGTCCCTGATCATTTCGTCGCCGCTCACGCCGCGGCTCGTGATCGCCGGGGCGGGCTCGGGGAAGACCGCCACCATGGCGGACCGGGTGGTGTGGCTCGTCGCCAACGGCTGGGTCCGGCCGGAGGAAGTTCTCGGCGTCACCTTCACCCGCAAGGCCGCCGGCGAACTCGCCTCCCGGATCCGGGCCAAGCTGGCCGCGCTGGCGCGCATCGCGGCGGCCGACACCGGGAACACGCTCTTCCCGGCCGGGCTGCTGAGCGCGGATGCGCTCGAACCCAAGGTCTCGACCTACCACTCGTATGCGAGCGGCATTGTGTCCGACTACGGTCTCCGCCTCGGCGTCGAACGCGACGTCGTGCTGCTCGGCGGCGCCCAGTCGTTCCAGCTCGCCAGCGAGGTGGTGGAAGCCTTTGACGGGGACTACGAACACTTCCGGTCCGCCAAATCGACGCTCGTCAAGGCCGTGATCCAGCTCGCGGGAGAGTGCTCCGAGCATTTGCAGGACCCGGCCCAGGTCCGTGGCTGGCTGCTGGAACGGGTCGCCGAGTTCGAGTCGCTCCCGTACGTCGCAGAAGCCAGGAAGAACCCCACCCAGGCCGCGGGCGAGCTCAGCGCGATGCTTCGCACGCGGGCCAGCGTCGCGGACATGGTGGGCCGCTATTCCGAGGCGAAGCGCGCCCGCGGCGCCCTGGACTTCGGTGACCTGGTGGCCCTGGCGGCGCGGGTGGCCAGCGAGATTCCGGTCGCCGCCCAAACGGAGCGCCAGCGTTACAAGGTGGTGCTGCTCGATGAGTTCCAGGACACCTCGCACGCCCAGTTGGTGCTGTTCTCCCGGCTCTTCGGCGACGGCCATGCGGTCACCGCGGTGGGGGACCCGAACCAGTCCATCTACGGATTCCGGGGCGCGTCCGCCGGGCAACTCTTCCATTTCGTCCGCGAATTCCCGATCCTCGTCAGCGGCGACGGTACCGACACCGCCCACGGCGGCGAGGGGGACCGGAGCAGCGGGCAGGCCCGGCGCTTTGCCGTGGCGCCCACCTCCTACTTGACTACAGCGTGGCGCAACGGACGCAACATCCTGGCCACCGCCAACCTCATTTCGGCGCCGCTGAGCAAGGCGGCGGCGAACCTCGGGGCCGCCGGCGCCCGGGAAAGCGCCGACGCCGTCGAGGTCCCGCCACTGCAGCCCAGCCCGGCCGCGGTGGACGGCAGGGTGGTGATGGGACGGTTCGCCACGGACGAAGCCGAGGCCGCGGCGATCGCCAGCGACGTGCTGAAATTCCGCGTGACGGACTTCGACGCCGCGCACTCCGCCGACCCGGTCCCGCCGGCCATGGCTGTCCTGTGCCGGCGCCGGGCACAGATGGAATGCATTCGCCGCGAGTTCGAAGTCCGGGGCATTCCCTACGAAATCGTTGGGCTCGGCGGGCTGTTGGACACGCCGGAAATCGTCGATCTTGTCGCTACGCTCCGGGTCCTGGCCGACCCGGGCCGCTCGGACTCCCTCATGCGCCTGCTGGCCGGCGCGCGGTGGCGGATCGGCCCGGCGGACCTGATGGCCCTGCGGGACTGGTCCAGTTTCCTGGCCCGCCGTCGGGGCCGCCCCGGCGGCCCGGACGCCGGTGAAGCCGGACAGGGTGCCGGGGATGACGGGCGTGCCGCCGAGGACGCGATCGACGACGCAGTGATTGAAGGCGACATCACCGATTCGGCCAGCCTGGTCGAGGCTCTGGACTGGCTGCCCCGCGAGGGCTGGATCTCGGCGCACGGACGCGGACTGAGCCCGGAGGCCCGGGACCGTCTGCAGCGGCTCTCGGACGAGCTCCGGCAGTTGCGCAGCTACATGGGGGACGACCTCACCACTTTGCTCGGCGAGGTCGAACGGGCGATGCTCCTGGACATCGAAGTTGCGGCGCGGCCCGGGATCAGCATCCATCAGGCCCGCCGTAACCTGGACGCCTTCCAGGACGCAGCGGCCGGGTTCCTGCACACCTCCCAGCGGGTCGACGTCCTGGCGTTCCTCGCATGGCTGGAAGCCGCGGCGGCCGAGGAAAACGGTCTGGATGCCGCAGCGCCGGAGGTGAACCACGAGGCCGTGCAGCTGCTGACAGTGCATGCCTCCAAGGGGCTGGAATGGGACGTCGTGTTCGTTCCCGGGCTCAATTCCGGGGCGTTCCCCAGCAGCCGGGACTCGCGGTGGAGCAGCGGCAGTGCGGCATTGCCGTGGCCGTTGCGCGGCGACCGCGCCGACTTGCCCCAATGGGATCTGGACCAGCCGGACCAAAAAGGCTGGCTTGACGCCGAAAAGGAGTTCAAGTCTGCCGTCCAGGCGCACGGCGAGGCCGAGGAACGGCGCCTGGCCTACGTGGCGTACACCCGTGCCAAACACGTGCTCTGGCTATCGAGTGCGGCGTGGGTGGGGTCCCGGGCGGGTTTGGCGGAGATGTCTCCCTTCCTTGCCGGGCTCGAGGGCCTTACCGCCGACGGCGCGGCCGAAATCCATCCGCTGTCCGTCAGCGAGGACGCGCTGCCGGCCGAAAGCCCCCTGACCTCCGAACTCGAAGTCGCCGCCTGGCCCTATGACCCGCTGGAGGGCCCGCATGACCCCCGGACGGGTAAACGGCTGCGGCTTGTCCCGGGCCGGCGGGCGGCTATGGAATCCGCAGCGGCCCGCGTCCTGCAGGCAATGGACGCCGGCCCGGATGGCGCGGAGGCCGGAAGACGTCTAGTCCTGCGCGGTCCTGCCGCCGGGTGGGCGCAGGAGGCGGCCACTTTGCTGGAACGCCGCTCCCGGCGTTCGGTGGTCCAGGATGTGCATCTGCCCGGGCACATCTCGGCGTCGACTCTCGTGGACCTGGAAGATGACCCAGGCTCCGTTGTGTCCCGCCTGCGCAGGCCGATCCCGCGCGAACCGGGGATGTCGGCCCGCAAGGGCACGGCCTTCCACGCCTGGGTGGAGGAATACTTCGGCGCCGCCGGGATGCTGGACCTGGGTGAGGCCGCCGGCGCTGACGACCACATCGACGAGGCCTACGGCCTGGATTCCATGGTGGAAACTTTCCGCCAGTCCGAGTGGGCCCACCGCGCCCCCGCCCACGTCGAGGTCCCTGTCGAGACGCGGATCGGCGACGTCGTGGTCCGGGGCAGGATCGACGCCGTGTTCCGCGACGCCGACGGCCGCTGGGATCTTGTGGACTGGAAGACCGGCCGCCGCCCCTCGGCGGCCCAATTGAAGGTCAAGGCAGTCCAGCTCGCCGTCTACCGGCTGGCCTGGGCCCGGCTCAAGGGAGTCCCGTTGGAGGACGTCCGGGCCGCCTTCTACTACGTGGCCGACAACCAGGTGGTCCGCCCCCACGACCTCGGAACGGCGGAAAAGCTTGAGGAAATCGTGGCGGCGGCGCTGGGGAGGACGGCGAAGTACAGCGGCGCCTAACGGATGTCAGCCGGCCGGAGAAAGCCCGCCGAACGAGCCGGCCGGGGCATTACACCTAAACCGGCCGGCAGCCGGCGCTAGCGGGACGCGGAGTCGACCACCGTGATCGCGGCGGTTGACGTGTTGTCACCGGGCCCGGGCTCCGCAGCGGTCTCGGGCTGGACGACAGAGTCGGGCTGAACAACGGAATCGGGCTGGACGACAGAGTCGGGCTGAACAACGGAATCGGGCTGAACGACGGCGATCGATTGCGTCGACGTGTCGGTGCCGGCGGGAACCGCCGCTCCCGCGTCGCTGTCACCGGCCTCACGGACCTCCCCGGCGTCCGCAGCCGCCGCCTGCGGGGCGCCGTCTGGCGCGGCAGCATCGTTGGAGGTCTCGGAGGTCTCGGAGGTCTCGGAGGACTTCGCGGCGCCGGGGATTGCGGTGATGTCGTCGGACCCACCTGCGGCCTGACCGGCGCCCGGCCCGGCGGTTGCCTGCTCGCCTGCGTCAGCGGCAGCGGCTGTGGCTGTGCCTGCGCCAGCGGCTGTGTCTGCGACAGGCTGGGGGACAGCCGCCGGTTCGTCAGCCCCCGTTTCGCGGGGGATAGGCGTGACGTGCACGGCGGGCCGGGCACTGATGCCGGCAGTGGCATCATCAGCCGGAGCGCTGCCCGGGACCGGCTCCATGGGCAGCAGCGTGACCTTGCTGACGGCGGACTCCGTCCCGTTGGCCGCAGGGGCCGGCGGGGCCGGTACCGTCGGTGCATCGACATGAGTACCGGCGTCGGCAATGGCCTGTTCGGTGCCGGGTTCGGGTGCCGCGACCGGCTGCGGCAGCGGTTCGACGCTGATCGGCTGGCCGCCGTGTTCCGCCACGTCCTCGGCCAGTGTGGCGAGCATGGATTCCGCCTCGTCGATCATTTCCTGGTTGCCGGCGGCCATGCCCTTGACCAGATACTGCGCGAGGGCGAATTCGGCGGAGAGCGCGGCCCGCCGCAACAGGTGCGCGTCGGGCACGTCGCGCCGGCTGGAGGTGTAGTGATCCAGGACCGCGTTCACAAAGTCCTGTTCGTTGGAGGCGACCAGCCAGGCCATGTCGTCCGCCGGGTCGCCGATGCGCAGGTCGGTCCAGCCCGTCACGGCGGTCACACGCTCACCCTCGACCAGGAGGTTGTCCTCGTGGAGGTCGCCGTGGACGACGCAGGGATTGAAGCGCCAGAGCGAGACGTCTTCCATGGCGTGTTCCCAGCGCCGCAGCAGCAGCGGCGGGATTTTTCCGGTCGTGGCCGCCTGGTCCAGTTCGTTGAGGCGCCGCTGGCGGAATTCGTTGGGCGTGTAGCTGGGCAGATCGGCGTTGCTCACGATTGACCGCGGGAGGTCATGGATCGCGGCCAGGGCCGCCCCGATTTCGCGGGCCAGCGCGGGCGAGCCGGTGCTGAGCTCGTCCAGGGAGCGGGTGGCGCCGGCCAGGTGCGAATAGACAAACGTGCTGAGCTGGCCCTGGCGGACCGTTCCCGCCACTGTGGGCATGAGGAACGGGAGCTCGGCCCGGATGCCGGGAGCGAAGGCCCGCAGCACCAGGAATTCGGTTTCCAGCCGGGCGCTCGCTTCGGCATGCCGGGGGGAGCGGACGCGCCAACGCTTGCCTTCAGAGTCCAGCAGGAGGGCCGCGTCGAAGTCCGCCGGATCGTCGGGCGCAGAGCTGACGGCGGTCGGGGTCAGGCCGGGTACCGCCGCTGTTGCTACAGCTGCCAGTTCGATTGGTTTCCTTCTCACCCTTCCACGGTAGATTGAGCGGCGCCCAAGTCGGCGATGCACTCCGGCGAGTCTTGAGATCGGGGACAAATCGGAGGGAAAAGGCGCTGAATCCGGGGCAAGCGGCCTGTCCCGCACACGCTGTGGAGCACCCGGCGGCAGGGTCGGCAAATGTCAATTGTCTGCCCGAGTCAGTACGGTGGGTGTATGAGTCTTGCGGAGTCAGCGGCATCTTCATCGGCATCACAGCAAACACCCTCCGAATCCCCGGCACCCGACGGTGCGGCCCCGCGGGTACAACTTCTGCCGGCAAACCACCTCATGGAGACTGTCCTTCCCGTGCGCCCGGCCCTGATCGACCGCGGATCCGCGGCGCGGGTGAAACCCGGAATGCTCGCGGAGCTGGTCCGTTCAGGCGCGGCGCGGGCCGTGGTGCTCTCCGGCCGGCAGGCCCTCGTCAGCGGCAACAGCCTCGTGCTCCTCAACGCGGCCGAGCTCTCCGGGCACCTGGCCAACACCCCGTACGCCCCCGAACACATGATTTACCTCGGTTCCGCCCTGGCCGGTTCGGACCTCGACGCCGGCACCGAACTTGTCCTCTTTGTCCTCCCGCTTCAGTTCGAAGTCCAGGCCGAGGAATTCGAGGCCCACGTGGCCGGCGTTCCCAGCGATGCACAGTGGGTGGGTTTCCGCGAAGTCGCGGCACGCCTGAATGCCACGGACACTGCGCTGTTCATCGAAGCGAGCGCCATCGCGAACTGGCACTCCACCCATACGCACTGCCCGCGCTGCGGCACTCCCACGCAGCCGGAAGCCGGCGGCTGGGTCCGGCGCTGCCCGGCCGATAACTCCGAGCACTTCCCCCGGACGGATCCGGCCATCATCGTCACCGTGGTCGGCCCCGACGGGAGATTGCTGCTGGGCGGAGGCGGCCCGCCCGACGCCCGGAACTATTCGACCCTCGCCGGCTTCGTCGAACCGGGGGAGTCGCTCGAACAGGCCGTGCAGCGTGAAATTGGCGAGGAAGTCGGGGTCCGCGTCACCGCGTCCCAGTACCTTGGATCGCAGTCCTGGCCGTTTCCCGCCTCCCTGATGCTCGGCTTCACGGCCACCACGCCGGACACCGAAGCCCGGCCCGACGGCGTCGAGGTCACCAGGGCACGGTGGTTCAGCCGGGGCGAACTGCAGGACGCCGTCCTCAGCGGCGAGATCGTCATTTCCAGCAGGCTCTCCATCGCCCGGTCCCTTATTGAACACTGGTACGGCGGCGTCATTCAGGACGCCGCGGACAGCGCCTGACCAGGCCTGCCCCTATCCGCAGGACACCGACTACCGACTGAGCAGCAAAAGTGACCACAGAGAAATTGAACTTCAGCACCATCGCCGGCGGGGAACCGTCGGGCGGCCCGACGTCGGGCGATGCCCCCGAACCCGACGGCCGCTCGCTGGAGGAACGGATCCTCGGCGGCCTCGACGCCGAGCAGCGCGAGGTCGCCAGCACCCTGCAGGGGCCCATGTGTGTCCTGGCCGGTGCCGGCACCGGCAAGACCCGCGCCATCACGCACCGGATCGCCTACGGCGTGCACTCAGGGGTGTACAGCCCGCAACGGCTCCTCGCTGTCACCTTCACGGCCCGGGCTGCCGCCGAGATGCGCAGCCGGCTCCGCGACCTCGGCGTCGGCAACGTCCAGGCCCGCACCTTCCACGCCGCGGCGCTGCGCCAGTTGCAGTTCTTCTGGCCGCAGGCGGTCGGCGGCACGTTGCCCAACCTGCTGGACCACAAGGCACAGATGATTGCCGAGGCCGCGCGCCGGCTCCGGCTCAGCACGGACCGCGCCTCCATCCGGGACCTCGCCTCCGAAATCGAGTGGGCCAAGGTATCCATGCTGACCCCGGCGAACTATCTGGAGAACGCCCAGGGCCGGGGCAATCCGGGCGGTTTCGACCTGACGGCCGTGGCACGGGTCTTCCAGTCCTATGAGGACGTCAAGACCGACCGCAACGTCATCGACTTCGAGGACGTGCTGCTGATCACCGTGGGGATCCTGCAGGAGGACCCAAAGGTGGCAGCGACCGTCCGGGAACAGTACCGGCACTTCGTCGTCGACGAGTACCAGGACGTCTCGCCGCTGCAGCAGCGGCTCCTGGAGCTGTGGCTCGGCGGACGCGACGAGCTCTGCGTCGTGGGCGACGCCAGCCAGACCATCTACTCCTTCACCGGCGCCTCCCCGAAGCACCTGCTCGGGTTCAAAGCGATGTATCCCGAGGCCCACGTCGTCAAGCTGATCCGGGACTACCGGTCCACGCCCCAGGTAGTCAGGCTCGCCAACGACCTCCTTGCCGGCCGGCGCAGCGGCGGCCCGGTGGCGGACGCCGCCTGGGCCACGCCTCTCCAGCTCGTGGCGCAACGGCCGGCAGGCCCGGTGCCGCGGTTCACCGAATGCTCGGATGACGAGGCGGAAGCCGCCACTGTCGCCGCACGGATCCGCGAACTCCTCGACGCCGGAACTCCGGCGAGCCAGGTCGCCGTACTTTTCCGCACCAACGGGCAGTCCGAAGCCTACGAACAGGCGCTGGCCTCGGCGGGGATCGGCTACCAGCTGCGCGGCGGCGAGCGGTTCTTCGCGCGGAAGGAGGTCCGGGACGCCATCCTGCAGCTCCGGGCCGCCACCCGGGCGGTGGCTGAAACCGCCACGCCCGAGCCGCTCGGGCAGCTGGTCCGGGACATCGTCGCCTCCCTCGGCTACACGGACGCGGCGCCGCACAGCGGCGGCGCTCTCCGTGAACGCTGGGAATCGCTGGCCGCACTCGTGGCGCTGGCCGACGAACTCGTGATCAGCAGGGGCCCGCAGTTCTCGCTCCCGGACTTTGTCAACGAGCTCCAGGAACGGTCCCTGGCCCAGCACGCACCGACCGTGCAGGGCGTTACCCTGGCATCACTGCACGCCGCCAAGGGCCTGGAATGGGACGCCGTGTTCCTGGTCGGGCTGAGCGAGGGCCTCGTGCCGATCTCGTTCGCGGACACTCCGGAAGCCGTGGACGAGGAACGCCGGCTCCTGTACGTCGGAATCACCCGCGCCCGCGAACACCTGTCCCTGTCCTGGTCCACTGCCCGGACACCCGGGGGACGCGCCAACCGCAAGCCCTCCCGCTTCCTCGACGGCCTGCGCCCCGACTCGGTGGCCAGCTCCCACCTGCGGGGCAAGGGCCCGGCGCCGCGGCGGAAAGCGGCCGTTCCGGCGTCGTGCCGGGTCTGCGGCAGCATGCTCTCCAGCGGCGCGGAGCGCAAGGTGGGCCGCTGCAACCAGTGCCCGCCCACTTACGAGGAACAGACGTTCGACGCGCTCAGGCAGTGGCGGAAGGACGTGGCCCTCGAGGCCGACGTCCCGGCATTCGTCGTGTTCACCGATGCCACCCTGACCGCCATCGCCGAGGCACGCCCCGAGTCGCTGGAGCAGTTGGCCAAACTCGCCGGCGTGGGTCCATCCAAACTGGAGAAGTACGGCGAGGCCGTTCTGACGGTCCTGGCCGAAAGCACGGTTCAGTGAAGTCTGGGGGTTCAGTGATACCTGGTTCAGGGAAGTCCGGCGCAGTTCCGGCGGCCACACCGCTGACCACCGCCGACGGCGCCCCGGTAGTGGTCCGCCGCTCTGCGCGCCGGCGCCGCACGGTCGCCGCGTTCTGGGAGGACGGCACCGCCGTCGTCGCCATCCCCGCGTCCTTCAGCAGGGCGCAGGAACGGGAGTGGGTCCATCGCATGCTGGAAAAACTCCGGCGCCAGGGGGACCGGGCGGCGCGGGGTTCCGGCCCGCGCCGCCCCCGCAGCGATACCGACCTTGCCGCCCACGCCGCGGATCTGTCGGCGAAGTACCTGGGCGGCAGGGCGGTGCCCTCCTCGGTCCGTTGGGTCACCAACCAGAATTCGCGCTGGGGTTCCGCGACGCCGTCCGAAGGCACCATCCGGCTCTCGGCGAAGCTGCAGCCCATGCCGCAGTGGGTGATCGACTACGTGCTGCTCCACGAACTGGCCCACCTCCTGGTGGCCGGCCACGATGCCGCCTTCTGGCGGTTGCTGACGGCGTACCCGCAGACTGAACGCGCCAAGGCCTTCCTGGAAGGGGTCTCCTTCGCGACCTCACGCGGCCTTGCGCCCGACGGCGGATACGACGAAGCCCCGGACGGAACCGAAATCCCGGCCGGGGCCCACTAGCGTTCGGCTAGGCCTTGGGCGTGCCGCCGTCGTCCGGTCCGCCGTCCTGACGGTCGTCGTCGTCCTTGGCCGCCGGTTCGTCCGTGCCCCCTGAATCCGGGGCGCCCCCTGAATCCGCCGTGCCCTCTGACTCCGCGGTGCCCGCGGTATCCGTGGCGGCGTCGTCGCCGGTCGGCTCATCGAACCCTCCGCTCAGCAGCTTCTGCAGGGCATCATCCACTTCGCTGTCGCTGGCTTCGGCGAGTTTGCGGCGTTCGCTGAAGCCTTGCGGATCTTCCAGGTCCTCTGCCGTGGGCAGCAGGTCGGGATGCTGCCAAACGGCGTCGCGGCCGTCCACCCCGCGCTCTTCCTTGAGCAAGGCCCACAGCGTGGCGGCCTCGCGGAGCCTGCGCGGCCGCAGTTCGAGTCCCACGAGGGAGGAGAACGCGTGCTCAGCGGGACCCCCGGTGGCCCGGCGCCGCCGGACGGTTTCGCGCAACGCGGCGGCGGACGGCAACATCTTCTCGGTCGCACCCCAGGTGAGTTCGTCCACCCAGCCCTCCACCAGGGCCAGTGCAGTCTCCAGCTTTTCGAGGGCCTGTTCCTGGGCGGGAGTGCGCTGCGGCATGAAGACACCCTGGGAGAGCGCCTCCTGGATGCCCTCGGGGTTGCTGGGGTCGATCTCGCGTGCCAGTTCTTCGATCTTGGACGTGTCGATGTGGATGCCGCGGGCGTAGGCCTCGATCGCGCCGAGCAGGTGCCCGCGCAGCCAGGGGACCTGGACGAAGAGGCGGGCGTGCGCCGCCTCGCGCACGGCCAGGAACAGGCGGATGTCGTTCTCCGGCAGGCTGAGGCCCTCACCGAATTTCGCCACGTTGGCCGGCAGGAGAGCCATTTCAAGGTCTGCCAGAGGTACGCCAATGTCCGTCGAGCTGACCACTTCGGCCGAGAGCGCGCCGATCGCCTGGCCGAGCTGCATGCCGAAGATCGCCCCGCCCATGTTCTGGATCATCGAGGAGGCGCCGCCCATCATGGACTTCATTTCCTCGGGCATCTGCTCGGTCATGGCGGCCGAGAGCGCATTGGCAATGCTGTTGGCCACGGGCTCGGTCAGCCGCTTCCACGTCCCAAGGGTTTCCTCGACCCATTCGGCGCGGGACCACGCCCGGCCGATCAGTCCCGTGGCCGGAAGCCCGGTGACCTGGTCGAGCCACAGTTCGGCCAGCCGAAGGGCCTCATCGACCTCCCGCGACTGATGCGCCGTGACCGAGGGATCGGATCCGCTGGCGGCGACGCGCCGGGCGTTGTCGTGTGCCAGTTGCCAATTGACGGGCCCCTCCGAGGGGGCGCTCATCATCGCCTGCACCTGGGAGAACATCTGGGCCAGGAGGTTTGGATCGTCCGGCAGGCCTGCTGCCTTGGCGAGCTCGGCGGGGTCGATATTGCCCATGCCCTGCCCGCCCATCAGGTTTTTGAGCATTTCGGCCAAGGGATCCTTGGGTTCCTCGTCGCCATTGGACGGATTGAGTGGGTTGGAGGTCATGATCCCGCCGATCGTCGGTGTGGCTGCTTCTCAACTTCACGGTACCCCTGTGCAAGAGTGGCTGTCTGCCGAAACGGCGCCACGTTCGCTGTAGGCAAAGAGCGGTCCGGGGTCCTAAGCGCGTAGGCTTGGAAGTTGGAATATTTGCACGCGGCAGCCTCGGGTTTGGCTGCAGCCCTGGTGCGTGGTCGCGGTGTCCTCTCGGGCTTGTCCCGGCAGGGCCGCAGCCCCTCGTGCCGGCACGGAGAGGTCTTTCAATGACAATCACCCACGGTGAGCAGCCCGCCAGCGACCCAGCGGCCGGCCCTGCCCGGGGCAGGAGGGCGCGACTGGCTGGCGCCGGCGTGCGGCGCCCGCGCAACAACCGGTCATCAGCCATGCTGGTTTCGGGGCTGCTTGCCGCCGCGCTGGGCATCACTGCGGTGAGCCTGCCCGTGCCCTACGTGATCGAGTCTCCCGGCCCTACCTTCAACACCATCGGCCAGGACAACGGCAAACCTGTGATCAGCGTCAGCGGCCATGAGTCATTTCCCGCCAAGGGCAGCCTGGACCTGACCACTGTCTATGTCGACGGCGGTCCCAACGGTCCGGTCAGCGTCTTCGAGGCATTCTCGGCATGGCTGAACGGGACCAAGGCCGTCTACCCCCAGGAACTGCTGTTCCCCACCGGCGTCACCAAGGAACAGTCCCAGCAGGAGAGCGCCACTGCGATGACCACCTCCCAGGAGAACGCCATCGCTTCGGCACTGAAGGAACTGAAGATTCCGTTCGGGCAGAAAATGCAGTTGGCCGGGCTCCCGGACGACTCTGCCTCGAAAGGACTGCTGCAGGCGGGGGACGAACTTGTCTCCATCAATGACAAGCCCATCACTTCGCTCGGCGTGGTCCAGGCGGAACTGGCCGCCGGCAACGGCAAACCCGCCAAAGTCATCGTGGAACGCGCCGGCGCCCGGGTGCCAGTCACCATCACGCCGGCCAAGAACAGCGCGGGCCGCTACATCCTCGGTGTCTTGCTGCAGTACAAATTCACCTTCCCGTTTGATGTCACCATCTCGCTCGACAAGGTCGGTGGCCCCAGTGCGGGCATGATGTTCGCGCTTGGCATCATTGACACCGTCACTCCCGGGGACCTGACCGGCGGCAAGCACATCGCCGGAACCGGAACCATCACCCCCGACGGTGCCGTAGGACCCATCGGCGGGATCGCCCAGAAGATGCAGGGGGCGCGGTCCGGCGGGGCCACGCTGTTCCTGGCCCCGGCGGCCAACTGCGAAGACGTCCTGAGGCACATCCCCGACGGCCTGCAGGTGGTCCGGGTGGAGAACCTCACCGAGGCCCGCAAGGCAGTTGAGCTGGCCGCGTCAGGCGGCGACACATCGGGCCTGCCGGTCTGCACCAGCAACTAGACTGGCCGCGGAACTAAGCGCCGGTCCCACTCGTGGCACTAATTGACGGCCGCGCCGTCCCGCCGGGACCCTGCTGCAGGGCCCTGACGGAACGGCGGTGACGGCCGTTAGAATGCATCAACCTGCAACACCGGCACTTGGTCGCCAGACTGAGCCACAGCAGCGACTGATAACTAAAAACCAGCAGTAGACGACCAGCTATGAGGTACCGAGTTTGTCCCGTCCCGCCAGCACTGTCCCGCCCGGAAGACCCCAGACACGACGCGGCGCCCTGACGCCGACGCTGATCATCGTGGCCCTGATCGTGGTCGGATTCATCTTCTTCGCCAATGTCTGGACTGATGTCCTCTGGTACCAGCAGCTGGGCTACTTCGAAGTGTTCCTGACCGAGAACCTGGCCAGGATCGTGATCTTCCTGACTGGTTTCGCTGTCATGTTCCTGGCCGTCTTCTTCGCCATCCGGATTGCCTACCATGCGCGGCCGGTGTACGCCCCCGATTCGGAAATCCGGGACAACCTCAACCGCTACCAGGCGCAGCTCGAACCGATCCGCCGCGTCGTAATGGTGGGGCTTCCCATCCTCTTTGGCCTGTTCGCCGGCAGTGCCGCGGCCAGCCAGTGGCAGAAAGTCCTCCTGTTCCTGAACCAGGAGGCATTCGGCCAGAACGATCCGCAGTTCGGGCTCGACATCAGCTTCTATCTCATGACTCTCCCCTTCCTTGGCTTCGTCACCGGGTTCCTCATCAGCGTCACGGTGATCGCCGGCCTTGCCGGCATCCTCACCCACTACCTCTACGGCAGCATCCGGATCATGGAACGCGGGATCTTCACCAGCCGCGCCGCGCAGATCCACCTGGCTGTCACGGGTGCCGCCTTCCTGGTGCTGATGGGCCTCAACTTTTGGCTGGACCGCTACTCCACGGTGCAGAATAACGGCGGGCGCTGGGCCGGTGCGCTGTACACGGACGTGAACGCCGTCATCCCGACCAAGGCCATCCTGGCCGTGGCCGCGGCCATCGTCGCCGTGCTGTTCATCGTCGCTGCGGTCATCGGCAAGTGGCGGCTGCCGGTGATCGGCACCGCCATGCTCATCATCACGGCCATCCTGGCCGGCGGGGTCTACCCGTGGGTCATCCAGCAGTTCCAGGTCCGGCCCTCTGAGCAGACCCTGGAGAACGAATACATCAAGCGGAACATCGCGATGACCCGTGCCGCCTACGGCCTGGATAAGGTCCAGGAAAAGCGGTACAACGCCACCACCAACGCCACCACCGGCGCGCTGGCCCCCGATGCGCAGACCACCGCCAACATCCGGCTGCTGGATCCGAACCTGATCTCCGATGCGTTCTCGCAGCTCGAACAGTACAGGCCCTACTACCAGTTCCCCAGCGCCCTGAACGTGGACCGCTACGAGATCGACGGCAAGATCCAGGACACGGTCATCGCCGTCCGCGAACTCAACCCGGACGGTCTCGCCACGAACCAGCAGTCCTGGCTGAACCGGCACGTGGTCTACACCCACGGCTACGGCGTCGTCGCCGCCAAGGGCAACAAGTTCACCGTGGACGGCAAGCCGGACTTCCTGCAGGCGGGCATCCCGTCCACGGGCGCGCTCGGCAACGATTCGACCTATCAGCCCCGCGTCTACTTCGGCCAGGACTCGCCCGACTACTCGATCGTGGGCGCCCCGGACGGTGCACCGCACCGTGAGCAGGACCGGCCCGCGGCCAAGGAAGGCGACGGCGAGACGCAGTACACCTTCACCGGCAACGGCGGCCCGAACGTGGGCAGCTTCTTCAACAAGATCCTTTACGCGATCAAGTTCCAGTCCTCGGACCTGCTGCTTTCCGACGGCGTGAACGCCGAGTCCCAGATCCTCTACGACCGCAACCCGCGGGACCGCGTCGAAAAGGTGGCGCCCTACCTGACTGTTGACGGCAATCCGTACCCCGCCGTCGTCGACGGCAGAGTGAAGTGGATCGTGGACGGGTACACCACCAGCCCGTACTTCCCGTACTCCCAGCAGGAGCAGCTCTCCGCCGCCACAGCCGACTCACAGACCGCCGCGAACCGGACAGTAGCCCTGCCGAACAGTTCTGTGAACTACATCCGCAACTCGGTCAAGGCCACTGTGGACGCCTACGACGGTTCCGTGACGCTGTACGCCTGGGACGACCAGGATCCGGTCCTGAAAGCCTGGCAGAAGATTTTCCCGACGTCGGTGAAGCCGTATTCGGAGATGTCCGGTGCGCTCATGAGCCACGTGCGCTACCCGGAGGATCTGTTCAAGGTCCAGCGCGAGCTTCTGGGCCGCTACCACGTGACCAACCCGGACAGCTTCTACACCAACATTGACGCCTGGTCCGTTCCCAACGACCCCACCGTCAAGGACGAAGTCAAGCAGCCGCCGTACTACATGTCGCTGAAGATGCCCGACCAGGACAAGCCGGCGTTCCAGCTGACCTCGTCGTTCATCCCGCAGGTGGTCAACGGCAACGCCCGCAACGTGCTCTACGGCTTCCTGGCCGCGGACTCCGACGCCGGCAACCAGAAGGGTGTCAAGGCGGACAGCTATGGCCAGCTGAGGCTCTTGCAGATCCCGCCGGAGACCCAGGTCCCCGGACCTGGGCAGGCGCAGAACAAGTTCAACTCCGACCCCACTGTGTCGCAGGCCCTTAACCTGTTGCGCCAGGGTGCGTCGGCGGTGCTCAACGGCAACCTCCTGACCCTGCCGGTCGGTGGCGGCATGGCGTACGTCCAGCCCGTCTATCTGCGCTCCACGGGGGAGACCTCCTACCCGACGCTGCAGCGGGTCCTGGTGGCGTTCGGCGACAAGATCGGGTTCGCGCCCACGCTGGACGAGGCCCTGAACCAGCTGTTCGGTGGAAACTCGGGTGCCGCAGCAGGTGACTCGGCGAACAAGGGACAAACACCGGCCACTCCCACTACGCCAGGTGGGGCCACCCCGCCGCCTGGCACTACGGACGCGAAGGCAGACCTGAAGGCCGCGCTGGACGAGGCCAATGCCGCGATCAAGGCCGGCCAGGACGCCCTCGCGAAGGGCGACTTCGCGACCTACGGTGACCAGCAGAAGAAGCTCGCTGCCGCCTTGCAAAAGGCACTCGAGGCCGAAGCGAAGCTGGAAACCCCGGCCGCCCCGGCCGCCCCGGCGGCCACCGCCACACCGACGCCCACGCCGTCGGCGACGGCGGGCAGCTAACGCTGCGCAGCTGACGCCGGCAGGTCCTTACGCGCTGCGAGAGGGCCGGGCACAGCCTGTGAACGGTGCAACAGGCCGGGTTTGCCTCCTACGGAGGGGGCAAACGCGGCCTGTGGCGTCGACGGAGCGGATTCGATCTCGGTGCGCCCTTGTGCGGGAGGGCCGGGGGACCAGGGCGGACGCTCCCGCGGGCGGCGAGATACACATCACGTCGCCTCGATTTGGCCTCAAGTTCACCGGCAGGTAGAGTTGATCTTGCGACGCGGGGTGGAGCAGTTCGGTAGCTCGCTGGGCTCATAACCCAGAGGTCACAGGTTCAAATCCTGTCCCCGCAACTGGAGAAAAAGGTCCGGAACACTGGAAACAGTGTTCCGGACCTTTTGCTTTAAGCCGCCGGGGAAGGTGCGGAAGCCGGGAACCGGGAAACCGGGTCATAGGACAAAAGGGGGCGACCGGCTCGCCCCGCAGTCCAGAGACCTGAAGGGGCCGGGCTGCACGGGTCGGGCTGGACGGCAGCTGGGCCCGACTGGGTAAGTGGTCAGGGCGGTCCGGAAACTAGGGTAGAG
Source organism: Arthrobacter sp. 49Tsu3.1M3 (assembly GCF_900168135.1). Classification (NCBI taxonomy): domain Bacteria; kingdom Bacillati; phylum Actinomycetota; class Actinomycetes; order Micrococcales; family Micrococcaceae; genus Arthrobacter; species Arthrobacter sp. 49Tsu3.1M3. Next base: position 41,876 of record NZ_FUZD01000008.1, read on the forward strand.
TTGATCAAGCGACGCGGGGTGGAGCAGTTCGGTAGCTCGCTGGGCTCATAACCCAGAGGTCACAGGTTCAAATCCTGTCCCCGCAACTGGAGAAAAGGTCCGGAACACTGGAAACAGTGTTCCGGACCTCTCGCTTTAAGCCCGCGGCGGCGGCCCCCGGCGGGCAAGGCACCCAACGCACCCAAGGCCCTGAGCCCCAGCCCAAGCAGCCAGCCGGCCAGCGGCAGCCCTGAGCCTCCGGCCGCCAGCTACGGCCGTCAGCCCCAGCCCCCGCCTGCGGCCCGCCCCTGACCGCCCTAAGCCGGCTCTCACCCGTCCTTGAGCCGCTGATAGGTTGCCAGCGCCCGCGCCCGGGACTCGGCAAGATCCACGATCGGTGCGGGGTAGCCGGGGGCGGCGCTGCCGGCCTTCCAGGGCTCATGGACGGTTTTGTCGTCCAGCGCGGAGAGCTCGGGAATGTATCCGCGGAGGTAACGACCGGCGGCGTCGAACTTCTTGCTCTGCGTGACCGGGTTGAAGATCCGGAAATACGGCGACGCGTCGGCACCCGAGCCCGCGACCCACTGCCAGTTGGCCGGATTGCTCGCGGCATCGGCGTCCACCAGCGTGTCCCAGAACCAGGCCTCGCCCAACCGCCAGTCGGCCAGCAGGTTCTTTACCAGGAAGGACGCGGCCGCCATCCGCACGCGGTTGTGCATCCAGCCGGTCTGCCAGAGCTGGCGCATGCCCGCGTCCACCATCGGGTAGCCCGTACGGCCCTGCTGCCAGGCCTGGAGCTCGTCGCCCGACGCCGGCTGCCACTGAAAGCGGTCGAACTCCGGCCGGTAGTTCTGTGTCGCCAAATCCGGATTCTCGTACAGCAGCTGCCAGCAGAATTCCCGCCAGCCAAGTTCGGAACGGAAGATCCCGACGTCGGCCGGCGCCCCTGCCGCAAAGCTGTGGCGCAGCGTGTGCCAGATCCGGAAGGGGCTGATCTCGCCAAAGCGCAGATGCGGGGAGAGCCGGCTGGTGCCCTCGACGCCCGGGACGTCGCGGCCGGTGCCGTATTCTGCGGCCGGGCCGTCCACGAAGTCCTCGAGGCGGCTGAGGGCGCCGGCTTCTCCCGGCGTCCAGGTGTCGGCCAGCCCCGGGCTCCAGTCCGGGCTCCGGGGGAGCAGGCCCCAGCTTTCGAGCGTTTCGCTCGCCGGCAGGCCGCCGCTGCGGGTGCGTGCAGGGCCCGGCAGCTGGTCCGGTGCCGCCAGGGGCTGCCGGGGCTCGGCACCGGCCAGGCAGGCCTTCCAGAATGGCGTGAAGACCTTGTAAGGGCCCCCGCTGCCGGTGCGCACCGTCCACGGCTCGAACATGAGGTTCGCCTGGAAGCTTGTGGCGTTGAGGCCTTCGCCGCTGGCCCAGCCCTTCAGGCCGGCGTCGACGGCGCGTTCAGGGCCGCCGTAGCGGCGGTTCCACAGCAGGGCGTTTGCCGACGTTTCCACCGCGAGGCCCTGGATGACCCGGGCGGCGGGGCCGCAGCGGAGCACCAGCCGCGAGCCAGTGGCCTCCAGCGCGGCGGCCAGGGCGGCCAGCGAATGGTGGAGCCACCACTTCACCGCGCCGCCCAGCGGCCGGATGCCGGGTGACTCCTCATCCAGGACATAGACGACGGTCAGGGGTTGGTGCAGGGCAGCGGCCTCCGCCAGGGCCGGATTGTCATCCAGCCGGAGGTCATCACGGAGCCACACAAGGGTCGCAGACATGGATCCACGGTACACGCGCCGCCGCCGCGGGTGCCGGTGCGGTCAGACATGGGGCCACACAGGGCACAACGAGGGCCGGGCCCCGGCGGGCATACCTGAGGTGTCAGGTTTGCCCGACGGGGCCCGGCCCGGGCCTGGAGCGTGCAGCAATCCTGCGGAAGGGCCGGACCGTCGGGTCAGAGCTTGTCGAAGTCGGCCTCGTCGACCGTGGAACCGGACTCGGCGTTCTTCTCGCCGGTGCCGATGGCGGCGGGGGAGCCGCCGGACTTCAGCGCTGCCAGCCGGGCTTCGATCTCGGTCTGCTCGCCAAGATCTTCAAGCGAATTGAACTGGGCGTCCAGGCTCGACTCGGCGAGCTCCTGCTGGCCGCGGACCTTGGCTTCCTCGCGGCGGATCTTCTGTTCGAAGCGGCCCACCTCGGAGGTGGGGTCCATGATGTTGATGCTCTTGAGGGCGTCGTGGACCTGGCTCTGGGCCTGCACGGTCTTGGACCGGGCCACCAGCTCATTGCGCTTGCTGGTCAGTTCGTTGAGCTTGCCCTTCATCTGGTCAAGGCCGTGCTTGAGCTTGTCCACCACCTCGGTCTGGGACGCGATGCTCGGTTCGGCGGCCTTGGCCTCGTTCTCGGAACCCATCTGGCGCTGTAGGGCCACCTTGGCCAGGTTGTCGAACTTCTCGGCATCGCCGACGTCGCCCTTCGCCCGGTACTCGTCGGCCTTGCGCGAGGCTGCGAGGGCCTTTCTGCCCCAGTCCTGGGCGTTGCGGACGTCCTCGTTGTAGTCGTCCTGGAGCATGCGCAGGTTGCCGATGGTCTGGGCCACGGCGGACTCCGCCTCCGCGATGTTGTTCGTGTAGTCACGGACCATCTGGTCCAGCATTTTCTGCGGATCTTCGGCCTGGTCCAGCAGCGAATTGATGTTTGCCTTCGCCAGCTGCGCCATGCGGCCGAAAATGGACTGCTTAACCATGGTGTTACCTTTCGTCCTGCTCCGTTGTCTCACTGATTCCAGTGATCGATGATGTATCGCATCTATCCGCTGTCCGGGCCGTTACGGCCGGCGCGTGGTCTGTAGAGTTTCCCGCTACTGCTTCCCGCCATTGTTTCTTGGGGGCGGACAGGCTAGAAACTTCCGGAGTCCCCGCCGCCGAAGTCTCCGCCGCCGCCAAAGTCGCCGCCGCCCCAGCCGCCGCCGGAGTCATCGCCGCCTCCGCCGCCCCAGCCGCCTCCGCCGCCGCCCCAGCCGCCGCCTCCTCCGCCGTGGAGGATCGAGTTGATGAGGATTCCGCCGAGGATCGCACCGCCGAGGCCGCCCCCGCCGCTGCCGCCGAACATGCCGCCCCGACCGTAGCCTTGGCCCTGGTTGGCGTAGCCGCCGAACTGGTCGACGTCGGACTGGGCCAGCTGCGCGGCCTGTGCCGCCAGCGCGTAGGCCTGCTGCGCGTACTGCAATGCCGTGACGGGGTCGGTGCGGGAAATGGAGAGCGCATAGTCCAGGTTCCGCTGGGCTTCCGCCAGGCGTGTGCGCGCATCGGTGCCCACGCCGCCGCGGCGGGCGGTGATGTAGTCCGACGTCGCGCTGATCTGGGCCTGGGCCGACATGATGCTCTGCTGCAGTGAGGCCTGGGCCCGGCGCGCCTGGTCCTGCTGGTCGCGGATTCCGGCCAGAGACTGGTCGAGTGCCTGATGGGCCGAGACGACCCGTTCCAGCGTCGCGATCGGATCAATCTTGCCGCCCTGGATTTCCGCCTTGACCTGGGCGAGCGCGGCTTCCGCCGCAGCCACGGGGCCGGCAAGTTCCGGATGGGCGCCGGACTGGATCATCGCCTTCGCCTGGGCCAGATCCTGCGCAGTATCGACGACGGCGGCTTCCAGGCTGTTGCGTGCCTCGTCGAGGCTGCCGGCCACCTTGGTGATGGCGCCGATCAGCACGTTCGTCTGGTGCAGGCTCTCCTCGGCGGCACGGACGGCGACCGCGGCGAGGCTGCTTTCACCCGCGGCGAGCTTTTCCTGCGCCGCTGTGGAGGCATTCTGCACGAAGTCGAGACGTTCCTTGGCCTGTTTGATGTTGTCCGCGACCTGGACCAGGGCGCTCTCGGCGTACTTGGCCCGCAGATCGGTCAGCGACTGTTCGGCGGCGGCAAGCTTTGCCTGGGCGTCCGCGGCGCCGGCGCCTACGGCGGCGAGCGCCTGCGGGGCGTTCTTTTCCAGCTCCCGGAGGGAATCGAAATCGGCTTTCTGTTCCTGCAGCGATGCCAGCGCGGCTTCGGAGCGGCCGATGATTTCCACGAGCCAGCTCCGTTGCTGCTCCTCGGTGTCGGGGATGTGGTCGTCAAGCTGCTGCTGCAGCTTGAACGATTCCGTCATGTGGCCCTTGGCCTCCTGCAGAGCCTTGGTGAAATTGCCCACCGCGGCGTCCCCGTATTGGGCCTGGGCGAATCCCAGCTCCTGCTCGCTGGACTTGATGGCGTCATCGGCCTCGATCAGCAGCGAATCGCTCTTCCGGCGCAGCTCGGCCACGCTGAGCCCTGCCAGCGGGTCCGGCTGCGCGTCCTGGGCCCCGGCTGACGCCCCCGAACTTTGCAGGGCCTTCTTCCGGCGGCTGCGCAGGTACAGGTACGTTCCCGCACCGCCCATAGCCACGACGCCGACTCCCACGAGGACCGCGCTGCCTGCTCCGGCGCCGGACGGCACCGTTCCGCTGCCGCCGCCCGCTGCGTCGCCCACCGCAGCGGCAGTATCAATGGCTGCCTGGGCGAAGTCGCGCTTTCCGCCGGCCAGGTTCGGCACGATGGCGTTCTGAACGATGTTGGACGTCTTGGGATAGATGGCGCTGGCCGAGCTGGGGGAGAAGTAGTACTTGCCGTCGTCGGACATGGTCAGGATGACGTCGGCTTTGCCCATACCCTTGTTCGTCGCGACGGCCTGGGCCCATCCCTTGGGGTCGGCCGGATTCTCGAACGTCTTTGCTGTGATGACGTAGAGGTTGTACTTGTGGTCCTTGAGGAGCTTCTGGATGGCGTCCTGGACTTCGGCCTTGCGGCTGCCGAGCACGTTCGCGCTGTCCACGATGTTCTGCCCGGACGGAATGGTCACCGGATCTTCGGCCAGGGCTGGAGCGGCGGGGAGCGCCAGCAATCCAGCGACGCCAAGGACGGCGAGGAAACGATTCAACTTAGACCGCATGTGCAACCCTTCAGCACTTCTGGGACCGGTTCGGTCGAACCAGCCGTCACAGAATGCAGCAGCGCCCCCACGCAGATGTAAAGCCGCAGGTCGCTGTGGCATTTCCATTTGATTCTATGGTGCACCCAAATGGCAGTCCACCTAGGGGAATATGCCACCAGCGAAACGCGCTTAACCAGGGAAACACCAGTTCGCGGCCCGCATACTGTCCGTTCAGGAACCTCCCAGCAAATGTCCGCTCTAGTGTCAGCCTGAGCGTCCATAGTTAAGGGCAGACGAGGATGAAAGGAAGTCTCATGACTGAGAACCCAGTGCCGGGTGTGTCACCGGAGCCGACACCACAGAACCAGGAACCGGCGGGAGCGCAGGAGGGCTCGCCGGAGCAGCCGCATGCCGGCCGCACGCCTGAGGCGGCACCGGGAAGCCCGGTATCCGAAAGCCCGGCGCCCGGGAACCCGACCCTCCGGCTGGACCGTGCCGAGGACGGCGCGCCGCGTCCGGTGTACCAGCAGAACCAGCCCTCCGCGACGGACACCCAGCAGATCGGCGCCCCGGCCCAGCACGCAGGCCCCTATGGCGGAGCAACGCAGCCCGGCCAGGGCCAGCCTGCCCAGCCCGGCCACCCGCCGTACGGCCAGTCCCAGCAAACCCAATACGGCCAGTCGCAGCAAGCCCCGTACGGCCAGTCCCACTATGGCGCCAACCCTTACGGCGTCCACTCCGGCGGCCAGCCGCAGCCGGGTCCGTCCTACCCTGCCGGTCCCGGCTTTGCGAACGACCCGGCGCACGCCCCCAAGCGCAAGGCGGCCTTCGGCGTCCCCACCCTCGTGGCCAGCATCGTGGCCGCCGGCCTCATCGGCGGCGGCGTGGTGGCCGGCAGTAACGCCCTGCTGGGCGACCGCCTCTCCCCGTCCGCCGCCAGCAACACGAGCCAGGCGGGTCCGGTGATCGTCAACAACAGGGAAGACGTCAACGCCATTAGCGCCGCAGCCCTTAAGGCGTCCCCCAGCGTCGTGACCATCAAAGCGACCAGCGGCAGCGACGGCGGCACCGGCAGCGGGATCATCCTCGACACCCAGGGCCATGTGCTGACCAACACCCACGTGGTGACGCTCGACGGCAAGGCCGCGAACGCCACCATGGAGGTCCGGACGAGCGACGGCAAGGTCTACTCCGCGAAGATTGTCGGTACCGACCCGCTTTCCGACCTCGCCGTGATCAAGATCGACAACCCCTCGGGGCTGGTCCCGGCAACTCTCGGTGACTCGGGCAAGCTGAACGTCGGTGACACCGCCGTCGCCATCGGGTCGCCGCTGGGCCTCACCGGCACAGTCACGGACGGCATCGTCTCAACCCTGAACCGGACCATCAGCGTGGCATCCTCGGCTGCGCCGAAGGGCGGTGCGGACAACTCCCAGGGCGGTGACCAGGGCTTCCAGTTCGCGCCCCCTGGCGGCGGCGAGACTCCGAGCACCGCGGATCAGGGATCCATCTCGATCAACGTCATCCAGACGGACGCGGCCATCAACCCGGGTAACTCCGGCGGCGCGCTGGTGAACACCAAGGGCGAAATCATCGGCGTCAACGTCGCGATCGCCTCCGCCGGCGGCGACGCGGCCAGCGGAAGCAGCAGCGGCAACATCGGTGTGGGCTTCAGCATCCCCATCAACAACGCCAAGCGCGTGGCCCAGGAGATCATCAGCGCCGGCAAGGCGACCCACGGGCAGTTCGGCGTGAGCGTGAAGCCGAAGGCCGCAGGCTCGTCCTCCTCCGGGTTCTCCGTGGGCGCGGAGGTCGCGACCGTCGAGTCCGGCTCGGCCGCAGACAAGGCCGGCATCAAGGTCGGCGACGTCGTGACGAAGTTCCAGAACCTGACCATCAGCGATCCCAACCAGCTGACCGCGGCGGTGCGGGAACAGGCCGCCGGGGCCACGGTCAAGGTGACAGTGCTGCGCGGCGGCCAGCTCAAGGACGTCGACGTGACGCTCGGCGCCGCAGCCGAGCAGTAGGGCTGGGCGGCCGGAAGCCAGCGCAGCAATAAACGGAGCAACTGTAAATCGCAGCTGTAAATCAAAGCAGCAACAGATATCGCGCAGTACAGGCAGGCCGGGCGGCACCGAAAAGGTGCGGCCCGGCCTTTGCCGTCCCGGGCCAGTCCACTGACACAGACGTTAACCGTGGCCGCGCTGCCCGGCGGCTATATGGTTAGCTAGGAACAGCCCGGCTGCCGGGCATTCCGTGGCCATGACCCCGTCAGGGGCGGCTGTCCACCCGCATGGAAGGCTGCTGTAGACACAGTGGAAGAAACTCTGAAAATCATTGTGCTGGTCAAGCACGTCCCGGATGCGCAGTTCGACCGCCACCTCGCAGGTGAGGCCAACACGGTGGACCGCTCCGAAAGCATCCTGTCCGAACTGGATGAATACGCCCTGGAAGCTGCGCTGCAGCTGACCGAGGCCCGCGGCGGAGAAGCAGCCGGCAACAAGGTCATTGCGCTGAGCATGGGTCCGGCCGGGGCGGTCAATGCGGTGAAGAAGTCCCTCCAGATCGGCGCCACGGAAGGCGTGCACCTCAGCGATGAGGCCCTGGCCGGTTCGGATGCCGCGGCCACGTCGCTGGCGCTGGCCGCCGCGATCCGCCACCTGGGCGCGGACGTCCCCGCGGACCTCATCCTCACCGGAATGGCCTCCACGGACGGCGAGACCTCGCTGGTTCCGGCACAGCTCGCTGAGCGGCTGGGCCTCCCACAGGTAACCTTCGCCGCGTCCCTCGAGCTTGACGCCGGCAAGCTCACCGCCCGCCGCGACGGCGACACCCACGCGGACACCATTGAGGCCACACTGCCGGCCGTCGTTTCCGTCACCGACCAGATCAATGATCCGCGGTACCCGAACTTCAAGGGCATTATGGCGGCCAAGAAGAAAACCATCACCACCTTGAGCCTTGCCGACATCGGCGTGGACGCGGCCCAGGTGGGCAAGTCCGGTTCCTGGACCGCCGTCGAGACGGCAGAGGCCCGCCCGCCTCGGACGGCCGGCACCATCATCACCGACGAAGGCGACGCCGGCATCCAGCTGGTCGAGTTCCTGGCCGCCCAGAAGCTGCTCTAAAGGGGATTATCCGAACATGGCAAAAGTACTCGTTTTCATCGACAACCCCGGTGCGGCGCTGAAGAAGTCGAGCCTGGAACTGCTCACCATCGCCCGGTCCCTGGGCGAGACCGTCGCGGCCGTCAACGGCGAACTGCACGACGACGCCGCCTCGACCCTGGCCGCGTACGGTGCCCAGGCACTGTACCGCCCGTCCGCCGCGGACCTCGACGACTACCTCGTCGGACCCAAGGCGGCATTCCTGGCCGCGGCCGCCGACGCCGCCGGTGCGGGCGTGGTCCTGGCCGAGAACTCGGCCGAGGGCAAGGAAATCGCCGCCCGGCTCGGCATCAGGCTCGGCGCCGGTGTCATCACCGACGTCGTGGCCGTGGACCCCGACGGAACGGCGCACAAGTCGGTACTGGCCGGGTCCTACACCAGTACCGCGAAGGCGGTGACACCCGTTTCCGTGCTGACCGTGAAGCCGAACAGCATCACGCCCGAGCCCGCGGTCACGGGCACGGCACCGGAGAGCATCACTGTCCAGGTCCCTGACGTGACCGCGGCCGCCGCCCGGGTTACGGCGCGCACCGACAAGCCTGCCAGCGGACGCCCCGATCTGTCCGAGGCACGGATCGTCGTGGCCGGCGGCCGTGGCGTGGACGGCAACTTTGGTCCGCTGGAGGAACTCGCCGACGCCCTCGGCGCAGCCATCGGTGCCTCGCGGGCTGCCACGGATGCCGGCTGGATCGGCCACGACGCGCAGATCGGCCAGACCGGCAAGACCGTCGCGCCGCAGCTCTACATCTCTGCGGGCATTTCCGGAGCCATCCAGCAGAAGGCCGGCATGCAAACCGCGAAGGTGATCGTGGCCGTGAACAAGGACGCCGAATCGCCGGTTTTCGAGATCGCGGACTTCGGCATTGTGGGCGACCTCTTCCAGGTCCTGCCGCAGGCCACCGCCGAAATCAAGAAGCGCAGAGGCTGAGCGCATGAGCACCACCGCCGTCCCGGCACAAAGCCCGTTCGACCCGGAGACCACCCGGATTGAGCGGGTGCTTTGTTTCACGGCCCACCCGGACGACATCGATTTCGGCGCCGCCGGCACGGTTGCGGCCTGGACCGCCGCCGGAGTCCAGGTCAGCTACTGCATCATGACCGACGGCGACGCCGGCGGCTTTGATCCCGAGCAGCGCGAGGAAATCGTGCGGCTGCGCGTCGCGGAGCAGCAGCGCGCCGCCGCCCTGGTCGGCGTCACGGACATCCATTACCTGCACCAGCGTGACGGCTACCTCGAACCCTCGCATGAGGTGATGCGCGAAGTGGTGCGCCTGATCCGTCAGCTCCGGCCCGACGTCGTGCTCTCCATGCATCCGGAACGCAACTGGGACCGGATCCAGAAGAGCCATCCGGATCATCTGGCTGTGGGGGAGGCGGTGACCCGTGCCGTGTATCCCGCGCTGGAAAACCCATTCGCATACCCGGAACTGGCCGAGTCCGGGCTGGAGGCCTACAAATTGCCCTGGCTGTGGCTCTTCGCCGGGCCGGAAGAGCACGAAAACCACTTTGTGGACGTCACCGAGCATGTGGAGAGCAAGCTGGCAGCCATTCACATCCACGTCAGCCAGCACCCCGACGTCGACGCAATGGAGCGTACGGTCCGCGGCCTCATGCTCGGCACTGGGGCCCGCGCCGGACTTCCCGCCGGGCGCAGCGCCGAGGCCTTCCATGTCGTAACAGTCAACGGCCAGGGGACCATCGCCGGCTTCTAGTGTTGCTGCAGCACAACCTCTGCCATATGCTGGCCTCTGTTTAAATCATATTTATTTGATGGAAGGCAGACTTTGATGGCGAAGACTGCGCAACACCCCGTTCTTGTGATCATGGGCGTCTCCGGATCCGGCAAATCAACTGTCGCGGGACTTCTGGCCGGCAGGCTGGGCTGGGACCTGGCCGAGGGCGACGACCTGCACCCCGAGTCAAACGTCGCGAAGATGCACGCAGGACAGCCGCTGACCGACGAGGACCGGTGGCCCTGGCTCGAAAGCATTGCCGACTGGATCCGGGCCCACACCGCGGCAGGGAATCCGGGCGTCGTGACCTGTTCGGCGCTGAAGAAGCGCTACCGGGACGTTCTGCGCGGCGAAGGCGTGGTTTTCGTGTTCCTCGAGGGATCACGGGACAAGATCTCCGACCGGCTGGCCTCCCGCCACGGGCACTTCATGCCCCCGGCCCTGCTGGAGTCCCAGTTCGACGCGCTCGAAGCCCCCACGGCAGACGAAAACTTCATCTCCCTGTCCGTCTCCGCAACGCCGGCGGAAGAGGCACAGGAAATCATCACCCGACTTAATCTCGACGCCGCCGACGCCAGGCCCTGAGCCTTCCCGCGTTTCGCCGCGACCAAGGAATTTTTGTGAAATCACTGATAGCAATGCAGCTTCCGGCTGCCGTTGAGGCCGGGACCGGCGTCAATACCCAACTACTGATCATTGCGGGCCTGGGCATCGCCCTGCTCGTGGTCCTGATCGCCAAATTCAAGTTCCACCCCTTCCTGGCCCTGATTCTGGGGTCCGGATTCGTCGGCCTCGCCGCCGGCGTGGAACCGGCCAAGGTGATCGCCAACTTCGAAGACGGTGTGGGCGGCGTCCTGAAGGAAGTCGGCCTGCTGGTCGCCCTCGGCGCGATGCTGGGCAAGCTGCTCGCCGACTCCGGGGGCGCCAACCGGGTGGTCGACACCCTCCTGGCCAAGGCCACCGGAAACAAGCTGGTCTGGGCCATCACCCTCGTGGCCGTGATCATCGGCCTGCCGATGTTCTTCGAGATCGGGCTCGTCCTGCTGCTGCCGGTGATCGTCCTGGTCACGCAGCGCTCCAAGATGCCCCTAATGCGCATCGCCATCCCGGCGCTGGCCGGTCTGTCCGTGCTGCACGGGCTGGTGCCGCCGCACCCGGGACCGCTGATCGCGATCAGCGCCGTCAAGGCGGAACTGGGCACCACCCTGGCCCTCGGCATCCTGATCGCCGTCCCCACGGTGATCATCTGCGGCCCGCTCTTCTCCCGACTGGCGGCCCGGTGGGTCCCGGTGGGCGCCCCCGCCGTCGCCGGCGGCGTCGACACCGTGCACGGCGCGGACATGGAAGGCGTCAAGCGCCCGCCGAACTTCATCGTCACGCTGCTGACCATCATCTTCCCGGTCGTCCTCATGCTGCTCAGGGCCGTCGTGGACATCATCTGGCCGGACCCCAGGACCGCCCCCGCGATCCGGATGTTCTTCGACTTCGTCGGGCAGCCGCTGGTGGCGATGACCCTGGCCGTCCTGCTGGCCATGGTGACCTTCGGCTACGCCGTGGGCCTGAACGGCGCCAAGATTACAAGCAAGATCGCCGCCAGCCTGGGCCCGATCGCGGGGATCATCCTGATCGTCGGCGCAGGCGGCGGCTTCAAGCAGACGCTGATTGGTGCCGGCGTGGGTGACTCGGTGAAGGCTTGGGCCGAGGGGACCAACATGTCCGTGCTGTTGCTCGGCTTCATCGTGGCCGTTGCCCTGCGCCTGGCGACAGGCTCGGCCACCGTCGCCACCGTGACGGCGGCGGGCATCGTGGCACCGCTGGCCAGCTCGCTGTCGCCGACGCACGCCGCACTCCTGGCCCTCGCGATCGGCGCGGGCTCGCTGTTCTTCTCGCACGTGAACGACGCCGGGTTCTGGCTGGTCAAGGAGCTGTTCGGACTCACGGTGGGCCAGACCTTCAAGACCTGGTCCGTCATGGAAACGCTGATTTCCGTGGTGAGCTTCGGCCTGGTCATGCTGCTCTCGCTGGTCATATAGCCGGGCATGACATCGGCCGGACAGGACGTCCGCCGGTCACAACACAAAGCCGCCCGGGCCTTGAATCCTTCTACGGAAGGAGCCAAGGCCCGGGCGGCTTTGTGTATGCGGGGCTTGCTGTGTCCTGCGGGTGGCTAGGCGTTCAGCGGTGCGGCGGCGACGGTCGGCAGGGTAGGCGACGCGGATCCGCCTGCGGGTTCCACGGTGATGCCCAGCGCGGCCGCGGAACCGATGCCCTTGACCACCGCGGGCTTGGACAAGGCTTCAGCGTCCATGAGGCCCTGGGAGACCGGGGCAGAGCCGTCCTTGGGGATCAGCCACATCTGGTAGACCTTGCCCGCGGGCGGGGCCGGGACGCCGTTCATTTTGACGACGGCGGCATCCTTGGACGGGGAAATCGACACGGTGGCGGTGCCGCCGCCGTTGACGTCGACGGTGGCCTGGCGGACGTCGCTGGCCTGCATCACCTGATTTAGCGGATCGTTCTGGTTGGCCACGTAGGCTCCGACGCCCACACCGCCCAGGGCGATCACGGCTGCGGCGGCGACGCCGATAAGCCAGTTCCGCATGCCCTGCGGGCGGCGGCGCTCTTCCCTGCGCTGGCGGGCCGCACCGAGTTCGTCGGTGGCGGGCAGCGCGGAGCCGTCGCGTGCCGGATGCGGCAGCACCGGCGTCGCGTGCGGACCCGTGCCGGGAAGCGGCACTGCGGCGCGGGACTGCGCTGCGGCCTGCTCTGCCGTCTGCGCAGGCAAGGATGACATGATCCGGTCCAGCAGCCCGGGCGGAGGCTCTTCCTCTGCGGTGAAGCTGGTGGCCAGGGTCTCCCGGGCCTGCCGGACCCGCTCGTTGAAGGCAGCCCTGTCTGCTGCCGGTGCGGAGGCGAGGAACTGTTCGATTGCGGCGCGTTCGGCGTCGTCCACCGCGTTGAGGGCGTAGACCTCGGCAAGGTCCACCACGCGGCCGGACGACAGGTCGGTGGCGATCTCGGCAGTGAAGCCGCCGGGGAGGCGGTTGTTGTTCTCAGGTGCGTTCATATCGGTCAATTCAGCTCACCCCCAAGCAGGTCTTCAGTCGGATGAGTCCATCGCGGATGCGGGACTTGATGGTAGGTACCGCGGCATTCAGCCGCTCGGCCACTTCCCGGTAGGTGAGGCCCCCGTAGTACGCCAGCCGGACGGACTCCTGCTGCGTATCGGTCAGCGTCTCCATGCACCGGACCACCGCCTCGGCCTCGAGCCGGCTGCCGACTTCGTCCGAGACGGAATCGTGGTCGATCTCCTGGCTGCTGGCACCGTATCTGGCTTCGCGGTCGGTGGCGGACTGCGAGGACCGGACCTTGTCAACGGCGCGGCGGTGCGAGATCGTCATGAGCCAGGCGAGCGGACTGCCCGCGGCGGGATTGAATTTGGCGGCGTTCTGCCACACCTGCAGGAAGACCTCCTGGGTGGTGTCCTCACTGAGTTCGGTATCGATCAGGACCCGGCGTGCCATGCCGAAGACGCGCCTGGAGGTGAGGCTGTAAAATTCCGCGAACGCCGTCTGGTCGCCCTGGGCAATCAGTGCCAGCAGGCTGCTGAGCCGGCCGTTGATGTCGGCTGAGGTGCCCGCCGGTGCGGCGGCCTCGGGGTTCGGGGCATTCGGAGTTTCCATCACTCCCAAGCATAGGGCGCTTGCAGCCCAACGCGGGCCAATCGGTGCGGCATGCGGCGAGGGGCCGGCCCCTGCCACGCGGGCAGAGGATCTGTCCAGATGTACTGTTCTCACCTGCCGCTCCTCGCTCCCTTCCGTTTCTCCCCACCATGACCGGTACGCAAAGTGAGTGGGCGGATTGGTGTCCGCCTTCAGAAGTGATTCGGCGCGGCCCGGCACCTGGATGGGCGCGCCGGGCGGGAATTCCTTCCCGCGGGCCGCCCATCGGGCCGCCGCAGGGCCTGGCGGGCCTCCTCGGCGGACCGCTACAACTTGGCCCCTGCGAACCCGTTCTGGCGCCACGCCTCGTAGACGGCGATGGATGCCGCGTTGGCCAGGTTCAGTGACCGGAGGGCTGGGAGCATCGGCAGGCGCACCCGGGACGTCACCCGGGGACTGTGTTTGACTTCCTCGGGCAGGCCTACGGATTCAGGACCAAACAGGAGGACGTCGCCGGCACGGTAGCGGATGTCGGTGTACGTGGTCTCGCCGTCGGAGGTGAAGGCAAATACCCGTTCCGGCTCGAGCGCGGCCCACGCCGCGTCGATGTCCGGGTGGACGGTCACGACGGCGAGGTCGTGGTAGTCGAGGCCCGCCCGCCGGAGTTTGGCGTCGGAAAAGTCAAAGCCCAGGGGCTCCACGAGATGCAGTTCGGCCCCCGTGATGGCAGCGAGCCTGATGGCGTTTCCCGTATTGCCGGGGATTTCTGGGGTGTGGAAGAGGATGCGGAACACCGTCCCATCCTAGCGAGCCGCCGGCGTCGAACGCGCCCCGGGCCTGCCGGCCTGGGGGCGCAGGGGGAGCGCCCGGGCGGAATCTAGTGCATTCCGCGCAGCAGGCGGGCCAGCACCGGAACGTTGACGATGTTGGGCGCCGGTCCCGAGCCGAGGAACAACTTCAGGCCGCGGGCCAGGCCCGCGGCGTTGACCACCTCGACAAGTCCCGAGCCTTCCCCGTACCCGCTTCCCTGGCCGCCGGGGGCGCGGCGGTGCCGGTCGATGACCGGTTGATGCAGATTGCCGTCCGTGCTGTGGATGACAATCCAGCCGGTGACATTGAGCTCGGGAAATATGTCCTGCATCCGGCGCACGATGTGGCCCAGCTGGGGCGGGGCGACGGAGCGTCCGCCGTGGGTCAACGTGCTGCCGTTCCATGCATAGGCACCCGGCGGCAGGAGCATGGATCCGACAATCGCGAGACGGTACCCGGCAAGGACCGCGTGGTCGATGTGGCTGTTGTCCGCCGGCGACTGCAGCCCGTTGACAAGGCGCGCCGCCGGGATGGTGGTCAGGATCTGCCTGCTGATGAGCTGCACGGTGCGCATCTCGCGTTGGATCCGGGCTTCGGCGCCGAAGATCCCGCGCTTGCGGGGCATGCCGTGGACCTGTTGCCGGGCCACGCTGGCGGGAATCAGCGGCACCGCCGACCCACCGTCAAACTGCTCGAACGGGGGAACATAGACGGGCGGATCTGCGGCCGTATTCCGCGGCGTGTTCGGCCGGCGCACGTTTGCTGAGGCCCGGCTGCCCGCGGCCGGTGCGTCGAAGTGGGCACCCTCATCGCCGGCGGGAGACGAATACGCGCCGCCGGATGCGCTGCCGTAGGAGCGGTCGTAGTCCGCGCGGCGCCTGGTGTCGATGAGTGTCTCGTAGGCGAGCGTGACGCGCCGAAACGCTGCAGGGTCGCCGCCATGGTCCGGGTGGGCCGTCCGGGCGGCCTTGCGGTACGCGACTTTGATGTCCTTCTCCGTCGCCGTCACGGGGATCCCGAGGACCTGGTAATGCGAGCTGCTGCCCTGCGTCAAACAGAGATCCTTTTCGTTGATGGTGCCGGCGGTGGAAATGCCGGACCGTTCGCGGGCGTCCGGCGTGCCCAGTTTAACCGGCTGGAGGAATAACGACTGCGTGCACAGGGATGGTTCCCGGCGGCTGGCATAATTCAGCGCATGCTGATCGCCGTCGCCGTCAACCCGCGCGCATCCTTTGGCCGGGCGCGGCACGCCGGCAAGGACGCGGCGGCGCACTTCCGTGCAGCCGGGGCGGAGGTCCTGCTGCTGTGCGCGGACAGTTATGCCGGGCTCGCGCAGGCAGTTGAGGATGCGCTGGAGCAGGGCGTGGATGCCCTCGTGGTGGTGGGCGGCGACGGCATGGTCCACCTCGGGCTCAACGCGATAGCAGGAGCGGGTGCCGGTGCCCGCCGTCGGGTTCCGCTGGGCATCATTCCCGCCGGGACGGGCAACGACACGGCCCGGGCGCTGGGCCTGCCGCTGCACAACCTCCCGGCGGCTTGCGAACGGGCGCTGGAGTCTTGGGCCGGCGGCGGCCGGATGATCGACGCCGGCAGGATCACCGCCGGCGGAACCTCCCGCTTGTTTGCGGGCGTGGTCTCGGCCGGGTTCGATGCCGCCGTCAATGAGCGGGCCAATGACTGGCGCTGGCCGCGCGGCAAGATCCGCTACCAGCTCGCCATGCTTCGGGAACTGGCGTCCTTCCGGGCCATTGATTACACGGTGACGGCCGACGGCGAGCAGTGGCAACAGGGCGCCATGCTGATTTCCGTCGCCAACGGCCAATCGATCGGCGGCGGGATGAGGATCGTCCCGGAAGCCGCCCTTGATGACGGCTACCTGGACCTCTTCATTGTCAACCGGCTGTCCCGGACCCGGCTGCTGGCCGTATTCCCGAAGGTCTTTGCCGGCAAGCACGTGGGCCACCCCGCCGTGCAGCTTCGCCGGGTCCGCACCGTGGAACTGTCGGCCGGCAACATCGTGGCCTACGCCGACGGCGAGCGGATCGGGGCGCTCCCGATGACCATTGAGGTCGTTCCGCGGGCCGTTTGCGTCCTGGCGTAGTGGCTAGGCCCGGCGTCGTCGCCCGGCTGACAGGACCAGCCGCCGGGCCCAGCCGTGTGGCCTAGCTGGCCGGCGTAGCCGCCGGCACGGCCTTGCGCGGGGACAGCCTGTTCAGGGCCAGGGCACCCACGAACAGCCCGAAGTCACGCAGAGCGACATCGTAGAAGCCGCCGAGGATGACCAGGTTGATGATGATGCCCAGCAGCCAGGCGGCCACGAGCGCCGATCCGAAGCGCGGGCGCAGCGCCACCGCCACGCCGGCGACGATTTCCACCACGCCAACGATGTACATGATCGTCTGGGCCGGCAGCGGGACCACCTGGGTCACCACGGGGGCCAGGTACATCGTCCAGTCGGTCAAGAGGTTCGTGAACTTGTCCAGGCCGAACAGGATTGGCGCAACCGTAAAGACGGTCCGCAGCAACAGGAAGGCCTGGTGGTCGGCCGTGAGCTTCTGGGCGGGAGTGGCGAGGGCTGGGGAAACTTTCATGGCTCTGCTCCTTCTAAAAATAGATAGCTCGATTTTAGAGCCGCCGGTGAGGATTAAGCAATGATTCTTGTTTTTAGAGATATTCTTGTGTCATGACCAAGCTTCCGTGGAACCACAGACTGGCGGCGGTCGCGTCGTTGGGAGACGAGAGCCGCAGGAGGCTGTTTGACTTCGTCGCCTCAGCGGCAGATGCCGTTGGCCGGGACGATGCCGCCCAGGCCGTGGGCCTGGCGCGGAGCACTGCCTCGTTCCATCTGGACCGGCTCGTGAAAGACGGTCTGCTGGCCGTGGAGTTCCGCAAGCTCGGAGGGCGGGAGGGGCCGGGTTCCGGCCGGCCCGCCAAGCTGTACCGGGCCGCTGTGGACGAGGTCGCGGCCTCGGTGCCCGACCGCCACTATGATCTCGCCGCCGAGCTGCTGGTGTCCGCGATCGAGGACGCAACAAGCGGCGGCGGTTCGCCGCGGGAGGCCCTGCTTCGGGCTGCCCGCGCCAGGGGGCAGTCAGCGGGTGAGTCGGCAGCCCGCGCAGCCGGCCGGGAGCCGGCGGGGGCCACCGGGGCGCGGCATGCGGACTTCGCCGGCAGTCCCGACGGCGCCGGCGGTCCCGATGGCCCGGGCCCCTTCGCGAACTTCCTGGCGGGGCAGGGCTACTGCCCGGCGGACGACGGCGGCGGGGGACTGGTGCTGCTGAACTGCCCGTTCCATCGACTCGCCGCCGGGCACGCAGACGTGGTGTGTGCCATGAACGGAGCCTTTCTCGGCGGGGCCTCCATGGCCCTGGGGATCGACCCGACCCGGATCGAAGCGCTCGCCATCGAAGATCTCAGGGAGCAGGGCGCCGCGCGGCCCGGGCAGTGCTGCGCCCGTATTCTTCCGTCGTGACCGGGTTGCCACCCTGACCCTCCCGGCCTGACGCGGCGTCGTTCGCCCCGGCCTGGGCCCTGCCGCTGGGGTGGCCGGCGTTGCGGGCCTGGCCCTTGATTCCGGTCAACAGCACGCCGGCGATCACCAGGAGGCCGCCTACGACCTGCACGAGGGTGAGCGGCGTCCCGAACAGCACGGTGATGATCGCGGTGAAGACCACCATCAGGTTGAGGTAGTTTCCCGCGGTCCCGGACGGGGTGGTTTTCAGCGCCAGGTTCCAGAGGAGATAGGAACCAAGCGACGGGAACAGGGCGATATACGCCATCGACCAGCCTTCGGCCGCGGTGTCGGGAAACCGCACGTTCATGGCGAGCGCGAACGGCGCCAGCGTCACGGTTGCGATCACCACCTGCACCGCTGTGGCCGCGATGGGCGGCACAGCCAGCCGGCGGGCAATAATCGTGTAGAAGCCCCAGACGATGATCGCGCCGATCATCATGAGCTCACCGGTGTTGAAGGCGAGGCTGACCACGCGGGCCAGCTCGCCCTGGGTCAGGACCAGCAGCACACCCAGCAGGCCAAGGCAGATGCCGAGCCAGCCCAGCCGTGTGGTCTTCTCGCCGAGCAGGACAATCGCCATGACCACGATGAGGGCCGGGTTTGCGGCCGTCACCAGGGAGGCGTTCATCGCGGACGTGAATCCGAGCGCGGCGTAGAGCAGCAGCGTGTAGCCGCTCATGCCCAGGACACTGAGCAGCAGAAGCACGGGCCAGCGGCGCAGCACCGCGCCCCAGTCTGGCCGTTCGATGAAATGGGCCAGAATGAGCAGCGGCACGGCGGCCAGGGCCCAGCGCCAGAAGGTCAGGTCCAGCGGGGTCATGGAGGCTCTGGCGGCCTGTCCGACGACGAAATTGCCGGACCAGAACAAGGTGGCCAGCACAAGGCAGAGTGGCGCTTTCACCGCTTGAATGTACACCAATGCCGTGCTCTTCCCCGTCCCTTCTCCGTGCCCTGCACCGTCCCTTCACCGTGCCTCCGGGCGGTGCCTTTGCCCTGGCACCGTGCCTTCGTCCGGCCGCCGTGCCTTCGCCTGGCACCGCGGCGGCCCGGGCGCGCGCAGGTAGAATTGGGCTGTGCCTGTCTACCTCGATCACGCCGCCACCACCACCCTCGCCCCGGAAGCGCTGGCCGCACTGACGCGCGAACTGGCCCGGACCGGCAATCCCTCCTCGCTGCATGGGTCGGGCCGCCGTGCCCGGCGCTCGGTGGAGGACGCGCGGGAAGTACTCGCCGCGGCCGCCGGCGCCCATCCCTCGGAGGTCATCTTCACCTCGGGCGGGACCGAGGCGGACAACCTGGCGGTCAAGGGCCTGTACTGGGCCCGCCGTGCCGAGGACCCGGCGCGGACCCGCATCCTCTGTTCCGCCGTCGAACATCACGCGGTGCTGGACACCGTCGAATGGCTCGAACGGCATGAAGGCGCCGACGTGTGCTGGCTCCCCGTGGACGCCGCGGGCGTCGTGGACCTGGCCGTGCTCGAAGCCGAACTGTCCCGGGATCCGGGCTCGATCGCACTGGTGAGCGTCATGTGGGCCAACAACGAGGTCGGCACCATCCAGCCCGTCGCCCGGGTTGTGGAACTCGCGCACGCCGCCGGCGTACCCGTCCACTCCGACGCCGTCCAGGCCTTCGGCTCCGTGCCCGTTGACTTCCGCGGAACGGGCCTGGACGCCATGTCCGTCTCCGGGCACAAAATCGGCGGACCGGTCGGCGTGGGCGCGCTGATCCTGGGCCGGGCGGTGAAGCTGACGCCGGTCCAGCATGGCGGCGGGCAGGAACGCGACGTCCGGTCCGGGACGCTGGACACCGCCTCGATTGCCGCTTTTGCCGCGGCCGCCGAGGCCGTTGCCGCGAAACTCCCCGAGGAAGCCGCCAGGATCGCGGCCCTTCGGGACCGGCTGATCGAGGGGGTCCGTGCGGCCGTCCCCGAGGCCGTCCTGCGGGGCGCCCCGGGCCCCGGGCGGTTGCCCGGCAATGCACACTTCACGTTCCCCGGCTGCGAAGGAGACTCGCTGCTGTTCCTGCTGGACCTCGCCGGTGTCGAATCCTCCACGGGCTCCGCCTGCACCGCGGGTGTTCCGCGGCCCTCCCATGTGCTGCTGGCGATGGGCCTGGACGAGGACACGGCGAGGGGGGCCCAGCGCTTTACGCTCGGGCATTCCTCGGCCGACGCCGACGTCGATGCCTTGCTCGCCGCGTTGCCGGGCGCCTACGCGCGGGCCCGCCAGGCCGGCATGGCCGGGCACGAGTCCAGCATTCAGACCGCCGGAACGGTGGCGCGCGAGGCTGCCCGTCAGGCTTCCGCAGGGAGCTAATCCAGGAGTTAGTCCAGGGGCTAATCCAGGAGCTGATCCAGGGGTAGCGAAGAGTCGGCAAGCAGGTCCGGGCTCACGGCGGTGCGGGCGTTGATGAGCGCCTTGATCGCCTTCTGCGGCTTGGCAGCGCGGGGCCAGTTGACATTCATTCCGGCGATCACGTGGCCTTCGCGCTGCCAGAACGCAATGAACTCCTTGTCCGCGAGCGAGCCGCGGATGACCGGCGGGCCGGCAACGAGCGTCGGGAAGCCCGAGTACTCCATGCTGACGTCGTATTGGTCCGTGTAGAAGTACGGGATGGTGTCCAGTGCGGCGTCGAGGCCGAGCATCGCCTTCGCTGCCACCTTGCCGCCATTGAGGGCATTGGACCAGTGCTCGCTGCGGTGGTGTTCCCCGGTGAACGGGTGCAGGGCGTTGGCGACGTCGCCGGCGGCGAAGATCCCGGGCGCCGAGGTCCGCAGCGACGCGTCGGTGAGGATGCCGTTGCGGATCCCGAGGCCGGCAGCCTCGGCCAACCCGACCTCCGGCGCAACGCCGACGGCGATGACCACGAGGTCGGCGGGCAGGACTTCGCCCGAATCGGTGACCACTGACGTCGCCCGTCCAAACCACCCCTGAATCTCGGCAGCGGACGCCGGAAGCCTGAACCGAACCCCGTGGGCCTCGTGCAGATCGCGGAAGAAGGCGCCCAGGTCCGGGCCTATCGCCGCGCCCAGCGGTACGTCCTCCAGTCCCATCAGGGTGACGGTGTTTCCAAAGGTGCTGGCGGCAGCGGCCAGTTCCATCCCGATCCACCCGGACCCGACCATGACCACGTGCAGACCACCGCCGGCAAGGCGGGCGTGCAGGCGCCGGCTGTCCTCGACCGTCCGGAACGTGCTGACGCCCTCGAGCCCGCTGCCGGGCAGCGGGATGGTCCTGGGCCGCGCTCCCGTGGCAAGCAGGAGCGAGCCGTACTCCAGCCGCCGCCCGTCATCCAGAACCACAGCCCGGGCGGCCGGGTCCAGCGCCGTGACCTGGACGCCGAGCCGGAGGTCGACGTCGTTCGCGTCGTACCAGTCCTCGGGTACCACCGGCAGGGCGTCCTCGCCTGCCTTGCCCAGCAGGTATTCCTTGGACAGCGGCGGGCGCAGGTACGGCTGGTGGGACTCGGCGGCCACCAGCACCACCGGACCGCTGAAACCCTCCGCCCGCACTGTTTTGGCGGCGGTGGCGCCGGCCAGTCCGCCGCCCACGATCACGATGTTCCCGACAGCCATGTCCGCTCGTTTCCCGCGTCGGCGCGCTTCCGTTTTCTAAAACCGCTTGTCCTGACGCTAGAAGGGGGAGACGGTCCCGTCAAGGCCTTTTGGGGAGGATTCGGCGTGGCGATAGAATGGCGGGGCAGGCATTGTGCTATTTCCGGAGGCCAGCAGCAGCACTGCGGTCAAACCCAGTAGTGAAAGCCCGGCAGTAAAATCCCGGCAGCACCGCAGCTGCGAACAGCAACCCCGGAGCCTGTGCCACCCCGAACCCTAGAGAAAGCCAGTATGCGAGTTCTTGCAGCCATGAGTGGCGGCGTCGATTCCGCCGTTGCCGCCGCCCGCGCCGTCGAGGCGGGGCACGACGTCGTCGGCGTCCACCTCGCGCTGTCCCGGATGCCGGGCACCCTGCGAACCGGCAGCCGCGGCTGCTGCACGATCGAGGACTCCCGCGACGCCTGGCGTGCGTGCGACATCCTCGGGATCCCGTACTACGTCTGGGACTTTTCCGAGCGGTTCAAGGAAGATGTCGTCCAGGACTTCATCGATGAGTACGCCGCGGGCCGCACCCCCAATCCCTGCATGCGCTGCAACGAGCGGATCAAGTTCGCGGCCCTGCTGGAGAAGGCCATCGCCCTGGGCTTCGATGCCGTGTGCACCGGCCACTATGCGAAGGTCATCACGGATGCCGACGGCAACCCCGAACTGCACCGCGCTGCGGACTGGGCCAAGGACCAGAGCTATGTGCTGGGCGTGCTGACCCACGAGCAGCTCAAGCACTCGATGTTCCCGCTGGCCGAGACGCCGTCCAAGGCCGAGGTCCGCGCGGAGGCGGAGCGCCGCGGCCTCTCCGTGGCGAACAAGCCGGACAGCCACGACATCTGTTTCATTCCCGACGGCGACACCGCCGGCTGGCTCGCCGAGAAGATTGACATGACCACGGGGGACATCGTGGACGAATCCGGCGCGAAGGTCGGCGAGCACCCGGGCGCCAACGCGTTCACCGTGGGCCAGCGCCGCGGGCTGAAGCTCGGCACCCCGGCCGCGGACGGCAAGCCGCGGTTCGTGCTGGAGATCCGGCCCAAGGAGAACAAGGTGGTGGTGGGCCCGGAGGCCCTGCTCGCCATCGACGAAATCCGGGGCATCAAGGTCTCCTGGGCGGGGCTGCCCATCGCCGAGGTGGCGACCGGCGAGGAGTTTGACTGCTACGCCCAGGTCCGCGCCCACGGCGACCCCGTCCCTGCCCGCGCGCACATGGCGGACGAAGAGCTTGTGGTCACCCTCACCGAGCCGCTGCGCGGCGTGGCCCCCGGCCAGACGGTGGTGCTCTACCAGGGCAGCCGCGTGCTCGGCCAGGCCACGATCGATGCCGCGCGCTCACTGCAGCGGGCCGCGCTCTAGCCGCCCGCCCCACCGAATTCAGCGAAGGGTCCCGCCAGATGGCGGGACCCTTCGTCGTTGTGCCCACGGCCGACAGGCCAGCGACCCTGCCGAAGATCCGGGCGGAATCCTGAAGAAAATGAGAGAAACCTTCGAATCGTGTAAATTTTGTGTCTCAACTCACAAAATGCAACGTTTTACCGAATGATTGTCTGGTTGAATCTAGGGATCAGCAAAGCGTGCCGCCCGACGAGTCCTTCGTTTCACTTTGGGCTGCGCTAGAACGCATCGAACAGAAAGTTCACAGATGGCAATGAACAAAAAGGCCTGGCAGAGCGTCATCGCGCTGGCCGGGGTTTCCGCCTTTGCACTGACGGCCTGCACCGGGCCGACCGGCGGCTCTGGCGGGTCATCAGCCGCGGCAAGCGGTCCGATCGCCTACGGCACCACGGACAAGGTCACAGCCTTGGATCCGGCTGGCGCGTACGACAACGGTTCGTTCATGGTGATGAACCAGATCTACTCCTTCCTCCTCAACTCGAAGCCCGGCGGCGCAGATCCCGTGCCCGACCTGGCCGAGTCCGCGTCCTTCACCTCTCCGAACGAGTACACGGTCAAGCTGAAGCCGGGCCTCAAGTGGGCCAACGGTCACACGCTCGACTCCAAGGACGTCAAGTTCTCCTTCGACCGGCAGACCAAGATCAACGATCCCGCCGGTCCCGCCAGCCTGTTGACCAACATCGAAAGCATCACCGCCCCCGATGCCAACACCGTGGTCTTCAAGCTGAAGCAGGCGAACGACCAGACTTTCGCGCAGATCCTCAGCAGCCCCGCCGCGCCGATCGTCGACGATGAAGTCTTCCCGGCCGACAAACTGCTCGATGACGACTCGATCGTCAAGGCCAAGGCCTTCTACGGCCAGTACACGATCGACACGTACAAGAAGAACGAGCTGATCAGCTTCAAGGCCTTCCCTGACTACCAGGGAGTCCTCGGCAAGCCGGCCAACGACGCCGCCACGATCAAGTACTACGCCGATCCCACCAACATGAAGCTGGACATCCAGCAGGGCAACATCGACGTCGCGAACCGCAGCCTGAGCGCCACCGACGTCGATGACCTCAAGAAGGACTCCAAGGTCAAGGTCAACGTTGGCCCCGGCGGCGAAATCCGCTACATCACGTTCAACTTCGACACGATGCCGTTCGGTGCCAAGGCTGCCGACGCCGATCCGGCCAAGGCGCTCGCCGTCCGCCAGGCCATCGCGAACCTCGTTGACCGCCAGTCCATCGCGGACCAGGTCTACAAGGGCACCTACCTGCCGCTGTACTCCAACGTTCCCAGCGGCTTCCTCGGTGCCAACGAATCGTTCAAGGACGCTTACGGCGACGCCGGCAAGCCGAGCCTGGACAAGGCCAAGAAGGTCCTGGCCGACGCCGGTGTGACGACCCCCGTTTCGATGAACCTGCAGTACAACCCGGACCACTACGGCAAGTCCTCCGGCGACGAGTACGCCATGATCAAGGACCAGCTGGAGAAGTCCGGTTTGTTCAAGGTCAACCTGCAGTCCACCGAATGGGTCACCTACAGCAAGGCCAGCCGCGCCGACGAATACCCGCTGTTCCAGTTTGGCTGGTTCCCGGACTTCAGCGACGCCGACAACTACCTGACCCCGTTCTTCCCGGAGGGCGGCTTCCTGAAGAACCACTACAACAACCCGACCGTCAACGACCTGATCAGCAAGCAGCTCACCACCGTCGATAAGACTGAACGCGAGTCCACGATCAAGGATGCGCAGAATGCCCTCGCCAAGGACATCTCCACGCTTCCGTTGCTCCAGGGCGCGCAGGTTGCCATTTCCGGCAGCGGTGTCAAGGGTGTCGATTCCACCCTCGATGCCTCCTTCAAGTTCCGTTTGGGAACTATTTCCAAGTAAGGCTGCACCTGTGCTGTCCTGACCAGCCTGCCAGGCGGGGCGCCCTCGAGGCGCCCCGCCTTTGCTGGTCATTGCCGCACCCTGCAGTTCACGCCGGCCCGCCCAAGGCCGCGACAGCACAATCTTAGGTACCAATGACAACATTGACTGAGGCGCCGCTCAACGACGCCGACGGACTTCTTCCGTCCAAGAAAAAATCCTCGGGTGGGGGCTTGGGGACCTACATCCTGATCCGGTTCTTCCTGATCATT
The DNA here is from genome assembly GCF_900168135.1 of Arthrobacter sp. 49Tsu3.1M3. Classification (NCBI taxonomy): domain Bacteria; kingdom Bacillati; phylum Actinomycetota; class Actinomycetes; order Micrococcales; family Micrococcaceae; genus Arthrobacter; species Arthrobacter sp. 49Tsu3.1M3. The sequence continues at coordinate 66,784 of NZ_FUZD01000008.1, forward strand.
CCGACCATATTCATTCTGGTGACGTTGGTCTTCTTCCTGATGCGGGTCATCGGCGACCCCATCACCGCCGCCCAGGGCGGCAGGCTTCCCCCGGAGGCGCTCGCCCAGCGCATCCACGACGCCGGCTACGACCGCCCGATCCTCGTGCAGTACCTCGAATACGTGGGCCAGGTGGCGACCGGCAACTTCGGCACCACCATCACCGACCGCCGGCCCGTGGTCGAAATGATCATCACGTTCGGCACGGCAACCCTGGAACTGGCCATCAATGCCCTCATCGTGGCGCTCCTGGTCGGCATCCCGCTTGGGCTTATCTCCGCCTACAAGCGGGATAAGGCACCCGACGCCGTCCTGCGGTTCTTCGCCATCCTCTGCTACGCCACCCCGGTGTTTTTCGCCGGCCTGCTCATGAAGCTGGCCTTCTCCGTCTGGCTCGGCTGGCTGCCCGTCGCGGGACGTGCCTCCACCAGGACCGAACTGGCCATGGGAAGCCTGGCCGCACCGACCGGGATCTACTGGCTGGATGCCTTGCGCAGCGGCAACATGACCGCGTTCGGCGACGTCGCGGCCCATTCAGTCCTCCCCGCACTCACCCTCGGGCTTCTGACGGCAGGCGTCTTCCTGCGGCTGGTCCGCACCAACGTCATCGGCACGCTCGGCAAGGATTACGTCGAGGCCGGCAGGTCCCGTGGCGTCAGTAATTACCGGCTCGTGACCAAGCATGCCTACAAGCCTGCCCTCATCCCGATCATCACCGTCATGGGGCTCCAGATTGCCCTCCTGCTCGGCGGCGCCGTCCTCACGGAGTCCACCTTCGAGTGGAAGGGCCTTGGGTACCAGCTGGTGCAATACCTGAACGCCCGCGACTTCGTCGCAGTCCAGGGAATCGTCGTAATGCTGGCGGTCATCGTTGCCGTCACGAACTTCATCGTGGACGTCGTCGCAGCCCTGATCGACCCGCGAGTGAGGTACTAGCCATGAATGCAACCAAAGTAAGTGGGCGCAAGCAGCCCCTCATCTACCGGCTGCCGGTGATCTCGCATTTCCGCTCGAGCGTCGGGCTGCAGCGCGGCATGCTCGTCACGGGCATGGTGCTGGCCGCCGTCTTCCTGCTCGTCGCCGTGTTTGCGCCGTGGATCGCGCCCTACGGGTTTGCCCAGCTCAGCGACGCCGCCGGTCCCTTCCCGACGCAGCAGCCCCCCAGCCCGGCCCACATCTGGGGCACCACGGTTGGTGGCTATGACGTCTATTCGCGGGTGCTCTGGGGTGCCCAGACGGCCGCCGTGGTGATCATCGTCGCCGTCGCGATGTCGATCTTCCTCGGCGTAGCCCTCGGACTCGTCAGCGGCTACTTCGGCGGCTGGCTCGACCGGGTGTTCGTGGTGGTCGCCGATGCGATCTACGCTTTCCCGTCCCTGCTGCTGGCCATCGTGATGTCAATCGTCATCAGCCACGGCCAGTCCAGTTTCTGGGGAGGCATTGTTGCCTGCTCCATTTCCATCTCGGTGGTGTTCGTCCCCCAGTACTTCCGCGTCATCCGGGCCGAGACCATCCGGCTGAAGGCGGAGCCGTACGTCGAATCGGCCAAGGTGGTGGGTGCCTCCAGCATCCGCATCATGGGCCGGCACATCTTCAAGAACGCAACCCGCACGCTGCCGCTGATTTTCACGCTGAATGCGTCCGAGGCCATCCTGACCCTGGCGGGCCTTGGCTTCCTGGGGTTCGGCATCGAACCGACCTCCGCCGCCGAGTGGGGCTATGACCTGAACAAGGCCATTGCAGACGCCTCCTCGGGCATCTGGTGGACCGGTGTCTACCCCGGTACGGCGATCGTCCTGACCGTGCTTGGACTGACCCTCGTCGGTGAGAGCATCAACGACCTCAACGACCCCCGCCTGCGGGGCCGCAAGAAGGCTGTCGCTGGCAAGGGCGGACCCGACTCCACCGCCGGCGCGCAGGCCGCACCCGAAGCAGAAGTGAGACTTCCATGACCACCAACATCGACAAGCCCGGAACGGGCGCAGGTCCGGTCCTGGACATCGACCATCTCAGGGTCACGTTCGCAACCGACGCAGGGGATGTGTACGCCGTCAAGGACGTCAGCCTCGAGGTCAACCCCGGCGAAGTCGTCGCCATTGTTGGTGAGTCGGGATCCGGCAAGACCGTGACGGCCAAGACCATCCTGGGACTTCTACCGGAGACGGCCATCAGCCAGGGCGCTGTCCTGATCAACGGCAACAACGTCATCAGCGTCAGCGAAGCCAAGCTGCGGGAGATCCGGGGCCGGGACGTGGCCATGGTGTTCCAGGAGCCATCCACCGCCCTCAACCCGGTCTTCACCGTGGGGTGGCAGATCGCCGAAGGCATCCGTGCACACGCCGGCAGCGGCGGCCGCAGCAAGGTCTCGGCCAAGGAAGCCAAGGCGCGGGCCATTGACGCCCTCCGCAAAGTTGGCATCCCGGACCCGGAAACCCGGGTCAACTACTACCCGCACCAGTTCTCGGGCGGCCAGAAACAGCGCGTCGTGATTGCCGCCGCGCTGGCCCTGAACCCTGGCCTCATCGTGGCCGACGAGCCCACGACCGCCCTGGATGTCACCGTGCAGGCCGAGATCCTTGAACTGCTGCGGGACCTGCGCGACAACTACGGGACCTCCATCGTGCTGATTACGCACAACATGGGCGTCGTCGCCGACCTCGCCGACCGCGTCGTGGTCATGTACCAGGGCGACGTCGTGGAGGAGGCATCCTCACGGGTGCTGTTCGCCGAGCCCAGGGAGGACTACACCAAGAAGCTCCTCGCCGCCGTCCCGCACCTGGGCCGCAACTCCGCCTCGGAGGGCATGGTCGAACGCGCCCACCAGGGCGGCAAGGTGCTGGTCGAGGCAAAGAACCTGACCATCGAGTATCCGGGGCGGCTCGGCAGCCCGGCGTTCAAGGCCGTCGACGGCGTCAGCTTCACCGTCTCCGAAGGCGAAGTCTTCGGCCTGGTGGGGGAGTCCGGCTCCGGCAAAACCACCATCGGCCGGGCAATCGCCGGCCTGAACCGCACCACGGGCGGCAGCCTGAATGTGCTGGGCTACGAGATGCTGAACTTTAAGGAGCGCACCTTCAAGCCGCTCCGCAAGGAGATCGGCTTCGTGTTCCAGGACCCGGCGGCCTCGTTCAACCCGCAGCTGACCATCGGCGATTGCGTGGCGGAACCGCTCATCATCCACTCCAACCCGACCGCGGCCGAGGCACGCAAGAGGGTCGGCGAGCTGCTCGAGTCCGTGCAGCTGCCGGCGTCGTACGCTGACCGGTTCCCGCACGAACTCTCCGGCGGCCAGCGCCAGCGCGCCTCCTTGGCGCGGGCGCTCATCCTGAACCCGAAGCTGCTCATCGCCGACGAGCCGACGTCGGCCCTGGACGTGTCCGTGCAGGCCGTGGTGCTGGAGCTGTTCAAGGAGATCCAGCAGGAGTTCGGCTTCGCGGCGCTGTTCATCAGCCACGACCTCGCCGTGGTGGACATGCTCTCCCACTGGGTCGGCGTGCTCTACAAGGGCAAGATGGTGGAGCAGGGCCTCGGCAACCAGGTAATGGGGAACCCGCAGCACGACTACACGAAGAAACTCATCGCGTCGCTGCCCGTTCCGGACCCCGACGAACAGGCCAGGCGCCGCGAGGCATTCAAGGCCGTGCTCCACAGCTAACTGCCAGAAGCGGGCACCGGCCCGATTGAGCGCGGCCCGATCCTGCGCCGGCCCGGACTCCGGCAGGGCCACAACCACTGGGCATGCCCACCGTTCGCTACGAACGGTGGGCATGCCCAGTTGTGTCTCCGCGGGCACCTGCAACGGTGCTTAACAGCGGGAGGCATTGGCCGCCGAACCCCTAGACTGGGTCAATGACCGAGCAGAACCCCACTCTTCCCGAAACCGATACCTACGACCCGGCGGCAAGCTCGCTGGCCGGTTCCGTGGATCCCGCGGTCATGGCGGAGCTGTTGTCGATCCGCTCCAGCATCGACAACATCGATGCCACCCTGGTCTTCCTCCTCGCCGAACGCTTCAAAGCCACCCAGAAGGTCGGCTTCCTCAAGGCCGCGCATCAACTTCCGGCCGGTGACCCGGGCCGTGAAACGGCGCAGATCGCCCGGCTGCGGCACCTCGCCGCCGAGGCCCACCTGGACCCGGCCTTCGCGGAGAAATTCCTGAACTTCATCATCGGCGAGGTCATCCGCCACCACGAGGCCATCGCCGAGGACCACCAGGCCGCGCAGGCCTCCGGCTCCGCGGACGCCGCCCGCGGCGCAGACGCCTAGCCATGGCAGCACCAGACGAGCCCGCACCGGGCCAGGTAACCGCGACCGCCCTTGGCCCCTGGCCGGGCGAGGACCCGGCCGAGGCCGCCCGCATCATCCGCGGTGAGCTTGGCAGCCCGCACCTGCCGTTCCTCGCCGAACTCCCGGATCGCGGCGTCGGCTCCGATGCCCTGGGCCGGACCGCCTCTTTGCTCGTGGAACTTTCCGTCGACGTCCAGCCGCATGGATGGCGGTTCGTGGACCGGCCCGGCAAGGACCTGCAGCGGGCCAAGTCGGCCCTGTCCACCGACATCAACATCCTCGCGGACGTGATCGGCGTCGAGGAAGTGCCGTCGGACGATATCAAGATCCAGCTGCGCGGGCCGCTCAGCCTTGCCGCCGGGCTGCACCTGCACAACGGAGAGCGGGCCCTGATCGACTACGGTGCCCGCCGGGACATCGCGGACTCGCTCGCAGCCGGCGTGGAAGGCTACCTCAAGCGGGTGGCCGCGGCTGCCCCCGGTGCCCGGATCGTCGTCCAGATCGACGAACCTGAAATTGCGTCGGTGCTGGCCGGCACCATTCCCACCGCCAGCGGTTACCGGACCCTGCGGTCGGTGCCGGGCCGGGAAGTCACCGAGTCCTGGCAATTGGTGATCGACGCGCTCCGGGCCGCCGGCGCCGTCGAGACCGTTGTGGCCGTCTCCGAGGTCGAGGCGCCGTTCGAACGGATCCTGGCGGCAGGCGCGGATGGAATCGCCGTGCCGCTTCGGGCCCTGACCTCGCGCCAGTGGGAACAACTCGCGGGCGCGGTGGAGGCCGGCAAGCGGCTCTGGGCCGGCGCGCTGGACGTGGCCGATCCTGCCGCGTCGCTGCCAAAGGTCCGCGATGTCGTCGAAAACGTATGGCGCCCATGGCGGCAGCTCGGACTGCCCGCGTCCACGCTGGGGGCGCTCCGGGTCACGCCCTCGGAGGGCCTGGCGCGGCACTCACCCGCCACCGCGGCGGCGGTCCTGACCCGGCTGACCCAGGTGGCGGACGGGCTCAACCAGCTCGCCCTCGGCTAGCCCGGCACCGTCGGCCGCCGGCGGCCCGTTCCGCGACCGGGCCCGCGGTGCCCACGCTGGCCCCGGTCAGACCCTGCTTTCCCAGCCGTCCGGTCGGGCGTGCCCTGGCAGGTAGCCCGGCGCCGCAATACCGGAGGGGTAGGGCTCGAGCCGGTAGTCGAAATGGCCGGCATAGACCAGCACCAGACCGAGCTGGGGCTGGATCACCTTGACCTGGATCCGGTGCCGGCCGCCGTCCTGCGGCTCCCACCACTGCTCGGCGTAGGCCTTGGCGTCGAGGGCCGCCGGCAGCGGAATCCGGAGCGGTCCCAGGAACAGCCGCGAGGCCTCGGACACGCCGCGGAGCCGGCCCTCCGGCGTGACGCTGAGGTTGAGGTCGGTGACGAGCCGCCTGTACCGGCCCACGTAGTCCACGAGCCCGGGCCCGCGCCCGCGCCCGCCGTCATCAAAGCTGGTGGTGTCCTGGAACAACCGGGTGGTGTCCGGGAAGAAGATTTCCCGGCGGGCCGTCAGGCTTGACCTGCCGAACGGGTCCAGGTGGGCGTGGTTCTCGATCCGGAAGCGGACGCCCTCGCCGTACTCGGGGAAGAAGGCCTGCTCGCCGGTGGTGAGCCGCAGCAGGGGACGCAGCCAGGCCTGCCGGCAGCCGACGACGTCGAACACCCCCTCGCCGACGCCGTAGTGGCCGGATCCCGGTGCCAAAGCAAAGTATTCTTGAAGCTCCGGCTGAAGCCGGGCAAAGTCGCTGCCCAGGGCACGCTGGTAGATCGGGGTATTCACGGGTTCCTCCTGCGGTCCGGGCCGGTTCACTGGGCCTGTCCACAGCATGCAGGACAACGCGGCAATTGTCACAGCGGCCCGCGCTCCGGCCCAGTTCCGGCGCGGTCCGGGGCCGGTTCCGGCGGGGTTCCGGCAGCGGTGGCAGGCCCGTTTGCACCATGCCGGTGGGCCGCCCGATACGACAAAGCCAATTCAATGGGGGAATATATAACTATGAAGGCACGCATTCTGGTAGTGGATGATGACGAGGCTCTGGCCGAGATGATCGGTATTGTGCTGCGCAATGACGGCTTCGAACCCGTCTTCTGCGCGGACGGCGCACAGGCGCTGGACGTGTTCCGCTCCTCCAAGCCGGACCTCGTCCTACTCGATCTCATGCTTCCGGGGATGGACGGCATTGAAGTCTGCCGCCAGGTCCGTGCCGAGTCCGACGTCCCGATCGTGATGCTCACGGCCAAGGCGGATACCTCGGATGTGGTCCGCGGCCTCGAGTCCGGGGCCGATGACTATGTGCCCAAGCCGTTCAAGCCCGCCGAGCTGGTCGCCCGGGTCCGGGCCAGGCTCCGCCCGGGTGACCAGAAGGCACCGGAAACCCTGCGGATCGCCGATGTCACGATCGACGTGGCCGGCCACCTGGTCAGCCGCGGCAACGACCGGATCTCCTTGACGCCGCTGGAATTCGACCTCCTCGTCGCCCTGGCCCGCAAGCCGTGGCAGGTATTCACGCGCGAACTGCTCCTGGAGCAGGTCTGGGGCTACCGGCACGCCGCAGACACCCGGCTGGTCAATGTCCACGTCCAGCGGTTGAGGTCCAAGATCGAACGCGACCCGGAAGCCCCCGAAGTTGTATTGACGGTCCGTGGTGTCGGCTATAAAGCAGGTTCCTGAGCCTGCGGACCGCAGTGTCCGGCAGTCCATAGCAACGGAGACGGCGCCGCCGGCCGAGTCGTCCGTGGCGGCGCCGGCCGAGTCGTCTGTGGCGTCATCGCCAGAGTCATCCGCGGCGCCGGCTGAATCGTCCGCGGCGTCATCGCCCGGGTCGTCCGCGCCCCGGGCGCCCGAAACGCCCGGCGGCGGACCGGCCCCTTGGCGGCGTCTGGCCTTCCGGACCCGCTTGTGGGCCAAACGCGCGAGGATCGTTGGCGTCCGGGTCGCGCGGCTGGTCCGCACCGGCATGCAGCGCCTGTGGCCCGGCATCCTGTACCTGCTCCGGGCGTTACAGCGGAAGTGGCGGCGTTCGCTGCAGTTCCGGACGGTCCTGACCACGCTGATGCTGGCCATGGGCTCGTTCGCGGTGGTGGGCGCCTACCTGTCCAACCAGATCGCCAACAACCTGTTCCAGGAACGGCTCGCCCAGGCCGAATCGGAGACGCGCTACAACGTCAAGCAGGTCCAGGACACGTTCGACGGCGCCCAGGTCACCGACCAGTCCAGCGTCATCACCCTGGTCTATGACACCCTGAACGCCGTCGAAGGCCGCGGATCCGTGATCCAGCGACGCTACGTCTTCGAGGCGATGCCGGAGCAGACCAAACCGCGCAACCGTTGGGTTGAATCCCGGGCCTCGGACCAGCTCACCATCGGCGTCATCCCCCCGGACCTGCGCAAGGCTGTGCAGGACTCGGGCAAGGACCAGTACTGGGCGTCCACCCAGTTCCCGGTAGGGACCGAAGACCGGCCCGGCATCGCCGTCGGCAACAAGGTGACCTTCAACGGCACCGTCTACGAGCTCTACCTCATCTATGACCTCAACACGGCGCAGAAGACCCTCGACGAGATCCAGAATGTCCTGCTGGCCGGCGGTGCGCTGCTGGTGCTCATGATCGGCGGCGTCGCCTGGTACGTGACCCGCAACGTGGTCAGCCCGGTCAGCCATGCCGCCGTCGTCTCCGAGAAGCTCGCCGCCGGCCAGCTGCAGGAGCGCATGGTGGTCAAGGGCGAGGACGAGGTTGCCCGCCTGGGCGCGTCGTTCAACCACATGGCCGCAAGCCTCCAGGAGCAAATCACCCAGCTGGCCACGCTGTCGCAGATGCAGCAGCGGTTCGTCTCCGATGTCTCCCACGAGCTCCGCACCCCGCTCACGACGGTGCGCATGGCCGCCGAAGTCCTTTATGACGCCCGCGAGGACTTCGACCCCATCAACAAGCGCTCCGCTGAGCTGCTCTACAACCAGGTGGAACGCTTCCAGTCGCTCCTGGCGGACCTGCTGGAAATCTCCCGCTTTGACGCCGGCGCCGCCACCCTGGACGCCGAGCCCACCGACATCGTGCAGCTTGTCGCGCATGTCATCGAGGGGGTGGCGCCCGTCGCCGCCGAATACGGGTCCGCCGTCACCCTCAACGCCCCGGCCGGCAGCGTCATTGTCGACATGGACGACCGCAGGATCGACCGGATCCTGCGCAACCTGATCCTGAACGCCCTCGAACACGGCGAGGGCCGGCCGGTGAACGTTTCCGTGGCCGCCAGCGGCACCGCCGTGGCCGTGGCCGTACGGGATCACGGAATCGGCATGACACCGGCTGAGGCGGCGCGCGTCTTCGACCGCTTCTGGCGCGCCGATCCGGCCCGGGCCCGCACCACGGGCGGCAGCGGGCTGGGACTGTCCATTGCCGCCGAGGACACCAAGCTCCACGACGGCTGGCTGCAGGCCTGGGGGAGCAAGGGGCAAGGGTCGAACTTCCGCCTGACACTTCCCCTGCGCCGGGACGAGCCGATCACCAGATCTCCGCTCCAGCTCGAACCGGTCAACGTCGGGCTCCCCGAGGCAGGCCGCCAGCGGACCGTGGTGTTGCTGGACCCGCTCCGGACCGCGGGCCGCGGGACCGGTGTTGAGGGGTCCGCGGACGGTTTCGATGACGGTTTCGATGACGACTTTTCTGGCGACGGCGGCAGCGGTGCCGCCGGCGGGGCTATCCCGGACGGCGGCTCGGCCGGCCCCCGGGGGACCGGGACGGAGGGCAGGGCATGAGTGGGGTTTCGGGCAGGTTTACCCGCGTGGGGGCTGCGCTGCTGGCGCTCATCCTGCTTCTGTTGACCTCGTGCGCCCAGATTCCGCGCTCAGGGCCGGTGGGCAAGAGCACGGACGAGAGTGCGGGAAACCCTAACGCCCCGGTCTTCTTTCCGGCCGCGCCGCGTCCCGGCGCCGGACCCGAAGCGGTGATCGAAGACTTCTACCTCGCCGGCAGCGGCTACGAGGACGACTACGCCGTGGCCCGGCAGTACCTTACCCAGGGTTCGTCGGTGACGTGGAAGCCGGACCAGCGGGCGCTCGTGTTCCGCAAGGCCACGGTGGTGGCCACCGGCGTCGAAAATGTCTTCAACTACCAGCTCGACCTCGCCTATTCGGTGGACGCCGACGGCGTGGCCACGCAGCTTCCCGAGGGCACCACCGAAAACATACCCGTCACCGTGACCCAGGTGGACGGCGAGTGGCGAATCTCCGATCTTCCTGACGGCACGGCCATTCCGGAAGAGACCTTCAAGGTCATTTACGGCGCGTACCCGATCTACTTCTATGACCCCACGTTCACCTACGCGGTGCCCGACGTCCGGTGGTTCATCCGCAAGAAGACCGTCAAAGCCATGACGAGCGCGCTCCTGGGCGGACCCGCCCCCTACCTCAAGGGCGCCGTCGTCAGCGCATTCCCTTCGGGCATCAAGCTGGCCCGCGAATCAGTGCCCGTGGTATCCGGGGCCGCGCAGGTGGACCTCACCGCCAAGGACCTGGTCGAGGCCTCCAACGAGGACCGGCTGCGGATGCAGACGCAACTGGCCCTGACGTTCCGCAGCCAGCCGGATGTGATCAACGTTGAGCTCCGGGCCAACCAGGACCTGGTGCGCGTCGAGGACAACGGCACGGTCCTGCCTCCGGTCCAGGACGAAAGCGTCCCGGCTTACCAGATCGCCGTCAGCAACAATGACCTGGTCCGGTACGAAAACAACAGGATTTCACCGCTCCCGGATGTCCGGTCCGTCGCAGCCCTCTCACCCCGGGCGCCTGCGGAGTCCACCGAGTCGCAGGCGGCCGCGTTCCTCAACGCCGCCCGCACCACGCTGTACTCGATCGTTCCGGGCCAGCCCGCCAGGGCGCTGACCACGCGGGCCGCGCTGTCCCGGCCTTCGTTCGGCCGCTATGACTGGGTCTGGACCGCCGGGCCGGGTGCCGGCGGCGCCACCGAGGTGGTGGCCTACCGGCCGGTCGGTGTGGCGGAGAACGCCAGCGTGCCCACGGTGACCCTGTCGCCTGGATGGCTCTCGGGCCGGACGGTCAAGGAGTTCCGGATTTCCCGGGACGGCACGCGTGCCCTCGTCATTTCGCAGCAGAACGGCAAGAGCAAGGTCCAGATCACCGGGATCATCCGGAACGCGGACGGCACCCCGAGGGACCTGACCGTGCCCCTGACCCTCCTGACTCCCCGGGATCCGGACCAAGGCGTCTGGGTGGATGACACCACAGTCGCGGTCATGAAGGCCTCAGCCAGCGATGCCGTCACCCCCGAGCTGTTGTCGCTGACCTCGGCACAGCCGCAGCAGCTGGCGCCGTGGCCGGGCCTGACCGCCCTCAGCGCAGGCAACGGACCGGCCGAGATCTACGGTCAGTCCGCGGAAGGGATCTTCCAGCGGCTGGGCAACGGCTGGTCACCGCAGCTCAAAGGCCCCATCGACCCCTCGTTCCCCGGCTGACCGAGGCCCCCTCGTTCCCCGGTCAGCCGGGGCCCCCTCGGACCACGGCTGACCGGGGCCCCTCGGACGTCGGCGACGACGACGGCGGTGCCGCCGTCACACGGATCCGGTGAAGGTTCCGCGAAGGTTCCGGCCGCGGTGTTGTCCACATAGCGGCCCGCCAGGCTACTGCCGGAGGCGCACCCGGTCCAGGATCGGAGCATGGGCAGCCACACCACCCGCGTCCAGGCAGCGGACCCTGACCTCGCCCCGGCCGCGGCCAGGGCGGCGCGACACCGCGGGAGCTACGCGCGGCCGCTGGCGAGGCTGGGCGACAGGACAGCCGAAGCGGCGGCTGAGGTGCTCGCCCTGGCCATTCCAGTGGACTGCGTCTGCTGCGGGGCGGAGGACTCGGCACTGTGCGGCGCGTGCTCCCGGAAGCTGCGCCTGCTGACGCTCCGGCCGTTCCGGGCAGAGGCCCAGGCGCCGGCCCTGATGGACATGGACGGCTCCGTGCTGCTGCCCGTGGTAGCGGCCGGGGCATACCGGGCCGAGCTCGCGCAGTGCCTGCTGTCCTTCAAAAGCCACGGGCAGGGCAGGCTGGGCGCCGAGCTGGCCCGGAGCCTGGCGCGCGCCCTCCACGCCGCGTCCGGGCCCGGGCAGGGACCCGTCCTCGTCCCCGTGCCCACGAGCGCCGCCGCCTACCGCAGGCGGGGTTTCAGCCCCGTCCATCTCCTGCTCCGTCGGCTCGTCCGCGGCGATGAACTCCCAGAATTTACCGTCGCGGACGCGCTGAGGAAATCCGTGCCGCCCGCGCGGAACACGAAACCCCCGGCTTTGCCCCTGTGGGGCCGGTTGCGGAGCGGCCCCACAGGGGCCGGCACCCTGTCCGGCGGACAGAGCGGACAGGGCGGACAGAAGGGACTGGGCCGGGGTGAGCGCGCCCGGCGCGTGCGCGGATCCATGCGGGCCAGGTCCGGTCCGTGGCCTGCACGGGTCGAAGGACGTGTCTGCATCATCGTCGATGACGTGCTGACCACCGGCGCCACCCTGGCGGAGGCGGCCCGTGCGCTCCGGGCCGCGGGGGCCATTGTCGGCGGCGCTGTTGTGCTGGCCGCGACACGCCCGCCGGCCGCCACCGATGTCGGCGCCGGCAGCCCCGCGGCGGCGCGGATGATCGGCGGGAGCCAAAAAAATAAACCGTAAAAGGATGAATAACAGGTGTCTATGAACTAACGTCGAAGATGGGTACCAAGAACAGATGTACCTGTCGATAGCGGCTCGGAAAGGGGCTCGACTGTCAGTCAGATCGGCCCCCGGGAAGTACCGCCGTCGTGTCACCGAAGTCATTTGGAGGGCACCATGGAGTTCATGATCAGCGGACGCAACTTGACGGTCTCAGACCGGTTCCGCGAATATGCCGACGACAAGATCTCAAAGATCGCGTCGTTGGGAGACAAGGTCCAGAGGGTAGACGCGAAGGTCACCAAAGAGACCAAAGCCCGCCAGACCGCCGAATCGCTCACGGTTGAGTTGACAGTCCTGGGACGCGGCCCAGTAATCCGCGCAGAAGCGAGTGCCGCCGACAAGTTCGCTGCGTTCGATCTCGCTTACAACAAGCTTCTTGAACGCCTGCGCAGGGCCCGCGACCGCAGAAAGGTCCACCACGGCCGGCATACCCCGAAGTCCGTCACCGAGGCGACGGCAGCCCTGGAGCCGGCCAGCCCCAGCGAACCCCTCTATGTGGAGGCGGCGCAGCAGCAGGAGACCCAGGCGACGGCGGCAGAGAGGTCGCCGTATGAGGTCGAGAACGATATTCCGGCTGGCGACTCGCCGGTGCTGATCCGCCGGAAGGTGTTCGCCGCGTCCCAGCTCACCCTCGATGACGCCGTCGACAACATGGAACTTGTGGGTCACGACTTCTATCTTTTCGTGGACAAGGAGACCAAGGCGCCGTCGGTCGTCTACCGCCGTGACGGCTGGACCTACGGGGTCATCTCCCTGGACCAGACGTGCGAGCCCGGACATTCGAGTCTGGAAGACAAAATCCTGGCCTACCGTTCAGAGGATGAGCCCGCCAGCGCATAAGCTGGTGCAGACTTTTCCGACGAAGGGACTAACGTGCAAGCATCGCTGAGCCTGGCACAGGCACGGCGGATCGCGTTGGCAGCCCAGGGACTGGAGAAGGAACGGCCCGCCGGACCCGTGAGTGCACGGGCGGTGGGCCGTACCTTTGCCCGGCTGCACCTGGTTCAGATCGACTCCGTCAATGTCGTCTCCCGCAGCCATTTCCTGCCCTTCTTCTCGCGGCTCGGCAACTACGACCGCACCATCCTGGCGCGCATGGCGGGAACCCACCCGCGCCGGATGATGGAGTACTGGGCCCACGAGGCCTGCTTCATCCGCCCGGACCACTTCCACGACCTCGTGCAGTGGCAGAGCCGCAAATGGGTGGGGGCGCACGCGATGGACCCCGAGCTGCGCAACGGGGTGGCGGCCAAGATCCTCGACACCCTGGCCGGCGGGAAGCCGCTGACCGCCGCCGAACTGACAGCCCGGCTCGGCCACGTGGAAGACCAGCAGCGGGACAACTGGGGCTGGAACTGGAACGCCGTCAAAAGGGTGCTGGAACATCTCTTCGAAGAGGGACTTGTCTCCGCATCCTCGCGGACCGATTCCTTCGAACGGCGCTACACCCTCACCGCCCGGGTGCTCCCCGGACCGGGCCAGGAAGCGGCGGCACCCGAACCGGATGCGGCCGCCGCCATGGACCGGCTGATCGACGCCGCGGCCCAGGCCCACGGTATCGGGACGGTGCGATGCTTCGCCGACTACTTCCGGACACCGCAGAAGGACGCCGCCGTCGCCGTCCGGAACCTCGTGGACAGCGGCCGGCTGCAGCCGGTCACGGTCACCGGCTGGGACCGGCCCGTCTACCGCCACGTGGAGGCGAAAATGCCGCGTTCGGCCACGGGCCGGGCGCTCCTGAGCCCCTTCGACTCCCTCGTGTTCGAACGCCGGCGGCTCGAGGAGCTCTTCGGGTTCCACTACCGGATCGAGATCTACACGCCCGAGCCGAAGCGGAAGTACGGCTACTATGTGCTGCCGTTCCTGCTCCGCGACGCGATCGTCGCACGGGTCGACCTCAAAGCGGACCGGGCCGGCGGACGGCTCCTTGCCAGGGCCGCCCATGCCGAACCCTGCGCGCCGGAGGACACCGCCGTCGAACTCGCCGCGGAACTGCAGCTCATGGCAGAGTGGCTGGGACTGGACGACGTAGTTGTCTCGCCAACGGGGAACCTTGCGCCGGCGCTCGCCGAAGCCGTGGCTGCCCGCTAAACCGCACTATCCGCTGTGAGGGAACAGGCGCCACCGGCCTTGCGTCTCTCCCGTAGACTAAACACGCCAGAATTCGGCAGCTTGAGACTGGGAGCAACTTCACGTGGCATCACTTATCGAAAAACTTCTCCGCACGGGTGACAAAAAAACCCTGCGGCAACTGCGGAACTATGCCGATTCCATCAATGCCCTGGAGAGCTCCTTCCAGACCTTCACGGACGCCGAGCTCCGGGAAGAAACCGACCGGCTGCGCGAACGCCACCAGGCCGGCGAGAAGCTCGACGATCTGCTGCCCGAAGCGTTCGCGGCCGTGCGCGAGGCCTCGTCCCGTACCCTCGGCATGCGCCACTTCGATGTCCAGCTCATGGGCGGCGCCGCCCTGCACCTGGGCAACATCGCGGAAATGAAGACCGGTGAAGGCAAGACCCTGGTGGCCACCGCTCCGGCCTACCTCAACGCCCTCACCGGCAAGGGCGTCCACGTCGTCACCGTGAACGACTACCTCGCCGAATACCAGTCAGACCTCATGGGCCGCGTCTACCGCTTCCTCGGCCTCACCAGTGGCTGCATCCTCTCCAACCAGGACCCTGCGCTGCGCCGCGAGCAGTACGCTGCGGACATCACGTACGGAACGAACAACGAATTCGGCTTCGACTACCTGCGCGACAACATGGCGTGGGACAGCTCGGAACTCGTCCAGCGCGGCCACCATTTCGCCATCGTCGACGAAGTGGACTCGATCCTCATCGACGAGGCCCGCACCCCGCTCATCATCTCCGGTCCGGCCCAGGGGGACACCAACCGCTGGTACAGCGAGTTCGCCAAGGTGGTCACCCGCCTGCAGGCCGAGACCGACTACGAGGTCGATGAGAAGAAGCGCACCGTCGGTGTCCTCGAGGCCGGCATTGAAAAAGTCGAGGACTACCTCGGCATCCACAACCTTTACGAGTCCGCCAACACGCCCCTGATCGGCTTCCTGAACAACGCCATCAAGGCCAAGGAGCTGTTCAAGCGCGACAAGGACTACGTCATCCTCGACGGCGAGGTGTTGATCGTCGATGAGCACACCGGCCGCATTCTCGCCGGCCGCCGCTACAACGAAGGCATGCACCAGGCCATCGAAGCCAAGGAAGGCGTCGAGATCAAGGCCGAGAACCAGACCCTCGCCACCGTGACGCTGCAGAACTACTTCCGCATGTACGACAAGCTCGCGGGCATGACCGGCACGGCCGAGACCGAGGCCGCCGAGTTCATGAGCACCTACAAGCTCGGCGTCGTTGCCATCCCGACCAACCGCGACATGACACGGATCGACCAGGCCGACCTCGTCTACAAGAACGAGACCGTCAAATTCGACGCAGTCGTCAAGGACATCGCCGAACGCCACGAAAACGGCCAGCCGGTCCTCGTCGGCACCACCAGCGTCGAGAAGAGCGAATACCTCTCCCGGCTGCTGGCCAAGGAAGGCGTCCGGCACGAGGTCCTGAACGCCAAGAACCATGCCCGTGAAGCCTCCATCGTGGCCCAGGCCGGCCGCAAGGCCGCCGTCACGGTCGCGACCAACATGGCCGGCCGCGGTACCGACATCATGCTTGGCGGCAACGCAGAATTCACCGCCGTCGCCGAGATGGCCAAACGCGGCCTGGACCCGGAGGAGAACTCCGAGGAATACGAGGCCGCGTGGCCCGAGGTCTTCGAAGCCGCCAAGCAGGCCGTCAAGGACGAACACGAGGAAGTCCTGAACCTGGGCGGACTCTACGTCCTCGGCACCGAACGGCACGAGTCCCGCCGCATCGACAACCAGCTCCGCGGCCGTTCCGGACGCCAGGGCGACCCCGGCGAGTCCCGGTTCTACCTCTCCCTGACCGATGACCTGATGCGCCTGTTCAACTCCGGCGCAGCCGAACGGCTGATGAACAGCTCGGTGCCCGACGACGTCGCACTCGAATCCAAGCTCGTCTCGCGCGCCATCGCCTCGGCCCAGGGCCAGGTGGAAGGCCGCAACGCCGAACAGCGCAAGAACGTGCTGAAGTACGACGACGTCCTGAACCGCCAGCGCGAGGCGATCTACGGTGACCGGCGCCGCATCCTCGAGGGCGATGACCTCCACGAGAAGGTCCAGTACTTCCTGGAAGACACCATCAACGCCTTCATCGACGAAGCCACAGCCGAGGGCACCGGCGATGACTGGGACTTCAACCTCCTGTGGTCCAACCTCAAGACCCTGTACCCGGTGAGCTTCACCCCGCGCGACGTCATTGACGAGGCCGGCGGCAAGTCCCGGATCACGGCCGAGTTCCTCCGGGAAGAGATTCTTTCCGACGCCCGTCTGGTCTACCAGGCCAGGGAACAGGCGATTGGCTCCGAGAGCATGCGCGAACTCGAGCGCCGGGTGGTCCTGTCCGTCATCGGGCGCAAGTGGCAGGAACACCTCTACGAGATGGACTACCTCAAGGAGGGCATCGGGCTGCGCGCCATGGCCCAGCGTGACCCCCTGGTGGAGTACCAGCGCGAGGGCTTCATCATGTTCCAGGCCATGATGGAGGCCATCCGCGAGGAGAGCGTGGGCTTCCTGTTCAACCTCGACGTCGAAGTGACGCCGGCCGAGGATGTTGTGGTGGCGGACGCCGAGGGCCAGCACACCGAACACCACGAGCCGCAGATCCATGCTGCCGGGCTCGAAGCCCCGGAGAAACCCGCGCAGCTGCAGTACACCGCCCCTGGCGAGGACGGTGCCGCCCAGACCCGGGTCGAGGCGAAGGCCTCCGGGCGTTCGGGAAACCCGGCCAAGGCCGCGGCACAGGACATCGGCCGCCGCGCTGCGAAGAAGAAGCGGCGCTAGGCACGACGCCGAGACGGGAGGACCGGAGCATTGGCTCCGGTCCTCCCTTGTTTGCGCCTCCTTTCCCTTACCGGCCGGGCCTTCCCTTGCAGACCGGGCCAGGTTCCGCAGGTTCGTGCCCGTCGCTGCCTTCGGCCGGCTACTGGCTTCTGCGGACTCTCTGCCTGTCTTCGGCCGGCTCTCTGCGTGTTTTCTGCCTCCGGCGGCCGCGCCGTTCAGCCGATCTCCAGCACGGTGACGCGCCAGGCCGCCGTGCCGCGCTCCAGCCTCAGCGCGACCGCGCGAACCCGTGATTCCTCGACCACCACCGCGCTGGCCTCGTAGACGTCATCCGACACGCGGCAGGCCCGGACGGACCTGACGGACGGGTTGCGGTGCAACCTGCCCGCCGTCGGCGAAGTGCCGGAGGCAACCCGCCGGGTCAATGCGGCGCGGTGCTGCAGGGCCGCCAGGCAGCGCGGGTCCAACCGCCGGGAGAGCTGCTGTGCGGGCCGCGTCCCGGCCAGCACTTCGATCGCCGCCTGCACGGTGCTCCGGGAAATCGCACAGATCTCGCGGGCCTCGTCGACAACGCGCAGCGGCGGCCGGGCCGCAGTCGGGTGGTTGGCCGGTGGATTTGCCGTGCCGGACACAACCCGGAGGGCCGGGGCGTGCGGGACGGGGGTCGCCGCTGCTGAGCGGATCCCGGTGACTGCGTTCATGACGGTTCCTTTGCTGATAGCTGGTGCGGGTGACTGAAGGTCGGTGAGGGTGGCGGATGCGGGTGGCTGGTGCCGGGCGAATCTTCCGACCGGCTTCTCCTGTGGTCTGCGGTGGGGCCGGGGCTGGAGTTGCCCGGCCCGTGGTGAGGCGGCCCCCTAGTTCGGCGGCGGGAGGACCAGGACCTGTCCGGGCCGCAGGAAGTGCGGGTCGGCACCGATAGCGTCGCGGTTGCCCGCATAGAGCCGGGGCCACTCTCTGGCGATGTCGGCGTCGGAAGCCAACGGCCCCAGCGCCGCCGCGGCGATGCTCCACAGCGAATCGCCGGACCGGACCGTGACCTCCCTGCGGGCGCCGGGGATGTCTTGTGCGCGCACATGGCGGGCAGCCAGCGGTCCGGCATCCACGACCGGGCTCAGCGGCTTCCACCGCGGATCCAGCGCTGGACCGGCTCCCGGCCGTTGTGGGTCCGGTGCCAAGGCCTGCACGGGTGACGGGGTCCACGAAGCCGATACTGCTGCCGGGCCGGGTCTGTCCGGGCCGGGCCCGCCAGTGGCCGCGCTGGCCAGCGGCGCCGTCAGCAGCTGCAGTCCTACGGCGGCGAGCACGAGCCGCCGCATGAACGCCGGGCTGAACCGTCCCGTGGCGGCCGCCGCGCGGGTCCTGCCGAGGCGGTCCAGCAGTGCCGCTGCGACGGCGAAGGCGAGCGACATCACCCACCAGGTGATGACAATCAGCCCGGTCGTATTGGCCACGATCCCGAGCTGGTCCTCGAAGGACAGCGACTGCCGGCGTGCCGAGCCGGACTGCCAGCGCTGAATCAGGAAACTTCCCGTGGCCGCGAGGAAGATCCCGAGCAGCAGGATGGCGGCGGCCATGGCGGCGTCGGCCCGGACTGTTTGCCCGGGCGGCGGGACGGGCAGGGGCCGGGCTCCTGGGTGCGGCGTCGCTCTCCGGTGCATGGCTGTTCCTCCAGTCGAACTGCGTACAGTTTGATAATGTTTGATGCCATTTGAATACTTTAAATGCTGTTTAATGAAGTCTGATCCTGTTGTGCTTCGTTTGTCTAGATGCCGTCCTTGCCTGTGGATAGGGGAGGCCAGCGGATTGACCAGTGCGGGAGGCCGGCCTACGCTGGCGCCATGCGGTGGGACGCCTTGTTTGAGGACATGGAGGCACAGCTGGCCGCGCGCCAGCGGCTGGAATTAGAGGCTGAAATAGCCGAGCGTGCACTCGTGGACTCTGCGGGAGTGCAGCTCGCGGACCGGCTCCGAGGGTCCCTCGGCCTCGGTATCCGCGTGCATCTGTCCTCGGGGCGGGCGTTCGAGGGAGTGCTGAGCCACGCGGGCAGCGAAGCCCTGGTCCTTGACGAGCCCCAACACCAGGTACTCATTCCCTACGCAGCGGCCGCGCACTATGGGGGTCTTTCGCGGGTGGCGGTCTCCGAACCGTCAACCGTCCGCCGGCGGCTAGGTTTGGGCAGCGCCCTCCGGGGACTCGCCAGGAACCGTGCACGGGTGACTATCTTCGCCGGTCACGGGAGGGCGGATTCCGGGCTCCACGGCATCATCGACACGGTCGGCAGGGACTTCCTGGACCTGGCCGTGACACGGGACGGCGGGGAACAGCCTCCGGCGAACGCCCGGCAGGTGATTGCCATCCCCTTCAGCGCCCTCACGGGCATCAGGTCCGTAGGTGCCGCGGGCGGCTAGTCAGCCCGCCAGGCTCAGCTTCCGGCGGACTTCGCCTTGGCCTCTTCGATCATGCGGCTGGCCTCCGCATAGCGCTCCTGGATGTACTGCTCGAGCATCTTCTCCTCGACGCGCCACTGGCCGCGTCCGCCCACCTGGATTGCCTTCAGCTCGCCGCTGCGAACGAGCGCGTAGGCGGCCGGAGAGTTGATCTGGAGCTGCTCGGCAACGTCAGCGAGAGTCAGGAATCGGGGCATGAATCCATTTTGCCACCGTTGAGGCCTACTGGTGCCGTTGTCCACAGTTTGCACCCGTTTGGCTCCGGATCTTCCACGCGGGCGGCCCGGGCGCAACAATAGGGGTGCCCGGCATCCCGGGAATGGACGGCGACGACAGGGGGGAGCGGACGCATGAGTGGAAGCGCGGCAGCCGAAGGGGCCCGTTTGAAAAGGCCGTCCTGGAAAGACCCCCGGCTCCTCGTCGGAATCCTGCTGGTCCTGGCATCCGTGGCGGGCGTGGTCTCGCTGGTCGGCGCCGCGGACCAGACCACGGAAGTGTACGCAGCGCGGGAGCCGATCGCCGTCGGCGAGACGCTGACAACCGACAAGCTGCACCGGGTCAAGGTACGGCTCGGCGAGGTGGAACAGCACTACCTGACCCCGGAGACCGGCCTGGATGCCGGGCTCGTGGCCGTGCAGCGGATCGGCAAGGACCAGCTGCTGCCGCGTGAGAGTGTCGGGCAGCTCGACGGCCTGGACCGCAAGCCCGTGGCTGTCACCGTCGAGGAGACCCTTCCCGCCCAGGCCGTGGCGGGCTCGCGCGTGGATGTCTGGGTGGCGTTGCCGGATACCCGCAACGGCTTCAGCGAGCCCTCCCTGCTCCTCTCCGGCGCCGAAATTGCCCAGATCACCCCGGGAAGCGCAGCCCTGGGCTCCTCACGTTCCACGGTGGTCATGGTGCTCGTCCCCGACGCCCAGATGCCCAAGTTGCTTGGGGCCCAGGCCAACAAAGCAAAGATCGCGGTCGTGTGGAATCCGGGCGGTACCTCGCGATGAGCATTCCCGTGGTGACTGTGGGGGACTCCCATGATGACCTGGTCGGCGGACTGGAGCGGCTGCACGGGCCTGTGTCCGTTGTCCGGCGGTGCAGCGAGCTGGCGGAACTGCTGGCCGCCTGCCAGAGCGGGTTGGCCCGCGCCGCCGTCGTAGCGGCCGGCAGCGAAGAGCTGACGGCCTCGCTGGTGGACCGGCTGTCCGCCGTCGGGGTCGTCGTCATCGCCTTGACCGACAATCCGGAGGAAATTGTCCGCCTGCGGACAATTGGCGTGGCAGCGGAAGCCCGGGCCGTTGACGCCGCGGCCCTGGCGGCGAGAATTTCCGCAGCGGTGGCGCAGCTCAGTGGCACCGGAGAGGGGCCCGGGCCGGCCGCGGGTGACGGCGCGGCGTCCGTCGCCGCCGCAGGGCAGGTGCCGCGGTCTTCCGGGGCGCAGACCGTCACCGCAAGCCCAGGCGCGAAGGGCCGGATCATTGCGGTCTGGGGTCCGGCCGGCGCGCCGGGCCGGACCCTGGTGGCCGCCAACATAGCGGGGGAGCTGGCCGCGGAAGGGCATTCCGTGCTGCTGGTCGACGCCGACAGCTACGGTGCCAGCGTGGCCGCCCTCCTGGGTCTGCTTGACGAGGCCGCCGGGCTGGCCCAGGCCTGCCGGCTGGCAGACCAGGGCCTGCTTGACGCCGATGCCCTGCTCAGGATCGCCACGACCGTGCCGACCAGGGCCGGCTCGCTGCGGGTGCTCACCGGGATTACGCGGGCAGACCGCTGGACGGAACTGCGCGCCGCCGCCCTCACGCTGGTGCTGGAACGGGCCCGGGAGATTGCGGATGTGACTGTGGTGGACACCGGCTTCTGCCTCGAAGCCGATGACGAGCTCGGCTTTGACAGTGGCGCGCCACGCCGCAACGCCGCGACCCTGCGAAGCCTGGAGCTGGCCGACACGGTCTTTGCCGTCGGGGCGGCGGACTCCATCGGGGTGCCGAGGCTCGTCCGCGGCCTTTCCGAGCTCCGGACGGCCGTCCCGCAGGCGGCGCCGCAAGTGGTCCTGAATAAAGTCAGGACCTCCGCCGTTGGACGCTCGCCCGAACGCCAGCTGCGGGCCGCCTGGGAGCGGTACGGCCCCTCGGCGCCATTGACTGCGTTCCTGCCCTCCGACCCCGCGGCGAGCGACGCCGCCCTCCTGGCCGGGGCACTTTTGCTTGAATGCGCCCCTGAATCCGAGTTGAGGCACGCGATCGCCATTTTGGTTTGTGCACCTGCCCAGCGAAATAAGAAATCCTTTGTCTTTTATTCCACAGCACGACGCCGGGCAAAGGGTTAGTGTCAACGTAAGGGCCGCAAAGAGGCGGCTGTGAACTTCTTTTATGGAGGCGTTTCGATGTCGTCTGGGTCCAGCGTGGAGGATCAGCCCGTTTCGATCGGTAGCAGCGAAAGCTACCTCGGGGATTACTACGAGCACCTCGCGGAGGAGGATTTCCGGGCCTATCCCCAGGAAGTCCTGACGGCAAGGACCGAAACCCACCGCCAGATCGCGGCGGCGAGGAAGCCAGGCATCGCGAACATCGACCTTCGTGACGAGGCAGACTGCAGCGTCCTGTACATCGTCACCGACGATATGCCCTTCCTCGTGGACTCCGTCAACGCCGAGCTGGTCCGCCAGAACGCGCCCATCCACCTCGTGCTGCACCCGCTTTTCGTGGTGACCCGCAACCGGGAGACCGGAAACCTCGTCAAGGTGGCCCGCGTCCCCTCCCACCTTGGCATTTCCAGCGGTGACACGGCGGCCATGCCAAACTTGTCGCACCTGATCGCCGAGGGCGACAACGCCTCGCACATGGAATCCTGGATCGCCGTCGAGATCGACCTCGTCGACGAGGAGAAGCGCGCGGAGCTGGTCAAGGGAATCTCCCGCGTGCTGGGCGACGTCCGCGCCGCCGTCGAAGACTGGCCCAAGATGCGCACGAAAGCCCTTGAGATTTCCGCGGATCTGGACCGGGTGGCCAACCGCGCGCAGATTGCCGAGCTGCGCCAGGCCCAGGACCTGCTCCGCTGGCTCGATGACGGGAACTTCACCTTCCTCGGCTACCGCGAATACGACCTCGTGAACGAATCCGGCGAGGATGTCCTGGAACTGCGCGAGGAAAGCGGCCTCGGCCTGCTCCGCGCCGGCGCGGACACCCGCCAGGTCCAGCACCTCACCGAGGCCGGCCGGAAGAAGGCCCGCGAGAAGCGCGCGCTCGTGATCACCAAGGCGAACTCCCGCTCCACCGTGCACCGCCCGGCGTACCTGGACTACATCGGCGTCAAAAGCTTCGACGCCGCCGGCAACGTCAACGGGGAACGCCGCTTCATCGGCCTGTTCGCCACGACCGCCTACGCCGGTTCCGTCCGCGATATCCCCGTCGTCCGGGAGAAAGTGGCTGCTGTTCTCAGCGACGCCGGCTTCCCGCCGGACTCGCACTCGGGCAAGGACCTGCTGGGCATCCTTGAAACCTATCCGCGCGATGAGCTCTTCCAGATCGAAATCCCGGACCTCGCCGCCATCGCCACCGGCATCCAGCGGCTGCAGGAACGCCGCCGGACCCGGCTCTTCCTCCGCCCGGACATCTACGGCCGCTTCATGTCCGCCGTCGTCTACCTGCCCCGCGACCGCTACACTACCAATGTCCGCCTGCGCATTGAGCAGGAACTGCGGGAGACCTTCAACGCCGTCTCCATCGACTACGAGGCGCGCATGACAGAGTCCGCTCTGGCCCGCCTCTTCTTCCGGATCCGGCTGCCCAAGGACGCCGACGTCAGCAACGTCAACAGCGACGAACTGGAGAAGCGCCTGGTCCGGGCCGCCCGTTCCTGGGGCGAAGGCATTTCCGAAGTTCTGCGCGCCCGCGGCGACGGCGGCACCAAGGAGGACGGCGCCAAGGAACTGGCAGCCATCTGGGCCGAGGCGTTCCCGGCCGGATACCGGGTGGACTACGAGATCGAAGACGCGCTGCAGGACATCGACCGCTTCGAAAAGTACGGTGCCGCGGCCGAACGGGCCGGCGAAGCCGTCAAGGAGCACCCCGGCGTTCACGTGTACCTCCCCGACGGCGCCGGAGCCACACTGGAAGAGGACGCCCGGGTCAAGCTCTACATGCTGGAGCCGAAGAGCCTGAGCCAGATCCTGCCGTACTTCCACAACCTCGGCCTCGAGGTCCTGGACGAACGCCCGTTCGAGATCGAGACCGCGGATCACCGGGACTTCTTCCTCTACGACCTCGGCCTCAAGTACCCCGCCGGCGTGGATCCCCAAGCAACGGGCCAGCTGCTGGGCGAGTTCTTCGGCGCGGCCGTGACCGGCGCCGTGGAATCCGACAGCTTCGACCGGCTGGTGCTGCGGGAGCGTATGCACTGGCGCCAGGTTGTCGTGCTGCGCGCTTACGCCAAGTACATGCGCCAAATGGGCAACACCAACTCCTTCGGATTCCTGGCTGACACCCTGCTGGCGAACCCGGATGTCACCCGGGGACTCAGCGACCTGTTCACAGCACGGTTCGACCCGGCGCTCAGCGACTCCGACCGCGTGCTCAGGGAGGTAGAGGTCCTCGCCGGACTGGATGCAGCGATCGAGCAGGTCGCGACCCTCGACGCCGACCGCCTGCTGCGCACGTTCAAGAACCTGATCCAGGCCACACTCCGCACGAACTACTTCCAGAACAAGCCCCACCTGAGCTTCAAACTGGATCCGTCCCTGATCGAGGGCCTGCCGTTCCCGCGGCCGATGTTCGAGATCTGGGTCTACTCGCCCCGGGTCGAGGGCGTGCACCTGCGCTTCGGCAAGGTGGCCCGCGGCGGCCTGCGCTGGTCGGACCGGCGCGAGGACTTCCGCACCGAGATCCTGGGCCTGGTGAAGGCGCAGACCGTCAAGAACGCCGTCATTGTTCCGACAGGCGCCAAGGGCGGCTTCTACGCCAAGCAGCTCCCGGACCCCGCAGCAGACCGCAGCGCCTGGATGGCCGAAGGTGTTGAGAGCTACAAAACGTTCATCCGCGGACTCCTGGACATCACGGACAACCTGATCGTGACGCCCGAGGGCGAAACCGTCCAGCCCCCGGCCGACGTCGTGCGTCATGACGACGACGATTCCTACCTTGTGGTCGCGGCCGACAAGGGTACTGCGTCCTTCTCCGACATCGCCAACGGACTGGCCGGCGAATACAGCTTCTGGCTCGGCGACGCCTTCGCCTCCGGCGGCTCCGTCGGCTATGACCACAAGGCCATGGGCATCACCGCCCGCGGCGCGTGGGAGTCGGTCAAGCGCCACTTCAGCGAACTGGACCTCGACACCCAGGCCGAGCCGTTCACCGTGGTAGGCGTCGGCGACATGTCCGGCGACGTGTTCGGCAACGGCATGCTGCTCTCCAAGCACATCCGCCTGCTGGCTGCCTTCGACCACCGGCACATCTTCCTGGACCCCACCCCTAACGAGGCAACGTCCTACGCGGAGCGCCAGCGGCTCTTCGAACTGCCCCGGTCCTCCTGGGATGACTACGACAAGTCGCTCATCAGCGAAGGCGGCGGCGTCTTTGCCCGGCAGGCCAAGTCGATCCCCGTGTCCGCACAGGTCCGTACCGCCCTCGGCCTCCCGGAGGGCACCACGGAACTGAGCCCGCCGGAGCTCCTGCGCGCCATCCTGCTCGCCCCGGCCGACCTGCTCTACAACGGCGGCATCGGCACCTATGTCAAGGCCAGCACCGAAACGAATGCCGAGGTCGGCGACAAAGCCAATGACGCCATCCGCGTTGACGGCCGCGAACTGCGGGTCAAGGTGGTCGGGGAAGGCGGAAACCTGGGGATGACCCAGCGCGGACGCATCGAGGCCGCGCTGCAGGGCGTCATCCTCAACACGGACGCGATCGACAACTCGGCCGGCGTCGACTGCTCGGACCACGAGGTCAACATCAAGATCTTCGTGGACCGGATGGTGGCGGCAGGCAAGCTTGAGCCCGCCGAGCGTGCGGACTTCCTGGCCTCGATGACCGACGAGGTCGGCCGGCTCGTGCTCGAGGACAACATCGACCAGAACATCCTGCTCCTCAACGACCGGATGCGGGTCTCCGAATGGAGCCCGAGCTACGAACGGCTCATGGACTGGCTGGAAAAGTCGGCGGACCTCAAGCGGGACCTCGAGGCCCTGCCCACCACGGAGACGCTGCGCGAGCGCCTGGAACAGGGCCAGGGGCTGACCTCCCCGGAGCTGTCGGTCCTGGCCGCCTACGCCAAGATCGAACTTGCCACCGCCTTGCGCGACAGCGACCTCGCCGATGACCCGTGGTTCCGCATGACGCTGCGCGCCTACTTCCCGGAGCAGCTGCGGGAGAGGTTCGACGCCGAACTGGACACCCACCCGCTGCGCCGCGAGATCATCGCGACCGTGGTTGCCAACGACATGATCAACCTCGGCGGCATCACCTTCGCGTTCCGTGCCATCGAGGAGACCTCGGCCACGGAGGCCGCCGTCGCCAAGGCGTTTGTGGCCCTGCGCGAGGTCTACGAGCTCGACATCATGGTCAAGGAACTCAACGAACTGCCGGCGTCGTTCCCGACCGAACACTGGAGCACCGTCCACCTGGACATCCGGCGGCTGCTGGACCGCGCCGTCCGGTGGCTCCTCGGCCAGGGCTCGGCGTCCCGTCCGATCGCGGAGATCGTGGCCGAATTCAAGCCGCTGATGGATCCCATGCGCGCCCGGCTGCTCGACTACCTCCGGGGCGACGACCGCGCCCGGGTGGCCGAATGGCTGGAGAAGGCGCGCAGCTGGGACCTGCCGGAGGACCTGGCACACCGCTGGGCGGAACTGTTCGAGAGCTTCGTGCTCCTGGACATCGCCAAGATCGTCCACGGCAGCAAGGAATCCGTGGCCGATATTGCCCACGTGTACTACACGGTCTTCAACCGCTTCCATGCGGATTCCCTGCTCGAACGCATCACCAAGCTGCCGAGGGAGGACCGCTGGCAGGCCCTGGCCCGCGCAGCCCTGCGCGATGACCTCTACTCCACCGTCTCGGACATGACGACGGCGGTGCTGGAGTGCACCCCGGCCGGGACTCCCGCGGAGGAGCGTCTTGCGGTCTGGGAAGGCCAGAACGCGGAGCAGCTGGGCCGGGCGAAGTCAATGTTTGACGAGGTCAATGCGCTCGAGGCCGATGACATGGCCTCACTGTCGGTAGCATTGAGGCTCTTGAGGTCAATCGTCCGACGCTAAGGGGCTGCCGTCCCTGGCGTCGCAAATGGAGGTGCTGTGGCAATCTTTACGGACCCAATCAGGGAACATGCTGATTTTGGCCCGGGGGATGCCGAATGGCTGCATCTCCTGGTCGGCGACTGGCAGATGGTCGCCGACCTCGCGTTCGCCGACCTAGCCCTGTGGTTTCCGCACCCGGAGTTCGGCTATGTGGCCCTGGCCCACGTCCGCCCCTCCACCACGCACACGGTGTTCCACGCCGACTTCGTGGGGGAGGGGATTCGGTCGGACCTGCAGCCGCTGGTCGACAAGGCGTGGGAGAGCCGCGCGATCGAGCGCTCCAACGAGACCAACTGGAGCAGCGACATGGCCCTGCGGGTCGAGGCGGTCCCGATGGTCCGCAACGGCCGCACCCTGGCGATCGTGACCTCCCACATGGACCTGTCGAGTTCGCGGATGCCCTCCCGGCTCGAGCTCACCTACCGGCAGTGCGCCTACGATCTGCTGCGCATGGGGACCCTGGGCCTGTGGCCGGACTTCGCGTCGCCCACAGGCTCGCGCCGCGGCGCGCCCCGTGTGGGTGACGGTTTGATCAGGCTCGACGCCGAGGGGATCGTGCAGTATGCCAGCCCCAACGGGGTCTCCGCGTTCCGCCGCCTCGGCGACGGCGAGTCCCTTGAGGGCCGGTCCCTCGCCGAGGTCACGGCCGGGCTTCTGCGGGACCGGCGCATGGTCGATGAAACACTGCCGCTCGTCGTCACGGGCCGGATGCCGTGGCGCAGTGAAATCGAGTCACGCGGCGTGAGTCTTTCGCTGCGCGCCATCCCGCTGCGCGACGAGCAGCAGCGGTTCGGCGCCTTGGTACTGTGCCGGGACGTCTCGGAGCTGCGCCGCCGGGAGATGGAGCTGGTCACCAAGGACGCCACGATCCGCGAAATCCATCACCGGGTGAAGAACAACCTGCAGACCGTCGCCGCACTGTTGCGGATGCAGTCGCGGCGCATGGTCAGCGACGAGGCCAAACAGGGGCTCGAGCAAGCCATGCGGCGGGTGGCGACCATTGCCCTCGTGCATGAGACGCTCTCGCAGGGCCTGACCCAGAGCGTTGATTTTGACGAACTCATCGGCCGCCAGTTCCGGCTCTCTGCCGAGGTCGCCTCGCCCTCGCAGCAGGTCAAGACACAGCGTTCCGGCCTCTTCGGCGAACTGCCGAGCGACTTCGCCACCCCGTTGGCCCTGGTCATCAACGAGCTGGTCACGAACGCCGTCGAGCACGGGCTGGAGGGGCGCACCGGTACTGTCTGGCTCGTCGCCGACCGGTCGGAGAGCGAGGACGGGGATGAACTTCTCACCGTGACGGTGGAGGACGACGGCGTAGGGCTGCCGGACACGCCGTATGTCGAGGGCCTGGGGCTGCAGATTGTCCGCACGCTGGTCATGAGTGAACTCGGTGGCACCATCCACTGGCAGGGACGGGACGGCGGGGGAACCGCAGTCCAGATTGTCCTGAGCCTGACGCCGCGCTGACAGCCTGACGCCGCACTGATGCCGGGCGCACCGGCTTAAACGGGCAATGGCCGCGGACTGTGGGTCCGCGGCCATTGCTGCAGGGTCGTGCCATCGCTGCCGGCACTGTAGCTGCCGGTGCTTGGGCAGCAGAATCAGGAAGCGCGCCGTGCCCGTGCTGCGCGGCGCTTGAGGGCGCGGCGCTCGTCCTCGCTCATGCCGCCCCACACTCCGGCATCCTGGCCGGACTCCAATGCCCACTGCAGGCAGGTGTCCACGACCGGGCAGCGCCGGCAAACACTTTTCGCTTCCTCGATCTGCAGGAGGGCAGGTCCGGTGTTTCCTACAGGGAAGAACAGCTCCGGGTCCTTGTCAAGGCAGGCTGCGCGGTTACGCCAATCCATGCTGATCAGTCACTCCATTCCTGGGAACTCGTTAAATGCCTTTGTGAAATTATTCACTAGAGGCTTCATAAGAAAAGGGCCCATTGGGGCCCCCTCGGTCATCTGGATTAAGCGTGTCATGTTAACGCTGTGTAAACAAGGGGTAATAGAGGTCAAGATGCCTCGAGACCGTGAGCGATGCATCACATTCAGTGGCGGCTTCCTCACATCTAGACGACTATGTCCGGTAGTGTGCCAGTGTGTCAAGGCCCCCTGTGAACCCTGAAGATCCCCGTGAAAATGCCGGCGAAAACCCCGGTGAGAATCCCCGCGAAAACGCCGGTGACAGTCTCCGTGAAAATGCCGGCGGCCCTCCCGACGCAAATTCGCAGGCGAACCCGGGCGAAGCCCCAGCCGGAGGCCCTGTGCGGCCTCGGGGAATTGTTGTCATCGCCGTAGTCGTGGCACTGGAAGCCACTGCGCTGCTCGTGGCGGCCGTCTGGTACGGGACCCAGCTTCTGACCGGGGCGCCGGTGCTCTCTTTTTGGGGTGCCGTCTTTACGCTCTGCCTGCTGCTGGCCTTCTCCGTGTGGCTCTTTGCCGTCGCACGCTTTCTGCTGCGGGGGTTCCGCTGGCCGCGGGCCGGTGCCCTGGTGGCCCAAATCTTCGTGCTGACCATTGGCTTCCCCACCCTGACCGGCGGCTATCCGTTGGCCGGACTGGCCATGCTGATCCCCGCTGTGACGGCGATCGTGCTTCTGTTCGACAAGCGGGTCATAGCGTTCGCCTCACGGGCAGCCGGAGCCCCTCCCGCCCTGTAGAGGTCCGTCCCGTGCGGCGTGCCGCCCGGGGAAGAGGTGGTCCGGCCCGCCGGAGGGGCGCAGGAGGTCCGGCCGGCCGGCAGGGCAGAGCGCAGCCAGCTGGACCGGCGTCGCGCGGCCGTCGGAGATGACGACGGCGCGTCCCGGCGGAGGACTGGGCTCCGGTTCGAACCGGATCCCGAACGGCTCACTGTCCATGAGCCCCCGCGGACGTATCAGGACCGCCCGCCCCTGGCCGCGCGCGATGGCAGCGAGATCCACCCGCTGCCCAAAGCCCGGGCCAAATCCCGCGGTGAGGATCACCCTCCAGCCCAGGCTGTTCAGGGACGCCAAAGCCCTGTTGGCCTCGGGTGAGAGCAGATCGGCGTCGTCTGCGAGCGCAATCGCTGTCCGGTCCAAGGTGCCCGCGAGCGCGCTGGCGTGGAGCCCGGACCAGTACTGGCCGGAAGCGGTTCCCGGCGGCGGCGGCGCGAGCCAGACGCAAGCAGGGTTCATCCCCGGCAGCGCGGCCAGCAGCGTGCTCTTGCCCGAGCCGGGGCCGCCGAGGACGGCGAGAACGCTGCCGGAGGGCAACTGAATTCCCTGCGGCCGCAGTTCGTCACCGCCGACACCGAGGACCAAAACAACCGCGGGGACCGGGACATCCGCCGGGCCGGGGATGGCGCCGGGCGCGGCAGCAGGCGCCGGAATCCTCTGACCTGGACCGGAGCCGCACCGGGCCAGCACCTCGTCCACGGTCACCGAACCGGGCAGCGCGTCCACCCGGAAGGGCCTCGTCGAAACGGCCCCACTCGCGGGACGCCGCCCGCCCGCGGCTGCTGGTTCGAACAGCTGGGCCGCATGCCCGGCCGCCAGAGGCGTGGGGACAAAGGCGCCGAACACGGCTACGCGGCCGGGGACCGGCTCCAGCGCCGGAAGCCGCGGCCAGGCGAGGCGGCCTTCGTCGGTAGACCCTAAAGGGAAGAAAATCCGGTTGGGCAGGCCAGCGAAGAACCTCGCGGTCACGAGTTCACGCCCGCCCGAGACGAGGACGGTAACCCCTGCCCGGGAACCGTCCCGCACGATGTCATGAACGAGGTCTTCGGCCCAGGCCAGCGGCCCGGACCGGAATGCCGAAACCCAGGCGCCCCAGCCGCTGACCACCAGGACCAGCCCGGGCCTGGGCCCGCCCGCAGGCGCACCCAGCCGTGATGTGGCTTCCTCGGCG
Source organism: Arthrobacter sp. 49Tsu3.1M3 (assembly GCF_900168135.1). Classification (NCBI taxonomy): domain Bacteria; kingdom Bacillati; phylum Actinomycetota; class Actinomycetes; order Micrococcales; family Micrococcaceae; genus Arthrobacter; species Arthrobacter sp. 49Tsu3.1M3. The sequence continues at coordinate 97,335 of NZ_FUZD01000008.1, forward strand.
ACCCGCCGCAGGACCCTGGCAGCGCGGCGCACTTCGTGCAGGCCGGCTACTGCGCCGACCCGGGTTTCCGCTGCGGCGCCGCTGAAGGCGCCGGCGGCATCGAGGATGTACAGGTGCGACTCCACACTGCCGGCCAGAAGCTGATCAACTGCGAGGGCCAATACCCGGTCGGCGGCGCCGGTTTCAGAGCCGACAAGGCCCAGATGCCCATGCCCGGAGGGACTCCAGCCCAACTCCGTGACGCGTTGCAGTTCCGGCAGGTCCACCCGCCCCAGCCGGACCATGTCCCGCCCGGCGCGCCCGAAACCTGGGTGCGGCAGCAGGGCCGGCAGCGGATCTGCCACCGGCCGGCGGGGCCTTCGTGTGCCGAGACCCTGCCACACAGCCGCAGCGGCGTCGATGAGCGCCGCCGCCCCCTGCGCCGGAGTCAATGCCGGCGTCAGTGCCGGGGCCGGAACCATTGCCGGCCCCGGGGCCGGAACGGGTGCCAGGGCCGCGCCGTCGTCTGCTTCGCGTCCGGCGGAGCCGTCGGCCTGGAAGCCGGCGGAGCCGTCGTCTGCTTCGCGTCCGGCGGAGGCGTCGGCCTGGAAGCCGGCGGCTGCCGGTGGCCGGGTCAGCTCGTCTGTGGCCGTGCGAACCGTGACCGTCCCATGTGTCCGCGGGTCGGCCCGGGGCGTCAGGGTGGCGGTCTGGAATTCCTCCGGAGCTTGTGCACCGCGGATCAGGAACGCCCGCCCGGGGCGTGCGATGGGAATCGCGGCCGCGAGCCCGGAGTCCATAACGTCGAAGGATTCGGGGCCGGACTGGACCCGGAGCGCGATGCGGGTGGTGACATTGGCTCTGATGTCGGCGTTCAGGGCTCCCTGCGGGCGCTGGGTGGCCATGATGAGGTGGATCCCCAGTGACCGGCCGATGGCGGCGATCCTCATGAGTTCGCCGAGGGCGCCGGGAGCTTCGTCCACCAGGATCCTGAACTCGTCAACGATAATAACCAGAGAGGGGACGCGCGGTCCGGCAGCCGGTGATGCCTCGTAGGCCGCGAGATCCGGGGCATTGTCCCGGGCCAGCAGTTCCTCCCTCCTTCGAACCTCGGCCCGCAGGGAAACCAGTGTGCGCTCCACCTGCGCAGCGCCCAGATCGGTCAGCATGCCGACGCAGTGTGGGAGGCCGGTGAGCGGGCCCAGGCCGGAGCCGCCCTTGAAATCTATGAAGAGCAAGTTGACCCGGTCCGGTGGATGGCTGGCCGCGAGGCCGGCGGCAAGTGTCCGCAGGAACTCCGACTTTCCGGAACCCGTGGTCCCCCCGACCAGGAAGTGCGGACCGTCAGCCTTCAGGTCGATCTGCACGGCACCCCGCACCGCCGCGCCCACGGGCGTTCCAAGCCCGGCCTCCGCGCCGCTCCGGGACCAGCGCCGGGAGATATCCTGTGCCGCGAGGGGAAGGATGTCGGTCAGGCTGCAATCCTGCGGGATGGCCGGCGGGGGAGTCGCAGGCGTACGCCGTGCGGCAGTGAACCCGCGACAAAAGCGGTCAAAGACTTCGGACGGGACCAGATCCGGCACGAAGTCCACGGGCGGGGAACCAGTCCTGATCAGGGTGCCGCGCCGGCCGAGGACAATGCCGGGGTGTACGCCGGGACCAGGCTCCGGCGAGCACTCGATCACCCTCCATCCGTGCGCCGCCGCCATTGCCCTGAATGCCGGGCCGGCGCCAGCAGCGCCAGGACCGGGCGCGGCCCCCGACTGCGCCGGAGTGTCCCAAAGAATGAGGACGCCGCGGTCGAATCCCTCGCCTGGACCCGGAGGAGCGCCGGGACCGCCGGGACCGCCCGGCTCGTCGGGACTGCCGGGACTGCCTGGACCGGCGGCCAGCACGGCCGCGGTGGTGGCGTCATTTGCGGACAGTGTGACGCCGGGCAGGAAGCGCGCCGGCAACGGCACGGTGTCCGCAGGGCCATGCAGCAGCAATCGGGTGCTGCCCGCCAGGGGATAGGCGGCCAGTTGCAGGATGAACGAGCGCACCAGTCCGGCCGTCGCGGGCGCGGAGCCGTGGACGGTCACCACCGCCGGGACCGGGTCCAAGGTCAGGGGCACCTGGCCGAGCGACGGTGGCCGGAAGCCGGCGTCGGGTGGTTCGGGCCGGATATTCGCGCTCTGCTCCGCTAGACCGAGCCGCAGGCAGATTTCCGGCGGCTCCACGCCAGGTGCACGGGCTGCCGGGGGCGCCGCAGCCGCGCAACCAATGGTCAGGTCGGCCGCGGAAGGTGCGGCGTGCCGGCGTCGTTCGCTGTCCTCCAGGGCGGCCTCCGCCACAGCGGCCCGGAACTCGCGGCGCTGGCGGCGGCCCGAAAGGAACGGGACCAGGACGGACACGCCAGAGACGGCGCTGAAGGCCAGGAACATCCACATGCCGGTGAAAAATGCCAGGCCGACGCCAACCAGGAGCGGCAGCAACGCGGCGAGCGCCATGGCGGCCCGGTGGCCTGGCGCGGCGGTGCCGCGGACAACCAGCGGCGCGGCAACGCTGGAGCCTGCCAGCAACGTCACGGGGTCCGGGGCAGCTCGGGGCACGCCGGTCGGCCCGAGCCGGAGCGAGATAGTGGAGTCGCCGCAGCGGATCGAGGACGCCGTGGTCACCGGGGCCGTGCGCACGCTCCGGCCATCGACGCTGGTGCCGTTCGCACTGCCGAGATCCATGATCGTGACGTCCGAGTCCGCGACGTCCAGGCGTGCGTGCTCCCGGGAGAGCGCGGCATCAGGGATCACGATCTCGGTGCCGCCGCGCCCGATCCGGAACCGTCCTCGCCGCAGCGCGACTAGCGTGCCCGAGCCGGGACCGCTGTCCACGGCGAGCAGCAACGTGGCTGCATGCCGTTGACCCTGCCCGGAGCTGAGTGCCGCGCCCGAGCCTGTCACCAGCCCAGCACCCTCAACCAGCACAGCACCCTGGACCAGGGGCGGCACGCCAACGGTCATGGCGGTGACCGGCGCTCCCCGGACCGACAGCTCACCGGTCCCGTAGCGCCGGGCGACGGCAGCCTCCAGGTCCGCGCCCGGGCACGGGTCGGGGACCTCGACGGACAGCTCAATGAGCTGCCCGTCCGGCGTCGTACCCGCTGCGGGGGCGCTCAGCATCCGGCTGCTGGACGCGAGAGAGCAGTGGTAAATCATCCGCGACATCCTTTCCGACCGGCCGGCCGGTTCCACAGGTCCGGTTCCGGTCCTGTTCCACGGGCCCGGTTCCACGGGTCCGGTTCCACAGTAGGTAGGCTCCGGCCCGGCTGCGCCCGGGAAAATGATCCATGTGGAAAACGCTTTGGAGCGGCGCCGCTGACCCCGCCATGATCGGCTCCCGGACCCTCGACGGGGGTGGAATCTGTTCGCGGGGCCAGCCGCGATTCGCCGGACCCCATCGGGTCTCAGGTAGGCTAGACCAGCAGACAATGCACAACATTGCGCTGCCCGCATTCGAACCAGGAGAGTTTGTGACCGCTGACCTCGTCATCGTAGGGTCGGGCTTTTTCGGCCTGACAATCGCAGAACAGGCCGCCACTGAGCTGGGCTTGAAGGTAGTCGTCATCGACCGCCGGCACCACATTGGCGGCAACGCCTACAGCGAAAAGGAAGAGCAGACCGGTATTGAGGTGCACCGCTACGGTGCCCACCTCTTCCACACGTCCAACGACCGCGTGTGGGAGTACGTGAACCGCTTCACGACGTTCACGAACTACGTCCACAAGGTCTACGGCGTGCACAAGGGCGAGGTGTACTCCCTGCCCATTAACCTGGCCACGATCAACCAGTTCTTCCGGGCCAACCTCACCCCCGGGCAGGCCCAGGAACTGATCAAGGAGCAGGCCGGCGAACTGGCCGGCACCGATCCGCAGAACCTGAACGACAAGGGCATCCAGCTGATCGGCCGCCCGCTCTACGAGGCGTTCATCAAGCACTACACCGGCAAGCAGTGGCAGACGGATCCGAAGGACCTGCCCGCGGGCATCATCTCCCGCCTTCCGGTGCGCTACAACTACGACAACCGGTACTTCAACGACAAGTACGAGGGCCTTCCGACCAACGGTTACACGGCGTGGATCGAGAAGATGGCCGAACACCCCAACATCGAGGTCCGGCTCAACACGGACTTCTTCGATGAGTCCCACGAGTACAGCAAGGGCAAGGTGGTCGGCAACATCCCGGTCGTCTACACCGGACCCGTTGACCGCTACTTCGACTACGCCGAAGGCGATCTGTCCTGGCGCACCATCGACTTCGAAGAAGAGGTGCTCGACGTCGGCGACTTCCAGGGCACGTCGGTAGTGAACTACAACGACGAAGACGTCGCGTACACCCGCATCATTGAGCCGCGCCACTTCCACCCGGAGCGCGACTACCAGACGGAGAAGACCGTCATTATGCGCGAGTTCTCCCGTGCCGCGGAGAAGGGCGACGAGCCCTACTACCCGATCAACACGCCCACGGACCGCGACCGGCTCCTGAAGTACCGCGACCTGGCCGCGGCCGAGCAGGATGTCCTCTTCGGCGGCCGCCTCGGTACCTACAAGTACCTGGACATGCACATGGCGATCGGCTCGGCCCTGACCATGTTCGACAACAAGATCCGCCCGCACTTCGAAGGCGGCGCCAAGATTGAAAGCGGAGGAGTGGACGCATGAGCGCCGCAACCGACACCCAGGTAGATTCCGCCCAGCAGTGGGACACCCTGCAGCGGGTCATCCTGCCCAACGCCAGCCAGATGGACACCGTCCCCCTGTACATGGACATGGGCACCGCCACCGGCATCCAGCTTCCTACGGTCGGCAGCGGCGACGGCAAGAAGGCCCGCGCACAGTCCTTCAGCAGCTCCACCAAGGAAGCCCACGTTGAAGACTTCCTGTCCCGCAGCTCCACCAAGGTCCGTTCGGGGGAGCGGGTATCGTTCGGCAGCTACTTCAACGCCTTCCCGGCGAGCTACTGGCGGCGATGGACTTCGGTTGACTCGGTCCGGCTTCAGGTCCGCACCCAGGGCGCCGGATCGGTCATCGTCTACAAGTCGAACGCCCGCGGGTCCCTGCAGCGCGTCGACACGCGGCGCGTCGAGGGCGCGGCGGAGAACACCTTTGAGCTGTCCCTTGCGCCCTTCGGCGACGGCGGCTGGTACTGGTTCGACCTCGTGGCGGGCTCCGAACCGCTTGTCATGGTCGACGCCGAATGGCAGGGCCCCGCTGTTGATAGCACCCCCGGGTCTGTCACCCTGCAGATCACGACGCTGAACAAGACCGACTTCTGCCTCAACAATCTTCGGCTGCTGGCCGAGAACCCGGATGCCCTCAAGCATGTCCAGGAGATCCTGCTGGTTGACCAAGGCACGCAGAAGGTCGAGGACGCGGACGGTTTCGCCGAAGTCCGTGAATCCCTTGGCGGCAAACTGCGGATCATCAACCAGTCGAACCTCGGCGGCTCCGGCGGCTTTGCCCGGGGGATGTTCGAGGCCGTCGAAAACGGCAGTGACTACGTCCTGCTCATGGACGACGACATCGTGGTTGAGCCTGAAAGCATCATCCGCCTGCTCACGTTCGCGGACCGCTGCAAGACACCGACGATCGTCGGCGGCCACATGTTCGACCTCTACAACCGGACGGTTCTCCACACGTTCGGCGAGGTGGTCAACCCCTACCGCTTCCAGCCGTCATTGCCGAGCGATGACATGGTCCTTGGGCATGATTTCCTGTCCTCGAACCTGCGCCAGACCTCATGGCTGCATCGCCGCTGCGATGTGGACTACAACGGCTGGTGGATGTGTCTGATTCCGACCTCGGTCATCCGGGAAATCGGCCTCTCACTTCCGCTCTTCATCAAGTGGGACGACTCGGAATACGGCCTGCGCGCCAAGGCGCACGGCTTCCCGACAGTTTCCCTGCCGGGTTCGGCCGTATGGCATGTCTCCTGGATCGACAAGGACGACCTCGTGGGCTGGCAGGCCTACTTCCACGCCCGGAACCGGATCGTGGCGGCCTTGCTCCACAGCCCCTACGAGCACGGCGGCCGCGTGGTGCGCGAATCGCAGTATGCGGACATCAAGCACCTCGTGTCGATGCAGTATGCGACCGCTCACGGCCGCGGCTGGGCGCTAGAGGATGTTCTCAAGGGCCCGGCCGACCTGCCGGACCTGCTGCCCTCGAAGCTGCCCGAGATCCGGAAGATGATGGCCGGCTACTCGGACTCGATTTTCCGGGCCGACGCGGACGATTTCCCGACGCCCAAGATGGACAAGCCGCCGCGCCGCGGGCACGGCGTGTCGCAGCCGTCCAGGGTCACGCTCCTTCCCTGGGCTGCCAAGACGGTCGCACGCCAATTGTTCCGCCCGGTCACCAAGACGAGTGCGGAACGTCCGCAGACCAACATTGCGCACCAGGACAACCGCTGGTGGCGGATCGCGCAGTTCGACAGCGCCATCGTCTCCAACGCTGAGGGTACCGGCGCGTCCTGGTACAAGCGGGACCCCAAGCGCGTGCGGGAAATGCTCACCGAGAGCAGCCGCCTCCACGCTGCCCTGCTCAAGGACTGGCAGTCGCTGAGCAAGCAGTACAAGGCGGCGATGCCGGAACTCACGTCCCTGGATTCCTGGAAGAAAATCTTCGAAGAGCACACCCAGAGTGAAGTGAAATAGAGTGACAACCACGATTTCCGGGGAATTGACCCGCCCGGGCCTCGGTGGTGGATTTCGGGATCTTCGCCAGTCCAGTTTTCTGCTGAAACTGCTGGTCCGCAAGGAACTGAAAGTCCGCTACCGCGGCTCCGTTCTGGGTCTCCTCTGGTCCTATGTGAAGCCCGCTGTGCAGTTTCTCGTGTTCTATGTGGCCTTGGGCGTCTTCCTGGGCCTGGAACGCAGTGCGCGGAACCCGGACGGCCTCTCGAACTATGCCGTGTATCTCTTCTCCGGAATCGTGCTGATCAACTTTTTCTCCGAAGCCCTCGGGAACTCCGCGCGATCGATCGTGAACAACGGCAACCTGATTAAGAAGATCTATCTTCCCCGGGAGCTGTTTCCGGTGGCGTCGGTCTGGGTATCGGCCGTGCATTTCTTCCCCCAGCTCGTTGTCCTGGTGATCGGGTGCGTCGTCGCCGGGTGGCACCCGGACGCGTTCCAGCTCCTGGCGGCGGTCGGCGGATTCGCCATTGTGGGCTTCCTGGCCACCGGGCTCGGGCTGTTGTTCGGGGCCGCCAACGTGTACTTCCGTGATTCGGAAAACCTCGTTGACATGCTCCTGATGGTGGCGACCTGGGCGTCGCCCGTCATGTACTCCTGGACGATGGTGGAATCAAAGCTGGGCCCGGGGTTCTTCGCCCTCTACCAGGCCAACCCCATCACGGTGGGCGTCGAGTTGTTCCACTATGCCTTCTGGTACCCCACAACTGACGGATCTGCCGCGATGCCGCCGAACCTGTTCAGCCTATGGCTGCCGGTCGGCATGATCATTTCGCTGGTGGTCCTGGCACTGGGACAGCTAACTTTTCGGCGGCTTGAAGGCCGCTTTGCCCAGGAGCTCTAAATGGCAAACGCGATTGAAGTTTCCAATGTCAGCAAGCAGTTCGTGCTCCGCCACACCCGTTCCATCAAAGAGGCGGTTGTTTGGCTCGTGAAGGGCCGCAAGGGTGATCTTTCCAAGAAGTTCCACGCCCTGAAGGACGTTTCCCTGATGGTGGAGACGGGGGAGACCGTGGCGCTGCTCGGACTCAACGGATCCGGCAAGTCCACCCTGCTCAAGCACATCTCCGGCGTGATGCTCCCGGATTCCGGCAGCGTCTATACGCGCGGCCGCGTGGCCGGGCTGATCGAGGTCGGGGCGGGTTTCCATCCTGACCTGTCCGGCCGCGACAACGTGTACCTCAATGGAGCGATCCTGGGGATGACGGAGAAGCAGATCAACGAACGCTTCGACGCGATCATCGAATTCTCCGAAATCGGCGAATTCATCGACACGGAAGTCAAGTTCTATTCGTCCGGCATGTACCTGCGCCTGGCATTTTCCGTGGCAGTCCACACCGACCCCGAAGTCTTCCTGATCGACGAAATCCTTGCCGTCGGAGATGAGCCGTTCCAGCGCAAGTGCATAGCCAAGATCCAGGAACTGGCCCGGGACGGCAAGACGCTGGTGGTAGTCAGCCACGACCTTGACCTGGTGTCGCGCATCTGTTCCCGGGGTGTCTATCTCGAGCATGGCAACGTATTATTCGACGGACCTATTCATGAGGCCGTTGCCCGGCTGCGGGCCTAGGCAGTACCGCAGCCGGTAACTGCAGCGCATCTGTTGGGACCATGTCCACTGGACATGGTCCCTTCGGGTTCGAGGCAAGCGCACACAGCGCTAAATATCGATGACGTTGTTTGAAAACAGAAAGAGAACTGTGACCTCTGTGCCGTCGGCGGCTGTCCTGCCCCAGCCCCAGGGCTCCCCCGAGCCGGCCAGGCCCGCCAGCAACACGGGCGCTTCCGGCGCGGGAAGGAAGGGCCAGCGACTGGACATCCAGGGGCTGCGAACCCTGGCGGTGGGCGTGGTGATCATCTATCACGTCTGGCCCGGCGTTCTCCCCGGCGGTTTTGTCGGGGTCGACGTCTTTTTCGTCATCTCCGGCTTCCTGATCGTGGGATCGCTCGTCCAGGAACTGGGGCGTACCGGACACATCCGGCTTTCCGTCTTTTACGCGAAACGGATCAGGCGCCTGTTGCCGGCTGCCACCACGGTTCTGCTGGCGACCATGCTGGGCGCCGTGATTCTGCTGCCGCAGAACCGTTGGCAGTCCATTTCCCTGGACGTCATCATGTCCGCCCTTCAGGTGCAAAACTGGAACCAGGCCTTCAGCGTGGACAGTTACGCCGCGGCGACCGCCCTGGTGTCCCCGGTGCAGCACTTCTGGTCCCTGGCGGTGGAAGAGCAGTTCTACCTGATCGTTCCCGTCATCCTGCTGGCGGGAGTGGCCGTCACTGTGAAGCGGCGCCTCCGGATCGAAACCGTCTCCTTAGGGATCCTGGCGGTGGTGTCGCTGGCGTCCTTCGTCCACAGCGTCGCCTTCTCGTCCTCCCAGCACGACATGGCGTACTTTGCGACCACCACGCGGATCTGGGAGCTGGGCGCCGGGGGCATCGGCGCCCTGCTGATTCCCAAATTGCGCCTGGGCCCGGCGCGGGCCTGGCTTTCAGGCTGGATCGGCCTGGGCGTGATCGTCTATTCCGCGATGGCCCTCTCCGTTGCGATGGACTTCCCGGGCAGCATCGCCCTCCTGCCCGTCGCGGGGACATTGCTGCTGCTTACCGCCGGTTCGCCGGCGGCCGCAACGGCCACTGGGGGCAGCCCCGCCGTTTACTCGGCAAGCCGGGTCCTCAGCCTGCGGCCAGTGACTTACATCGGCGATCTTTCATATTCCCTGTACCTGTGGCATTGGCCCGTCGTCGTGATCTACGTCTTCCACCTCGGGCGGGCTCCGGGTGTCATCCAGGGAACCGCCATGGTGGGCATCAGCCTGGCCCTGGCGGTCGCGTCCTACCACCTCGTCGAGCAGAAGTTCCGGCATGGAACCCCAGCCGCCCAAGGATCGCCGCCACTTGGCCGGTGGGGATTGCTGCGCCGGAATGCCTTCGTCCTGGCAGCAGGACTGATCGTGGCGTCAACGGTGGCAGCTGCGGTGCCGTGGGGCGTCGTCGAAGCCAAGTCGCAGCAGCTGAACGCGGCCTTGGACCTGCGCGACTATCCTGGCGCGACGGCGTTTGATCCCGTCCGCCCCGCCGCCGTCCCCGACGGCATGCCCGTCCGGCCCGATCCCGCCGTCGCCATGAAGGACGTGCCACTGACCTGGACGGAGACATGCGGGAAGTTCAACCCGGCCGTCACCGGGGCTGATCAATGCGTTTTCGGCGCGCCGGACGCCACCCAGACGGTCGTCGTCGTCGGGGACTCACACGCCGCGCAGTACGTGGATCCGCTCGTGATTGCCGGCGCGGCCGGGGGCTGGAAGGTACAGGCCATGGTCCGGAACGGGTGCCCCTTCACGGCAGCGCCGGCCGCCAATGGCGCCACGGTGTACCGCAGTTGCTCCGAACAGAACAAGGCCACGCTGCAGCGCATCCTGAAGCTGCGTCCACGGTTGGTGGTGGTATCGGGAATGGCGCCGGCCGGCTACCGGGAAGCCCTCAACTGGACGTGGGGCAGCCCGGAAGAACTCGTCAGCGGCTATGTCCAGCTCTTGAAGCCGCTCCGGGAAGCCGGGATCCGCGTGGCCGTCGTGCCCGACACGCCGTATCCGGAATTTTCGGCACCGGACTGCGTCCAGGCCAATGGACCAGGCTCGCCCGCGTGCCAGTTCACAACATCCGACGCCGGCACCGCCGCCGACCCCCTGCAGCTGGCCGGCGCACGCGTGCCCGGCGTCGAGGTTCTGGATATGTCCGCCTATTTTTGCCGGCAGGGGATCTGCCCGGCCGTCATCGGCAACGTGCTCGTGTACCGGGACAACCACATGACCAACACCTTTGCCAAGACGCTGGCACCGGCGCTGGCCCGGCAGCTCAGCTTCTAGGCAGCGGCCGGGTTCAGTTCCCGCAGGCGGTGACCTTGTAGAGCTTGGCCTCGCCCTGGCTGTCGATGAGCTGCACGCCGGGGTTCGCTGCGAGGTTGCGCAGCCCGGCGGGAGTGTGGTCTCCGCCGTGGACTTCGACCGGGCCGAAGTCCAGGATGTAGTAGGCGTTCGCCGCGCGGACTGCCTGGCAGACGCTGGCGTCCGTCGTCACGTTGCCCATCGAATCGTAGATCCGCTTCACCTCCGGGGAGACGTAGCTCATGACATGCAGCTGGGCGGACTTGCGCTCGCCCAGGGCATAGGACAGCGCCGCACCCGTGTAGGGATTGTCGATCAGCAGGGCATTTTCGGGGACAGTCTGGGGCAGGCGCTTCATAAGCTGGAGCTCATCGGTGGAGACCAGCGGCGAATCGGCGGCGAGCCTGTAGTTCCTCGAACCCTGCTCAACCTCAAGCTCCAGGCCGCCCTGCTGTCCCAGGGCGATGGCGGCCAGCACGACGGCGGCGATGCCCGCGGTCCGGTAGGCCGCGGTTCCGGCGCGCCCCCAGCGCGGAGAGCCGTCAAGGGCGACCGCGAGGGCCTTGGACCGGCCGCGCATCGCCAGGATGCGGCGCCCTGCCCAGTCAATGCCGACGGCGACCAGCAGGACCGCAATCAGCGGCAGCAGGGCCGCAATCCGGTAGCTGTCGTTGTACCAGACGCCGGTGAGGAGGTCCCGGGTTTCCGACTTGGTAAAGCCGGAGACCACAACGAACAGATAGGTGAACAACGCGAAGACGGCAGCGATCCACACGCGCTGCCAGCGGTCCTGGAAGCAGGCCCAGAGGCCGAGGAATACCAGCGGGGCCACGAGCCAGGCCAGTGCCAGGCCATCGGGGGAGATGGTGATGGCTTCGCCAATGGCCTTCGGAATGCTCTGGTAAGGGCCCCAGAACGAAGCCTCGGGGGGTGGGCGCAGATTGGTCCACAGCAGGTCGAATGCGACGGCGTACCCGGCGACCGGCAACGCCAGCCTCAGGACGTACGAGCGGGCGCGGGCCTGCTTCCGACGAAGGGCAGCCGCAGAGCACCACACCAGCGTCACCACCATGGGCAGGGTCCACGTCAGCCAGGCCATGAACGTCGTGGGATGGGCGACAATCAGGCCGGTGAGCGCCAGCAGCAGGGCAAGGGTCGAGGCGAGGTCGCGGCGGACAAGTCCGGGCGTCAACCCGGCACACGCCGCAGCCAGGGCGACACTGGAGGGCAACACGCTGATGGCCAGCAGGTTGGGATACAGGACCCCAAAGTCCATCATGAGCAGCGGGAAGGCGCCCAGCGATGCCGCCGCAATGCCTGCGGCGACCAGCGCGGCCGGGCGTCCCCCCACCACGGACCGCGCCAACAGGAGGCATCCCAACGGCCAGAACACGGCCGCAAGGACGATGCTGGTGATATTGACGGCGAGCGGCACGCTCGCGCCCGTTGCCATGGCGACGAGGGTGGCGACAGCGTTCCAGCCGGCCGGGTAGGCGCCGCCGTCGGTCATCGCGCCCAGGGTCAACGACGACGCCTGGCCGGTATCCAGGGCAAACCTGACCGAATTCAGGTGGAAGACGGCGTCATAAGTCTGGGAAATGGCCTGCGGGCTGCCGATGAGGTGGACGGTGTGGACGGCGAGGAGCCCTCCGGCGATGACGGCTCCGGCCAGCGCCGCGAGGTCGCCGCGGACGTCCGGCACCCTCAACGGATTCAGTCCGGTTGCGGCCGGGCCGGAGGGACGGAACCGTGCCGCCCACAAACCGAGCAGGGACAGAGCCACGGCCACCACGGCCACGGGGAGCAGCCCGAACCTCACGTTCAGGAACGGGGCCAACGTGGAGGTGATGACCACAACGCCCACGGTCAACGCGGGGGCGAGCGCCAGGGCGCTGAATCCCCTGAATCGCAGGGCAATGGAGATGATCAGCCCGGGCAGGACCAGGACAGCGCAGGCGATCAGGACCTGCGGTAAGACGGACATCCACATGGAGGGTTACGGCTCCAGGAGTTCGAGGAGGTACGCGCCGTACCCGCTCTTGACCAGCGGCTCGGCGCGCTGGCGGAGTTCATCGTCGCTCAGGAAGCCCTGGCGCCAGGCGATCTCCTCCGGGGCGCCGATCTTCAGGCCCTGCCGGTTTTCGACCGTCCGGATGAAGTTCGACGCGTCGTTGAGGTCATCGAAGGTTCCGGTGTCCAGCCAGGCCGTGCCGCGGGGCAGGATTTCGACGCGGAGCTTGCCCCTTTCGAGGTAGGTCCGGTTGACGTCGGTGATTTCCAGCTCGCCGCGGGGCGAGGGCTTCAGGTCCTTGGCGATCCCGACGACGTCGTTGTCGTAGAAGTACAGGCCGGGCACGGCGTAGTGGGACTTGGGCCGCTCCGGCTTTTCCTCCAGCGAAACGGCCTGGCCGGCGTCGTCAAACTCCACGACACCGTAGGCTTTGGGGTTCTTGACCCAGTAGCCGAAAACGGCACCGCCGTCGATGTCTTTGTGCTTCCGCAGCTGGGTTCCCATCCCCTGGCCGTAGAAGATGTTGTCACCCAGCACCAGGGCAACGGTCTCGTTGCCGATGTGTTCCTCGCCGAGGATGAAGGCCTGCGCCAGTCCGTCGGGGGAGGCCTGCTGGATATAGCTCAGGCTGATGCCGAACTGTGAACCGTCGCCGAGGAGGCGCTTGAACTGCTCGGCGTCATGCGGGGTGGTGATGATCAGGATGTCCCGGATGCCGGCCAGGATCAGCGTCGACAGCGGGTAGTAGATCATCGGCTTGTCGTATACCGGGACGAGCTGCTTGCTGATGCCGTGGGTGATGGGATGGAGACGAGAGCCGGTCCCGCCGGCAAGAATTATTCCGCGCATGGTATACATCCTCTCCTACCGGTCTGCACTGGGCCAAACCCGTGGAGGGGCCGGTGGCCCCGCGTCCCAGGCGGTGTCAGGCCGAATGCCGGCGCCCGGTCCGTCCGCGGAGTCCGTCGGCGGTGCCGCGGAGCGCCGAGCCGAGCCTGGCAGTGCGGCCGGGCGCCAGCAGGGTCACGATCAGCAGGTGCCGCAGATCGCCCCACATTCCGCCGGCCACCCAGGCGGGATACCGGAGCGCGTAGCGGCGGCCCGTGACGAGGCGGTTCCTGAAGATGTAGTAGTAGCGCCAGGTCGCGGCGGTGCGCACCTGCAGCGGGCGTCCGCCTGCCGGGACGGGCCGGCCGAACACCTTGGCCTCCACCATCGTTCCGAGGGAGTGGTCGAACTCCGCCGCCGCGAGGACGGTGGGCAGGCCCGCGGCGAGGGCGCGGTAATAGTACTCGGTGTCGACCAGGTCGATGAAGAGCTCTTCCCAGAACCCGCCAAGGGCGTCCAGCGTGCCGGCCGGGATCAGGAGGCCCGACTGGATCGGTTCCCGGCCCAGGGCGACGCCGTTCCGGGTCCCGGCGCGCAGCACCGGGTTTCCGTGGATCCTGGACGGGGAGATGAGGCCGGGCTCGACGCCGGCGGCCCGCGCGTCCGCGGCGGCACGGCGCAGCGCCTGCACGTAGCCCGCGGGCAGCAGGGAGTCCTGGTCCACGGTCAGGATGTACTCCGGGTTGCCCTGCCGGCGTGCCGTGCGGATCCCGGCGTTCAAGGCGGCGCCGATGCCGGCGTTCTCCGGGAGGCGCACGACTTCTGCGCCGGCCGCGGCCAGCGCGGCGAAGATCGGCTCGAAGCCGGGGCCGCCGCCGTCGTCAACGACCACGACGGCGTCCACCTGCTTGCGCAGCGATTCGACGTTGCCGATCAGCGCCGCCGTCGGCCGGAACGCGGTGACGACGCCGGTGACGCCCGTGGCGCCCGTGGCAGGGACGGGGGACTCGCCGGTCACGTGGGGTTCGCTCACTTTCCGAAGGAATGCCGCAGGAGGATGCCGAGCGTCCCCGAGGCACTTTGCCGGAGCGTGCCGGCGAGGATCAGGAGAGCGTGGGCGCGGGACGTGAGCCGCAGCCGGGCGGCGCGGGCCGCCTTGCGCCAGCCCTTCGCCGTGCACAGCGCCGCGGCCAGGTCGAAGAAGTCGCGCTCACCGACAAACCGGGACCCGTCGACGAGTTTCGCGGACGACGCGCTGCTGGTGTGCCGGCGGTATTCGAAGCAGATATCCGGGACGATCAGCAGCTCGGCCCCGCCAAGCACCATGTCAATGACGAGGGCGAGATCCTGGATGACGGGGAAACCGTCACGGAAGTCGTAGTCCCGGATCCGGTCGCGGCGGAAGGCCAGGGAGGGCCAGTAGAGCCAGTCGCCGTGCAGGAGGCTGACCGCCAGCCGCTCGCCGCCCACAAGCCGGGACCCGGTGCCGCGCGGTTTGACCAGCCGCTGCTTGACGATGTCCACCAGCGGAACCGAGGGTTTGCCGTCCTCGTCGATGATCTGGACGCCGGGCTGGATAATCCAGGCGTCGGGGAACTCCGCGTGGGCGCGGAGCACGACGTCCACGAAGTTCGGCAGCAGAAGGTCGTCGCATCCCATGACCACCAGGACGTCCTGGCTGGCCAGCGAGACGCAGGTCCTGAAGTTCTCGGTGATGCCCTCGTTCTTTTCCTTGCGGATATACGTGATCCGGGGATCGTCCGCGGCCTCGACGTAGCGTCTGACCTCGTCGCCCGGGTAGGCGTCGTCAACCACCGTCAGGCGCCAGTCCGGGCTGGTCTGGGCCAGGACGCTGTCGACGGCCAGTTTCATGTAGTTAACGTCGCCCCAGTAGGGGATAAAGATGTCCAGTGCCACCGGGGCCTCCTACTTCGTCGTCGGCGTCGCCGGAGCGTCGCCGTCCTGGGAGGACATGTCCTCGACCATGGTCCGGAGGATGGCCACTTCCTCCGCGAGGGTGCGGGTCTCGTCCTCGACCACGGACAGCTCCCAGGACAAGTGCAGGCAGACGCCGAGCAGCAGCAGGATGCTGATGATGAACAGCAGATTGGACGGCAGCTGGACGCCGACGCGTTCGGCCACGATCGTCAGCAGGCTCGGAAAGGCGGCCAGAACCAGCGTGCCGATGCCCACGAAGAGCCAGAGTGCTGCGTATTTCTCGCGAAGCTTCTTCCGGCGGAGCATCTCGAAGACGACGCCGACGATCGCCAGGGCGAGGAAAAAGGCGGGCCAGTTGCCCATTAGACGGCTCCTTTGGCGGCCAGCGCGGGGTCGGAAATGGTGGACCGCTTACGGGTCAGAGCGAACATGAGGGCGAAGACGGACCGGCCGAGGTAGACGGCGGACTTGACGGGGTTGTGGCTGGGAGTCCCGCCTTGGCGCGGGCGCATTTCGACCGGGACCTGGGTCACCCGGCAGCCGGAGCGGATCGCCACCACCAGGGAGTCGATGGTGTCACCCAGATACTCCGCAGGGTAGTGGTCCAGGTACTGGTTGATGGCGCGCCCGTTCGCGGCACGGAAGCCGCTGGTCACGTCCGTGAGCCGGGTCTTGGCCAGTGCTGAGATGACCTTGGCGAGGAGCTGCATGGCCCACTTGCGCGGGCCGCTGACCGAATAGTCGCCGCGGTCGGCAAAGCGGGCACCGATGGAGATGTCGGCGTGCTCCAGGCCTGCCAGGACCTCGTGGATATTGCGGGGATCGTGCTGTCCGTCGGCGTCCACCTGGATCACGCGCTGGTAACCGAGGCGCTGGGCGTACTTGAAGCCGGCCCTCATGGCACCGCCGACCCCCAGGTTGAACGGCAGCGTCAGGACGGTGGCGCCAGCGTCTTTCGCGACCGCGGCGGTGGCATCCGCAGAGCCATCATTGACCACCAGGACATCGTAGGGCCGGCCGACGCTGAGCACTTCCCGGACGGTATTCCCCACGGACTCGGCTTCGTTCCACGCCGGCATTATGACCAGCACACGGGTCGAGTCAAGAATTTTCATAGTTCTCCAATATATCAACGGCCCGGAGGCGGCTGAGGGAGTGGGCGGCGTCCGGCTCGGGATTCGTGATCACCCGGGGGAATGCGGTGTTGACGGCGGCGACCGGCCGCGGGCATCTGGCAATCACGCTGCTGATCCTACCTTCCGGCCCCGGCCGCGGGCGCCCGCGGGCAGGATCCGGAGGGAAGGACGCAGCAGGCCCAGGAACAGGAGGGCCTCGCTCACTGCCATGCCCAGGGCGACGCCGGGAACGTTGGCCGCCAGCCCGGCCGCCACCATGAGCAGCACGCCGACGACGGCGGAAACAGCGGTCCACATCAGCACCGACTTCTGGCGCTGGGCGGGGATCAGCAGATTCCGGATCAGGGGCGTCGATGAGGAGATGAAGAAGAAGGACACCCCGTAGAACAGGCAGGTCAGGGTGTCCGCGCGGACAGCTTCGCCGAACATCACGCCGGAGACCCACGGGCCGAACAGCGTGAGGAAGATCCCGCCCGCGAGCCCCAAGGCCGCGTGGGCAGCCATGGCCGCGAAGTGGCGGCGGCGCGGGTCGGCGGCATCGTGCTCCAGGGTCCAGCCCTGGAAGGTGTTGCCGAGCGCCACGATCGTGAAGAGCCCCAGGCGGTAGATGGCGTCCGCCGAGGCGAAACCGGCCGTGGCCGCGGCCGACGGCACCGTCGCGGTGGCGATCGGAACCGGGGACGAGCCGTAGGCGCTTCCCGTGAAGTTAATGCCGGCCGTGCCGGCGGTGGGAACGATCTCGCGCACGACGGTCCGCGGGCTGCGGGGCAGCCAGGTCCGGGGTTCGCCGAACCGGCGGTGGAATGCGATCAATGCCACGAGCGTCGTAAGGACCGAGACCAGCCCGTACGTCCAGACTTGTCCGGTGAGCAGGATGACCGGGGCGCTGATGATGGCCGCGAAGAAGCGGGGGAGGGTGTCGTAGACGGCGAGAATCCGGGGCTGGCCGGTGCCGATGCCGTACCACGCAGGCGAGAAACCCGTCAGCGCCGTGGCCCAGGCCATGGTGATGGCATCGAGGCGGAAACCCTCGCGGGCCACGAGCGCGACGATCACGCTCATGACGGGCAGCACGACGACCGCGAGCAGGATCCGCGAACGGACGCTCCTGGAATAGAGTGCCGCCCGCAGCGGGAAGGCTCCGGCGCGGGCAATCTCGACCGGGCCGGAGATGTTCCAGCTCCAGAGAATGATGGTCGACGCAAAGATGCCAATGGCTTGGCCAGAGGTGATGCTGGACCAGCCGGCGGCCCCCACGACGCGCGAAACGACCGGGAGGAGCAGGAACGGCAGGACCAGTGCCAGCAGCGGCAACAGGGTGAAGCCTGCAAGCCTGAACAGAACGGGTCTCATGCGGTACGGTCCTCGTGCTGGGGGGCTTGACCTAACGATGATACGTGATTGCCCCGCCCCGGCCCCTGGCCCGGCAGTCGCCTAGAGTGGTTCGCATGAACGACGAGAACGGCCCCGGCGTGCCAAAGATCAGGGCCAGCGTGTGCATGGCCACCTACAAGGGTGCGGCCTTTGTCCGCGAGCAGATAGCGTCCATCCTCGCCGAGTTGGGTCCCGACGACGAGCTCGTCGTGGTCGATGATGCGTCCCCCGACGAGACTGCCGCGATCGTGGAGGGGATCGATGATCCGCGGATCCGCCTCGTCCGCTCGCCTGTCAACCGGGGGTACGTGCGCAGCTTCGAGGAAGCGATCCGGCTGAGCCGGGGGGAGTACGTATTCCTGTCCGACCAGGACGATGTCTGGATTCCGGGCCGGCTGGAGCTGATGCTCGCTGCCTTGTCCGGTTCAATGGTGGTCGCCAGCAATTTCGACATGCTGGGCGGCGGAAACCGGCCCTGGATTCCGCGGCTGAAGTCCGCGGACTCGCGGCGGCACGTGGCAAACTTGTTCGCCATCCTGATCGGGTACCGGGCGTACTACGGCTGCGGCATGGCCTTCCGCCGGGAGGCTGCCCGCTACTTCACCCCGATTCCCGCCTACGTCCGGGAATCACACGATCTCTGGCTGGCCATCTGCGGCAATGTCGCCGGATCCATAACCCACCTTGACGAGTCGACCATTTACCGCCGGATCCACGAATCGAACCAGACGCCTGCCGGCCTGCGGTCGCTGCCCAAGATCGTCGCGGCCCGCGTGATGCTGGTCCGGCTCATGGTCGAAGCCCTCCGGAGGACCCGCCGGCGGGTCTGAGCCGGCAACGGCCTTTCGGTAAGCTGGCCTCATGCAGAAACTCCTCGTCACCGGCGGCGCCGGCTTCATCGGCTCCAATTTCGTCCACTACGTACTGGAGAACACCGACCACCACGTCACAGTCCTCGACAAGCTCACCTACGCGGGCAATGTGGAGTCGCTGGCGGGCTTGCCTGCAGACCGGTTCACGCTGGTGCAGGGCGACATCTGCGACGCCGCCGTGGTGGAGCGCCTGGTTGCCGGGTCCGACGTCGTGGTGCACTACGCCGCGGAATCCCACAACGACAACTCGCTGCACGATCCGCGCCCGTTCCTGGACACCAACATCATCGGGACCTACACCCTGATCGAGGCCGCGCGGAAGCACAACAAGCGTTTCCACCACATCTCCACCGACGAGGTCTACGGCGATCTCGAGCTCGATGACCCGGAGCGGTTCACCGAGAGCACGCCCTACAACCCCTCCAGCCCGTATTCCTCCACCAAGGCGGGATCGGATCTGCTGGTCCGCGCCTGGGTGCGGTCCTTCGGCCTGCAGGCGACCATCAGCAACTGCTCCAACAACTACGGTCCGTACCAGCATGTGGAGAAGTTCATCCCGCGCCAGATCACCAACGTGATCGACGGCATCCGTCCCAAGCTGTACGGCAAGGGCGAGAACGTCCGCGACTGGATCCACGCCAACGACCACTCGTCCGCTGTCCTGGCGATCATCGCCAAGGGCCGGATCGGGGAGACCTACCTGATCGGTGCCGACGGCGAGAAGAACAACAAAGACGTCGTCGAACTGATCCTCAAGCACATGGGCCAGGCGCCGGACGCCTACGACCACGTGGTGGACCGGCCCGGCCACGACATGCGTTACGCCATCGACTCCTCCAAGCTGCGCGAGGAACTCGGCTGGAAGCCGCAGTTCTCCAACTTCGAGGCCGGCATCGAAGACACCATCGCCTGGTACCGGAACAACGAGGACTGGTGGCGGCCCCAGAAGGCCGCCACGGAAGCGAAGTACAAGGAACAAGGCCAGTAGATTATGTCGATCGAGTTCTCGAAAAAGCTCACAGCGCACGAAACCCCGATCCCCGGCGTCGTCCTCTACGACCTTCCCGTCCACGGTGACAACCGGGGCTGGTTCAAGGAGAACTGGCAGCGGGAAAAGATGGTGGCGCTTGGCCTGCCCGACTTCCGCCCGGTGCAGAACAACATCTCGTTCAACGAATCCGCCGGCACCACCCGCGGCATCCATGCCGAGCCGTGGGACAAGTTCATCTCCGTGGCCACCGGCAGGATTTTCGGCGCCTGGGTGGACCTGCGCGAAGGCCCGACCTTCGGCGCCGTGTTCACCGCCGAGATGGACCCCAGCCAGGCCATCTTCATTCCCCGCGGGGTGGGAAACGCCTTCCAGACGCTGGAGGACAACACCGCCTATACCTACCTCGTCAACGACCACTGGTCCGCCGACGCCCAGGGCCAGTACACGTTCCTGAACCTCGCCGACGAGACCGCGGCCATCAGCTGGCCCGTGCCGCTGGACCAGGCCGAGCTCTCCGACAAGGACAAGGCGCACCCGCGCCTGGCGGACGTCACACCGATGCCGCCGAGGAAGGTCCTCGTGGTCGGCGCCAACGGCCAGCTCGGCAAGGCGCTGCGCCGGCAGTACGACGGCGACCCGTCCGTTGAGTTTGCCGGCCGGGACGAGTTCGACCTCGGCAGCGAGGACGCCTTCGCCGGACGGAACTGGAAGAACTACTCCACGATCATCAACGCCGCGGCCTACACCGCCGTGGATGCCGCCGAGTCGGCCGAGGGCCGCGCGGCCGCCTGGGCGGTCAACGTCACAGCCGTGGCGCGCCTGGCCCGCACCGCTGTCGAACACGACCTCACCCTGGTGCACGTGTCCTCGGATTATGTCTTCGACGGCACGCGCGCCACGCACGACGAATCGGAGCCGGTGGCGCCGCTGGGCGTCTACGGCCAGACCAAAGCCGCGGGCGACGCCGTCGTCAGTGTGGTGCCCCGGCACTACATTGTGCGCACCAGTTGGGTGATCGGCGAGGGTAACAACTTTGTCCGCACCATGGCCTCGCTGGCCGAGCGCGGCATCGAACCGTCGGTGGTTGATGACCAGATCGGGCGGCTGAGCTTCACTGAAGACATCGCCGCCGGCATCCGGCACCTGCTGGAATCGGGCGCCGAGTACGGCGTTTACAACCTCAGCAACGACGGCGAGCAGCAGTCCTGGGCGGACATCGCCGCGGACGTCTACGAACTCTCCGGCAAGCCGCGGGAGGCCGTGACCGGTGTGAGCACCGAGGAGTACTTCAAGGGCAAGTCCGTCTCGCCGCGGCCGCTGAACAGCGCCCTCAACCTGGACAAGATCAAGGCGACCGGGTTCACCGTGCCTTCCGCGGCTGAGCGGCTGAGCGACTACCTCGGTTCCTGATTTACGGTCTTTCAGGCACCACAACACAGACCGGCCCCCGCATGTGCGGGGGCCGGTCTGTGTTTTTGCGTTGTGCGCCGTCAGCCAGGACGGGCTAGTAGGTGAGCGTTTGGCACCCCAGCAGGGAGTTGTTCAGGCTCAGCATCGAAACCGCAACGCCGTAGGCGCACACCCGGTACTGGCCGCGCTGGGTGATGGGGACCGGTGACGTGAAGCCGTGGTTGCCGACCGTGTCGAGGGCCCGGTTGACGTCCGGGCGCTTCTGGTCGGCCATGAAGGCGTACCCCTTCCGGATCCCGTCAGGGGAGGTCACGTAGACGTGGTCCGGGATCGATGAGGCCGGGAAGGACGGATCCAGGGTCCAGCCGGAGGCCCGGATGGAGGCTTTACCGCTGATGACCTGGATCGAGGCCGCATCCAGGTACCCCATGGTGGCGGGGGTCGGGGCCGCGCTGATGGACTTGCAGCCCAGCAGGGTGTTCCCTGCCGTGACCGGGGCGATGCCGATGGCATAGGCGCACACGGTGTACTTCCCGGCCCGGGTCAGCGGGACCGAGATCTGGAAGCCGTGGTCACCGACCGTCTGCAGCGCGGCGTTGACGTCCGGGCGCGGGCGGTTCGCGGTGAAGGCGTAGCCGGGATTGGTTCCGTCGGGCGACTGGACGTAGACGTGCACGGGCACGCTCTTGCCTGGCTGCACCGGATCCAATGCCCATCCGCTCACCTGGAAGTTCGCGGCGTTGGGCGCCTGGGTGAGGGACACCGAATCGTAGGAGCCGAACGGCGCGGGGTTGGCCTCGACGTTTGTGGTCTTGCAGGACAGCAGCACGTTGGCGTTCCGGCCGATCCCGTAGACGCACGCACGGTACGCTCCCGGAACGGTGGCCTTGACCTGGTAGTCGAAGCCATGGGCCAGCCCCAGGCCGGTCGCGTCCGCGACATCCTTCCGGGCGACGTTGGCCGTCATCCGGTACCCGGTGGTCTTCCCGGCCGGGTCGGTGACGTAGGCGTCCGCATAGCTGGAGGCCGAGGGGTTGGCGAGGTCGGCCGCCCAGCCCCTGAGCTGCAACGTGACCTTGTCGGCCGTGCGGACCTGGCCGAAGCTGTCGAAGGACCCCGTCGGTGCCTCCACCCCGGTGGCCCGGAGCGACTTGCAGTCCAGGAGCGTGTTGCCGAAGGACCCGATGGCGTAGGCACAGACCTTGTACGTGCCCGAAGCCGTGATCCGGACCGTGCCGTCGAAGCCGTGCAACGGACCGTAGCCGAGGGCCTGGTCAACATCGGGCCGCGGCTGGTTGGCCTGCCAGGCGTAGCCCTTGGTGGTCCCGGACGGATCAGTCACGTAAATGTGGGTCTGGATCGAGGACGACGTCCTGGCCAGGTCTGCCGACCAGCCCCGGGCGCGCAGGGAGACCGCGGCGCCGTCGCGGGTTACGGAGAGGTCGTCGAAGGACCCGGTGGGC
Organism: Arthrobacter sp. 49Tsu3.1M3; assembly: GCF_900168135.1. Classification (NCBI taxonomy): domain Bacteria; kingdom Bacillati; phylum Actinomycetota; class Actinomycetes; order Micrococcales; family Micrococcaceae; genus Arthrobacter; species Arthrobacter sp. 49Tsu3.1M3. Next base: position 119,947 of record NZ_FUZD01000008.1, read on the forward strand.
AGCGGCGTCCCGGCGAAGCGCTGGAGTGAGGCATAGTCGCCGTTCCAGATATTGGAGTCGCCCACGAACGGCCCAGTGCTGCTGTATTGCCACATGCTGAAGACGCTCCAGCTGGAGGGGACGGGCCCGGCGTTGTCTGTGGCGGAGAGCGGGTAGGACGCGACCCACAGCGGGTAGTCGCCGAAGCCCGCCGCGTTGGCCGTGCACTGGTTCCACCACGATGTGTTGGTGTAGATGACGGGAAGGCGGCCGGTGAGGGCCCGCATGGTGTTCCCGAAGTCGCGCACCCAGGACGTCAGCTGCGAGGGGGACATGCCGTAGCAGGTGTTGCCGAAGTAGAAGCCGTTGATGGTGCGGCCGGCGTAAGGATTGAATTCGAAGTCGAGGACCGGGGGCATGGTCCGGCCGTCGGCACTCCAGCCGCCGCCGTTCTGGACGAAGAAGCGTGCCTGGTCGGCTCCCGAGGACCAGTTAGGGATCGCGAAGTGGTAGGCGCCCCTGATCATGCCGACGCTGCGGGCGCCGTCGTACTGGGCGCCGAAGGAATCGTTGGTGAAGTAGTTTCCTTCGCTGGCTTTGACGTAGGCGAAGCGGGCCCCCATGTTCCACTGGCTCTGCCAGTTGACGCTGGTCTGGTGGCCGCTGACGTCCAGGCCTTTGACCCCGTACGACGGCGACCACGTGCCCTGCGTGGTGAGCGATTCAATCGCGGCGGACTGGGTGGTCGCCTTCAGTAGTGGCGACGGAGCGCTGACCCGGGCGGAGCGCTGGCCCATCTCGGCACCACCGGGGCCGACGGCCGCGGCCATGGCCGCCCGGTCCTTGACGCCGCCCGGCGCCGCCGCGGACTGTGCCGCTGCCTGCGTCGCGGTCGGTGAGGGTGCGGGGGCAGGGGCTGGTGCCGGGGCCTGTGCCGGTGCCGGGGCGGCCGTGGCGGCCGGGCGGGCCGTTGCGGACGGCGCCGGAACGGAGCTCGTGACCGCCGGCGACGGGCTGGCAGACGCCGTGGAAGACGCCGGGGGCGTGGCCGGCGGTTCGACGGCGGTCGCCGGCGACGGGACGCCGGTGATGGCCAGCAGGGTGGCGGCCACGAGAATGGCCCCTGCCCGGCGGCATCGGTGGCTGGTGGGGGGATATAGGGTGCGCTTCATGTTCCGCTCCGGGGCAATGGCACGCTGTGGGAGCCGCGCCACACGGTCTCGCGCCCGAGGGGCTACGAGGAGAGCTGGCCGGGCTGAGAGAATGTCTGACTTAACGCGCTCACCCTAACATCGGCCGACATCTGAGACCAGTGATTCAAGTGTTACCAAAGTGAAAGTTGTCATGTTGAAACCAGGCGGTTATCCACATACACCTTTGGCACCCCTTGCCGGGCCGGTGGCCCGCCCCTAGTTTTAACCCCATCGCGCCGGCACAGGGGCGGCAGTCATATGGGGGTCCAGGTGGAGGCTGTACGCATTGTTGAGGACGAGGTCCGTGAGCTGATCCGGCGGCGGGGCCTTGACCCCCTGCGGGAGTCCGGGGAGGTCCGGCGCCTGGTCGAGGCGGCGGTCAGCGACTACGACGAACGGGCCCTCCTGGCGCCGCTGCCCCCGCTGGGCCCGTTGGAGTCGGCCCGGAGATTCGTCTTCGACGCTGTGGCGGGCTTCGGTGCGCTCCAGCCGCTGCTGGACGATCCAGGCATCGAGGAAATCTGGCTCAACGCGCCGAATGAAATCTATGTGGCGCGCAACGGCGAATCGGAATTGACCTCCGTTTCGCTGACGGACCAGCAGGTCCGGGACCTTGTGGAGCGGATGCTGAAGAGCTCGGGCCGGCGCCTGGACATGTCCTCTCCGTTCGTGGATGCGGCGCTCCCGGACGGTTCCAGGCTGCACGTCGTGATCCCGGACGTCACCCGGCGTCACTGGGCCATCAATATCCGCAAGTTCGTGGTCAAAGCCAGCCGGCTCGAGCACCTGGTGGAGTTGGGGACGCTCACCCCGCAGGCGGCCAGGTTCCTCGGTGCCGCCGTCGCCAGCGGCCTCAACATCCTCGTCTCTGGCGCCACCCAGGCGGGCAAGACCACCATGCTCAATTGCCTCGCCGCCAGCATCGGCACCCGCGAACGGGTCATCACGGTGGAGGAAATCTTTGAACTGCAGTTGCCGCTCCGCGACGTCGTTGGTCTTCAGTGCCGTCAGCCGAACCTCGAGGGGCAGGGGGAGATTCCGCTGCGCCGTCTGGTCAAGGAGGCCCTGCGCATGCGGCCGGACCGGCTGGTGGTCGGGGAAGTCCGGGAGGCCGAGAGCCTGGACATGCTCATCGCTTTGAATTCCGGGCTTCCCGGGATGTGCACCGTGCATGCGAACTCCGCCCATGATGCCGTGACAAAAATCTGCACGCTGCCGCTGCTCGCCGGCGACAACATATCTAGCGCGTTCGTAGTGCCCACCGTCGCGTCCTGCATTGATCTGGTGATCCATTGCAGCAGGCACGCCGGCGGGCGCCGACAGGTCACCGAGATCCTGTCCCTGGGCCGCCGGGTGGAAAACGGGATCATCGAGTCTTCCATGGTGTTCACGATGTCGGACGGTCAGCTTATGCCCAAGGCCAACTCCATGCCCGCCGCGGAAAAGTTTGCCCGCTCCGGGTACGACGTCGCGGCGCTGCTGGAGCAGCGGTGATGGCGCCGCTGGTTGGGATGCTGGGCGGCGCCGGCCTACTGCTGATCTGGTGGTCCGCGTGGGAGACGCCTGAGAGCGGGCGGCGCCGGCCCCGGACCAGCCGGCTTGAGGACCTCCTGCGGTCGGCGGGCATCGAAAAGGTCAGCGCGGCAGGGCTGCTCGCCTCGTGCATTGGACTCGGGGCGTTCACGACGCTCGCGTTCTTCGCGGTTACCGGGTCATGGCCGATCTCGGGATGCTTTGGCCTCTTTGGCGGCTGGCTGCCGATGGCGATGGTCCGGTGGCGTGCCAGAAAGCGCACGGCTGTCCTCCGCCAGCTCTGGCCGGACGTCGTTGATCATTTGCGCTCAGCCATCAGGGCCGGTCTGTCGCTGCCGGAGGCCCTTATCCAGCTGGGCGACAAGGGTCCCGTGGAGCTTCGCCACGTGTTTGTGGACTTTGGCTCGGACTACCGGTCGGGAGGCCAGTTCGATCCCTCACTCACGCGGCTCAAGGACCGTCTGGCCGATCCCGTGGCGGACCGGATCGTCGAAGCCCTCCGGCTCACCCGGGAGGTGGGCGGTTCGGACCTTGGGAGGCTGCTGGGCACCCTCGCGGAGTTCCTGCGGGAGAGTGCCAGGACCCGGAGTGAGCTGGAGGCAAGGCAATCCTGGACCGTCAACGCCGCACGCCTGGCCGTCGCTGCGCCCTGGATTGTCCTGGTGTTGCTGGCCAGCCGTCCTGAGGCTGTGATGGCGTACAACACCCCGCTCGGCGCTGCCGTCCTCTTGGGCGGCCTTGCCGTCTCCCTGCTGTCCTACGCCATCATGCTGCGTATCGGGGCGCTGCCGGAAGAACAGCGGGTCCTCCGATGACCGGCCTGATGGCCGGCGCCACGGTGTGCGGGGCCGTGCTCGGGGCGGGCCTGTGGCTGTTCCTCGTCCGGCTTCCCTTCATGCGCCCAACGACGTTCGTCGAACGTATCGAACCCCAGCTGAGAACCCACAACCTCGAATCCCGGCTTCTGCGCACCGCCCCGCGGAATGTCACACCGTTTGGGCCGCTGGAACGGATCCTCCGCCCGGCGCTCCGGGACGGTGCCAGGTCCCTGGGCCGGATCAACCTTGGCGCGACGGCGTTAAACCGCCGGCTCGCCCGCGCCGGCAGCGCCAAAACAGCCGTGGACTTCCGGGCTGAGCAACTCCTCTGGGCGGCTGGCGGTTTCGTTCTCGCCGTCGGCATTGTGGCGCTCGCCGGCTCGATCGGCCGCTTCAGCCCGTTCGTCGCCGTCGTGGCCGTCGTGGGCAGCGCCGTCGGCGGATTCCTGTTCCGGGACTACCTGTTGGGCGCGCACATCAAGAAGCGTGAGACGCGGATGATGTCGGAGTTTCCGAGCATCGCCGAACTCATGGCCCTGGCCGTCAGCGCCGGCGAAAGTGCCACCGGTGCCCTGGACAGGGTCTGCCGCAGCGCGCGGGGTGAGCTCTCGCAGGAATTCGGCCGTGTCCTCGCCGAGACCAGGTCCGGTAAGCCCCTCGTGGAAGCCCTCCACGAGTTCTCGTCCAGGACCGATCAAGGGCCGCTGCTCCGTTTCGTGGATGGCATGATCGTGGCCGTCGAACGTGGAACACCCCTCGCCGACGTTCTCCGGGCGCAGGCACAGGATGTCCGGGACACAGCCAAGAGGGAGCTCATGGAGTCCGCCGGCAAGAAGGAAATCGGCATGATGGTGCCGCTTGTCTTTGGCGTCCTTCCGCTCACGGTCATCTTCGCCGTCTTCCCAGGTCTGGCCGCCATCAGTCTCGGACTCTAGGAACCCGGCGAGCGACGACGTACAGCCGGCGGCGGTCCACCGGCAGACAGTCGACGGCTGCCCGCCGGGCGGCACGGGCAGGACCCAAGAAAAGTCATACGAGGAGGGAACAGGATACGAAGGACGCCCTGCAGCTGGCCGGCCGGTCTGGGGTACACGGTGCACGATCTGCCGGCGACACGTCACGAACCATCAGATCCAAAAACAGGACTCCGGAAAACGAGAGAACCAGAAAACCAGGAAAGAGGACACGGTGAAAAACTTCGGAACCCGGGCGGCATTGGCGGCCTGCACGCTCAGCATGTTGACCTGGTGGTCTGCTCCGTCGCAACCGCGGGCGGGGGACCACTCTGACGTGGGAGTAGCCCATCCCCAGCGCGGGGACGTCCCCGGCTGGGTCATGATCACCCTCATGTCGGCAGTCCTCGTGGCCGCCCTGCTCGCCCTCGCCGGTCCTGCGCTTGAGGGCCTCTTCAACCAGGCCATGGACAAGGTCGGACAGTAGGCAATGGCAGGCCAGGGCGGGGGGACCGGGCGCCAGGTCGATAGCGGGGAAAGCCGCAGGGGCGCAGAGCGGGGCGCTGCAGTGGTGGACTTCGTGCTGATCGGTGCGTTGCTCACCTTGCTCTTCCTCGCGATCGTTCAGCTCACCCTGGTACTTCACGTCCGGAATACGCTGATCGACGCCGCCGCCTCGGGCGCCAGATACGGCACGTTGGCCGACCGCAACGACGGGGACGCCAGGGAACGGACTGTCCAGCTGATCACCGCGGCGCTCAATCCGGATTTCGCGCGGGACGTGGGGACGAGCGAATCGACGTTCCAGGGCATCCGCACACTCGAGGTGACCGTCCGGGCACCCCTGCCAGTGATTGGGTTCATCGGGCCCCGGGCGCTCTTGGAGGTGAAGGGTCATGCGGCCATCCAGCGTTGAATGGCCGGAGCACGGCGCCTCACCGGAACAGGGGAGTGCCGTGGTCGAGTTCGTCTTCCTGTCCGCGCTGCTGATGGTGCCGCTGGTGTACTTCATCATCACAGTGGGCCAGATCCAGGGCGGCTCGTTCGCAGTCGTGGGCGCCGCCGACCAGGCTGCCAAGGTCTACGTTACCCAGCCGGACGCGGCAAGCGGCCGGGCAGCGGCAGAGCAAGCCGTGCTGCTGGCGCTCGCCGATTACGGCCAGCCGGCGGGAAACGCCAGCGTCGACACCCGCTGCGAGCCTGCCGACTGCCTGGCGCCCGGCTCGGCGGTGACAGTCACCGTCCGCCTCACCGTGCCCCTGCCGTTTGTGCCGTTCAGCGACGCACTGCATCTGAACGCGAGCCAGCTCAGCGCGTCGGCAACCCAGCTGGTGGGCAGGTTCCGGTGAGGGGCCGGGCCGGGCCCCGCCGGCAGGAGGGGCAGGTGCTGGTGCTGAGCATCGGTTTCATGCTGATTGCCCTGCTGGCCGCCACCGTCGTGATGGCGGCCTCCAGCGTTTACCTGGAACACAAGAAACTGCTCTCCCTCGCTGACGGCGCCTCGGTGGCCGCCGCGGACAGCTTCACCCTGGGCCAGCTGGGCAACTCCGGCGGCACACCGTCCGCCGTCCTCAGCGGGGCGAGGGTTCGCAGCGCCGCCGTCGACTATCTGGGCCGCAACGGCGCATTCGGCCACTTCAGCGCCCTGGCGGTGGCGCCGGCGACGGGCAGCCCGGACGGCGCCACCGCCGTCGTGGTGCTGAGCGCCGCCGTCCACCCGCCGGTGGTGAACTTCCTCGTGCCGGACGGCATCCGGATCGAGGCGACGTCGACGGCGCGGTCCCGCCTCAGCCGCTGAGCTGCCGGCCCACCACTTCGGTTGCCCTATCAGTAGATGCTGCCTACCAGACCGCCAGGCAACCCAAAGGACAGGGCAACCCCAAAGGACAGGGCAACCCCAAAGGACAGGGCAACCGGCAGGGGTCAGGGGGCTAGGACACATAGCGTAGGCTTAAAAAACCATGGCAAACATTGATTTTCCCGCTGAAATCCGCGCGCTGCGGGCCACCTATGCGTCCATCGAGAACGTCTCGAACGTCGAGGCGCTCAAGGAAGACATCGCCGAGCTCAGCGAGCGGGCCGGTGAACCCAATCTGTGGGACGACCCCGCCGCGGCGCAGGTCATCACCTCGAAGCTCTCGCACAAGCAGACCGAGCTCGAGCGGCTCAACAAGCTCGTGGCCAGGATCGACGACCTCGAGGTCCTCGTGGAACTCGGCCAGGACGAGGACGACGCGGACTCCATGGGCGAGGCCGCCGCGGAACTCGAATCGGTCCGCAAGGCGCTGGCCGACCTTGAAGTCGTCACCCTGCTCTCCGGCGAGTTCGACGAGCGCGAAGCCGTGGTGACCATCCGCGCCGGCGCCGGTGGGGTGGACGCGGCGGACTTCGCCGAAATGCTGCTGCGCATGTACCTGCGCTGGGCCGAACGCCACGGCTACCCGACCACCATCATGGACACCTCCTACGCCGAGGAAGCCGGGCTGAAGTCCGCCACCTTCGAGGTCAAGGCGCCGTACGCCTTCGGCACGCTCAGCGTCGAGGCCGGCACCCACCGCCTGGTCCGAATCAGCCCGTTCGACAACCAGGGCCGCCGCCAGACCTCGTTCGCGGCCGTGGAAGTGATCCCGCTGATCGAGCAGACGGACTCCATCGACATCCCGGACAACGAGATCCGCGTGGACGTCTTCCGCTCCTCCGGCCCCGGCGGCCAGTCGGTCAACACCACAGACTCCGCGGTGCGCCTGACCCACATCCCCACCGGCACCGTGGTGTCGATGCAGAACGAGAAATCGCAGCTGCAGAACCGCGCCGCCGCCCTGCGGGTGCTGCAGTCCCGGCTCCTGCTGTTGAAGAAGGAACAGGAGGACGCCGAGAAGAAGGCGTTCGCCGGCGACGTCAAAGCCTCCTGGGGCGACCAGATGCGCTCCTACGTCCTGAACCCGTACCAGATGGTCAAGGACCTCCGCACCGAGCACGAGGTCGGCAACACCTCGGCCGTGTTCGACGGCGAAATCGACGACTTCATCGACGCCGGGATCCGCTGGCGGACGGACAACCGCAACGCCGAGAAGTAGGCCCGGCGCCCGGCCGGGCGCCTCCACTGGGAGGTCCCTGACAATCGCGCGACACACCCCGCCGTTCCGGCGGTTCCGCCGTTACCCGTGCGTATAGTCGAGGGGCCGGAGCTCTACTTCCCCCAAACGAAAGCCCTTGCGCCGGCAGCAGAACCGGGCCCTCGCGGCCATGTCCTGCAGGGTACTAAGGGCCATGATCCGTTTCGAAAATGTCACCAAGGTCTATGACCAGAAGGCGCGGCCGGCGCTGGATTCGATCAACCTTGAGATCGACCGTGGCGAATTCGCCTTCCTCGTCGGCGCCTCCGGCTCCGGCAAATCGACCTTCCTGCGCCTGGTCCTCAAAGAGGACCGCGCCTCCTCCGGCGCCGTCTACGTGGCCGGCCAGAACGTCGCCAACATTTCCAGCTGGCGGGTGCCGCGCCTGCGCCGCGGGATCGGCGTCGTCTTCCAGGACTTCCGCCTGCTGCCGCAGAAGACCGTCTTCGCCAACGTCGCCTTCGCCATGCAGGTCATCGGCAAGAGCCGCAGCGTCATCCGGGACACGGTCCCCGAGGTCCTGAAGACCGTCGGCCTGGAAGGCAAGGAAAACCGTCTCCCGCACGAACTCTCCGGCGGCGAGCAGCAGCGCGTGGCGATCGCCCGCGCCGTCGTGAACCGCCCCGGCATCCTGCTGGCCGACGAGCCGACCGGAAACCTGGACCCCACCACTTCGATGGGCATCATGGGCGTGCTGGACAAGATCAACCAGAACGGCACCACCGTGGTGATGGCCACGCACGACGACGACATCGTCAACGAAATGCGCAAACGGGTGGTGGAACTGAAGAACGGGGTCGTGATCCGGGACGAGGCCAAGGCCCTCTACACCTCCATGATTCCCGTCGTGGGCCAGTCGCGCCGCCTGCGCGACGCCAGCGGACGGGACGAACAGCCGCAGGTTATCCCGCCCCGGGCCGGCTCACGCGCCGAAGCCCGCGCCGAGTTCCGCACCGCAGGGGAGGGCCAGGCGTGAGGCTTGCATTCGTCCTGGGCGAGATCGGCAGCGGCCTGCGCCGCAACCTGTCCATGGTGATCTCCGTGATCCTGGTGACCTTCGTGTCGCTGACCTTCGTCGGTGCCGCCGGCATGCTGCAGCTGCAGATCAACCAGATGAAGGGCTACTGGTACGACAAAGTCCAGGTGGCCATCTTCCTCTGCAGTGACGGTTCGACGGCGCCCGGCTGCGCCACCGGTCCGGCGACGCCGGAGCAGGAGGACAACCTGCGCACGCTGCTGAAATCGCCCGCAGTGGCGCAGTACGTCAACGACTTCCAGTACGAGTCCAAGGACGACGCCTACAAGCACTTCAAGGAACAGTTCTCCAATTCCCCGATCGTTGACTCCGTGACCCCGGACCAGCTGCCGGCATCCTTCCGGATCAACATGAAGGACCCGGAGAAGTACGAGATCATCAGCGAGACCTTCTCCTCCCAGGCCGGCGTGGAGACCGTGATCGACCAGCGGCAGCTGCTGGAGCGGTTGTTCTCGGCCATGAACGCCGCGTCACTTGTGGCCGTCAGCATTGCCGGCGTCATGATCATTTGTGCCATCCTGCTGATCGCGACCACTATCCGGCTCTCCGCGTTCAGCCGCCGCCGGGAAACAGGCATCATGCGCCTGGTGGGCGCGTCCAAGATGGTCATCCAGCTGCCGTTCATCCTCGAAGGCGTGATCGCCGCGGTGATCGGTGCCGCCCTGGCCTCCGGCACCCTGTGGGCCGTGGCCCGCTTCTTCCTCGAAGGGGTCCTGTCCAAGCAGTATCCAGACACGGCGTTTATCTCGCCCGGGCAGACCCTGATCCTGGTACCGGCCCTGATTGGCCTGGGCGTTGTCCTGGCCGGAATTTCCTCCCTGCTGACCCTCCGCCGGTACTTGCGGGTCTAGCTTTGCGCAACGAAAAGGGAATGCTTATGACACCGATGGCCCGCCGCCCCCTCCGGCAATCCCTCCGGCTCCGCCTGGTGGGGCGCCGCAGCCGGATGATCAGCGCCACCCTGGCGCTGGTCCTGGCCGGGACCATGGGGGCCTCGAGTCCGGCGGCGTTCGCCGACGACCTTGAGGACCAGCAGGCCGCGCTGCGCGACGAGGCGGCCCGGGTCCAGCACTCCCTCGAGTTCGTGGACGGCCGGATCGCCCAGGCCGCGGCGGACCTGGTCCTGTACCAGGGCCAGCTCCCGGGCGCCCAGCAGGCGCTCACGGACGCCCAGGGCCGGGTGGCCGGAGCGGTCCAGGAAGTGCAGGCCCTCGCGGCCCGCGTGGACCTGGCGCAGCAGAACAAGGCGAAGATCACGCAGCAGCTGGAAGCGGATAAACAGAAGATCGCGGACACCCGGAAGCTGATCGGTCAGATCGCCACGCAGGCCTACAAGTCCGGCGGCGTCCCGTCCAACCTGTCCCTGTTCTTCGGCTCGAACCAGGGCGGCAGCCTGACGGACACCATCGACCTCGCGGACCAGGCCCTGCGCAGCCAGAACTCCGCGATGGACAAGCTCACCCAGCAGAGCGCCACCAACGTCAACGCGCAGGCCCGGCTGGCCGCCGTCGAGGCTGAAATCACCGACCTCAAGGCCAAAGCCGACGCCGCACTGGCCCGGGAAAAGGCCGCCCGGGACGAGGCCGCAGCCAAGAAGGCCGCCGTGGACAAGCTGATCGCCGACACCACCCGGCTCGACGCCCAGCTCCAGGCTGCCAAGCCCGGCATCCAGAACCAGCTCGCGCAGGTCAAGGCCCAGCAGGACGCCGTCGCCGCCGAGATCGCCGAACGCGACCGGAAGCTGAGGGAGGCGTGGGAAGCGGAGCAGCGGCGCATTGCCGAGGCCGCAGCGGCCGCCGCCCGGGCGCAGGGACAGGCGGTCCAGCCGTATGTCCCGCCGGCCCAGGGCTCACCGTCGGCCTTCGGGCTGCAGCACCCGTTCCCCGGGAATATTCCGATCACCTCAGGGTTTGGCTGGCGGGCGACGCCGCCGGGCACCATCGACTTCTACGGCCAGGGCGGCTATATGCACACCGGCATCGATTTCGGTGCCGCCTGCGGCACGCCCGTCTACGCCGCGGCTGCCGGAACCGTCTTCTCGGCCGGCTGGGCCAACGACGGCGGCGGCAACAACGTGAAGATCTCCCACGGGGTGGTCCAAGGCAACTCGCTGACCACGATTTACTACCACAACACGTCCGTGGCGGTCTCGGTCGGCCAGCACGTCAACCAGGGGCAGCTGATCGCCTATTCAGGCACCACCGGCAACTCCACCGGCTGCCACTCGCACTTCGAGACCTGGCTCAACGGCCGGGCCGTGGACCCGATGAACCTGCTGTAGTCCTGCCCGGGCCATCCGGCGGGCCATCCGCTGAGGCGGGCGGCCTGCCGTAAACTGGAAAGACTCCGTACCACCTGGCCGGAGTGAACCACCAACAAACCAAGGAGTCCTACCGTGCCCAAAGAAAGTGGCCGTAAGGTAGTGGCCACCAACCGCAAGGCCCGGCACGACTACCACGTCCTTGACACTTATGAAGCCGGCATCGCACTGATGGGCACGGAAGTGAAGTCCCTGCGCGAGGGCCATGCCTCGATGGTGGACGGCTTCTGCACGTTCTACAACGACGAGTTGTGGATGGAGGGCATCCACATCCCCGAGTATCACCAGGGGAGCTGGACGAACCACGCCGCCCGCCGCCGCCGCAAGCTGCTGCTGCACCGCGAAGAGCTCACCAAGATCTCGCACAAGATCCGCGAGTCGGGCTTCACGATCGTGCCGCTGCAGCTGTACTTCGTGGACGGCCGCGCGAAGGTCGAAATCGGCGTCGCCCGCGGCAAGAAGGAATACGACAAGCGCCAGACGCTGCGCGAACAGCAGGACAAGCGTGAAGCGCAGCGCGTCATGCGCGAACGCAACCGCCGCTAGCGCGCCGCAGGCTGTCACCGTCCCCGGGAATGTTTCCGGGAGGCGGTGCGTTATGATTGGTAGTCCGGGAAGGATCCGAAAGTATCCGGTCCGGGTTTGATAAAAAAATACGGGGATGATCGGTTTCGACGATGTTAGTCGCGACAGGTGAAGCGGGCCGAGGATGCAGAATTATCTCGTAAACGCTGTCTGCAAACCAATAAGTGCCGAATCAAAACGCACTGACTTCGCTCTCGCTGCCTAAGCAGTAAGACAGTCCGTCAGCCCGAGGTTGCTATTGCCCCGGATCCTGGCGTCATTTAGATAGCCACTGCTGTTTACCTCCGTCATCGGGGTAAACGGGACTCTTAGATGACTGGGCCCGGATCAGCCAGCTGTTTGCAGCATGGCTGGGGCCGAGAAAATCCAACGCAAACTGCGCCCGGAGAAGCCCTGACAACACGACATCGGACGGGGGTTCAATTCCCCCCATCTCCACATAGGGGCCCGGCAACGGCGCTCCACCCCGTATTGGGTTCACAAAACTCCCCGCCGGCTTCTGCCGGCGGGGAGTTTTGTGCGTTAAGCGGGAAGGGAAGCGCCGGCAGGCACTTCCCTTCCCGTCCGCGATACGCCAACGTCAGGTGCCGAGGACTTTCGCCTTCTGGGCCGCAAACTCCTCTTCGGTGAGGATCCCTTGCTCCTTCAGCGCCCCGAGCTGTTTGAGCTGCTCGAGCGCTTCGTTGGATATGCCGCCGGCGGCCGGAGGAGGGGGCGGTGGCTGCTGGTAGACAGGCTGCTGGTATTCCTGCGGCGGTGGCTGCTGCTGGCCCATCTGCGCATCGTAGGCCTCCTGCTGCTTGGCCGCGGTCGCGGCGTCCTTCTCGGCAAACTTGTTGGCCTGGCGGCGCTGAACCCGGCCGCTGACTGCACTGGCCGTCCCGGCAACGACTGCCGTCCGCGCCACACCCCTAAGAAGTCCCATAATTCTTCTCCTTCACATCTCGTGTTCTGCGTCAGGTCTCAGGCGTCGGCAACCGGAGGTGCGGCGGCGTCAAGGGCATCCAGTGCTTCCATCACGTCCGGCGCAGGGATCCGCGTGCTCGCGATGAGCTCGCCCCCGCTGTCCCGAACAGCCGCTACGAACGGTGCGGCCCAGGTGTTCTCGTAGACGATCAGCGCGGCCACCGTCCCGGGGAGCAACGCGGCCGAGGCCTCGGCGATGTCATCGTCGCCCAAAAGCCCGGTCCGGGCCCCCTCGAAGTAGGAGAACCCCGCCGCGGGACCGCCTGGGTCGGTAAGTTCGAGCACCTCGACAGATCCGTCGTCGTTCTTCATGACGACGAGGAGATCGAAGAGGCGGATCACGCCCTGCTCGACGAGCTTAACGAGTTCCTCACTCGCCTGTCCCGTTAGTCCCGATACGGGGAACTCCAGGAGTACGAAGTCGACCGGCCCGTGGGCCTCAGTCTCCGGTGTGGTTGTCACTGGTATTCCTCCGGTCTGTGTCGAGCACGCTGTCTGGCGCACTGGTCTTAGTGTGGGCGTTCCCCGCCGGGCCGTCACCACCCGCGTCGAATGATTCCGATGGCGGGCCGCGCCGCTCAACGGTTGGAACTGCCCCGCGGACATGGCCCCGGGATCTGACCTCTCGGTCGGATCCCAAGACCACTAAACCGCCAACGGGAGATTGTCACATCATCCATTTCGGGTGAGCCCCCAGCCCGCCGGGACGTGTCAGGGCAACACAACGAGAGGCCGGAAGCAACGGCTTCCGGCCTCTCGATTTTTCAGCGCTTCTTGATGTGTGCCACTGGGTCGGTGTGGGCATCTACGATGTGTTTCGCCTTTTTCTCTGCCCGTTTTTCCTTGATGGTTTTAACCGACTTCTTCGACACGCTCTGGTGCGGCGTCTTGTCAGGCATGGTGCTCTCCCTCACGGCAGGGGCCAGGGGTAGCCCCGTCTTTTAAGCTACGCCTCGGGAACGGCGGCGTCCACGATGCCTGCGAAACGGCTGCCGACGCCGTCGTACACACTGCGCACGAGCCCGGGCCCGAGCACCGGGATCTCGCGTGCCTCGTGGTGCGCGCAGCAGACGTAAGTGAACTCCGGCCACCATTTTTTGGGCCGGGCCGCTTCGGAGAATCCGCAGACGGCACAGGTGAGCTGGACCCAGACGGGCCGCTTGCCGGTGCGGTTTGCCTTGGACTGGACCAGCCACGCCGGCGGGTTGTCCAGCAGCTCGCCCAGCTCGGCCTCGGACAGCCGGGGCGGGATGCCGTGACGGTGCGCCATTTCCAAGGGAATGTCGAGGATCTGGGCTGCTTCACGTCGGGTAACCATCCTTCAACGATACGGGAACGACGGCGGCCCAAAGCCACCAGAACGCCCCGGTGTAACGCTCAACACACCGGCGGCTGGCTGAGGTTTTCAGCCCGCGAGGGCAAGTCCCAGCGCCGCGGCCGCGAGCCCCGCGAGGAGGTTCGAGCCGATGTTGAGCGCCGCCGCCCGGTACCGCTCTTCGCTGACCAGGCGGACCGTCGCGGTGGTCCATGAGCTGAAGGTGGTCAGGCCCCCGGCGAGACCGGTTGCGATCGCGGCGTGCCAGTCGGCGCCCAGCTCCAAGTGGCCGGTCAGGCCGACGGACCAGCCGATGATGAAGGATCCGACGACGTTGACCGTAAAGGTCGCCCAGGGCCAGTGTGGTCGGGAGCCCTGATGGTGCGCAAACCAGGAGTCGACGGCGAACCGCAAGAGTGCTCCCGCCACCCCGCACGCCCCGACCACGAGTGCGGTCATCATTGCGCACCGCCGCGGAGGTCGGCTATCGCCTTGCCGGTCTTCCAGCCGGCCGCCGCCGCTCCGAGGCCCAGGACGAGCGAGAGCCCGAGGTAGGCCAGCCACGTGGCGTGGAAGCCGCCGCGGATCTGCTGGTCAATGGCGATCACCAGCGCCGAAAAGGTGGTGAAGGACCCCAGAAGGCCGGGGCCGATGCCGGCGCGCAGCCAGAAAGCCGTCTGTGGCCGCGCGATCCAGAGGGTCGTCAGGGTGGCCAGGACGAAACTCCCGAAGACGTTGATCGTCAACGTTGTCCACGGCACCGCGCCGGCGCTTTCCGGAAAAATCAGGCCGGCGCCGAAGCGCAGCTCGGTTCCGATCAGTCCGCCGACGGCGACGGCGGACCAGGCCTTCCAGCTCGGGACGCCGGGGCGCGGCACAGCCCGGCGCTCGTCCAGCGCACCCTTCACTCAGCTCTCCGTGACGCTGCAGCCGGCGTGCCCGGCATCGCTGTGGACCCAGAGGGCCGAGGCGACCTCGTCGGCGAAATCGAATTCACGCGGTGCCGCGGCGGAACCGATCCGCACTACCATGGGGCCGCCGAAGGGACGCCGGCCCACCACCTCGACTTCGGCGTCGAGGTCGATGTCCTCGGCGGCGAGATAGCGCAGGAGCTCCGGGTTCTCGTCGCTGATCCGGGTGATCCGGCCGGTGTGGCCGTCGTCGAGTTCGCTCAGGCGGTGGGCGGCGGGCATCAGCACCGAGCCGTCGGCTGCCGGGATGGGATCGCCGTGCGGGTCCCGGGTGGGGTTCCCCAGCTTGGCCGCCATGCGTTCAATGAAGGTGTCCGAGACAGCGTGCTCCAGGAGCTCGGCTTCGTCATGGACCTCGTCCCAGCGGTACCCCAGCTCGCGGACGAGGAAAGTCTCGATCAGCCGGTGGCGCCGGACCATGGAAAGGGCGAGCCGGACTCCATCGCTGGTGAGCGTGACGGCGCTGTAGGGCTTGTGGTCTACGAGGCCCTGGTCCTTGAGTTTGCGGACCATTTCCGAAACCGAGGAGTTGGCGACGCCCAGGCGCTGCGCCAGCTGCGTGGAGGTGATGGGCTTGCGCTGCCACTCGGTGAACGAATAGATGACCTTGACGTAGTCCTCGATCGAGGAGGAGGGCGTACTGGTCTTCACAGACCTAAGCCTACCGTCAGCTGCCTCCGGAGAAAGTGAGCCACAGCAGGACCAGGTTAAGAGCCACGACGAGCACCACGCTGATGATGGCGGCGATTCGGAGGGCCGGGCCGTCGGCAAACCGGCCCATCAGGGCCTTGTTGCTGGTCAGCACCACCAGAGGGACCAGGACAAAGGGAATCCCGAAGCTGAGGACCACCTGGCTCAGGACCAGCGCCCAGGTGGGGTCGAAGCCCACCGCCAGCAGCACGACGGCGGGGATAAGGGTCACGACGCGCCGGGCCATGACGGGGATCCGGATCTTGAGCAGGCCCTGCATGATGGTGCCGCCGGCATAGCAGCCCACTGAGGTCGATGCCAGGCCGGAGGCGAGCAGCCCGACCGCGAAGATCACGCCGACGACCGGGCCGAGATTGGCGGTGATGGCGGCGTGCGCGCCCTCGATCGTGTCCGTGCCTTCTTCGCCACCGAGGGTGGAGGCGGCCAGGAGCAGCATGCCGATGTTGACCAGTCCGGCGATTGCGAGGGCGGCCACGACGTCGAACCGGGTGGCCCGGACCAGGCGCGCGATGGCCGCCGGGGGAACATGCAGGTGTTCGTCCGGCCGGTGCCGGTCCCGGGACAGGGCCGAGTGGACGTAGATGGCGTGCGGCATGACGGTGGCCCCGAGCATGCTGGCGGCCAACAGGACGGTGTCCGGGCCCTGGAAGCCGGGCACGAGCCCGGCCAGGGCGGCCCCCGGATCGGGCGGGCTGATGAACAGTCCGGCCAGGAAGCCGACCGTGATGATGCCGAGCAGGAACATGATGATGAATTCGAACGGCCGCTGTTTCTGCCGGGCCTGGACGGCGAGCAGGAGCATGGACACGGCGCCGACAATCACGGCGCCAAGGGGGAGGGGCAGGCCGAAGAGCAGGTACAGGGCGATTGCGCCGCCCACCACCTCCGCGAGGTCGGTGGCGGCGGCGACGACTTCGGCCTGGACCCAGAAGGCGCGGCGCCACAGCGGCTTGAGCCGTTCGCCGAGGATCTCCGGAAGGCTCTTTCCGGTGACGATCCCGAGCTTGGCGGACTGGTACTGGACGAGGACTGCCATGACGTTGGCGGCCACGAGGACCCACACGAGCAGGTAGCCGTACTGCGCCCCGGCGGTCAGGTTGGCGGCCACGTTTCCGGGGTCCACGTAGGCGATCGACGCCACGAACGCCGGCCCCAACAGGCCGATCAGCGCCCTCCGGGCACCCGGGTGTTTGTAAGTGGGGGCGTCCTGCGCCGGTTGCCCGTGTCCCGTTACCTCCAGCACTGCAAGCTCCTGTGATTGGCGCGTCGGCGGTGACGCGATGATCGGCGCCGGCCGGAAAACAGCCGGTGTCAAAGTTTCATGTGCCTATAAGAAATTATTAGGCATACCGAAACAATAGGCCCGGCGGGCGCTGCGTGCAATCCGGGGGAGTCCGGGGTGAGCGTGCATCAGGCCCGGAAGGCCCGCCACGTCTGGGTCAGGTAGGGCAGCCGGAGCACCTCGCCCGGGGTGTGCCCCAGGTGCTCGTGCAGGTACCAGGCGAGGTTGGCTGTGACCTTGGCCCGGGTGGAGTCCGATGCCGCGAGATAGTAGCTGCGGGACTTGGCCAGCTCCTGGATGTCCTCCGTCGTGACGGAATCCTCCCAGCGCGTCAGGTGGCTCTCCAGCCCGGTGAACTCGGCGCCCACGGCCGGACGGAAGTGCGGTTTGTGCACGTCCCCGGCGTGCATGATCCGGGAGAGCCTGTGCACCCAGGGCACGCTGGTGTCCAGCTGGTTCCAGATCAGGCCCAGCACGCCGTGCGGCCGCAGGATCCGGGCAATCTCGGTGCTGGCCAGGCCGGAGTCGCACCAGTGCCACGCCTGGGCGACCGTGACCAGGTCAAAGGACTCCGGCTCGAGACCGGTGTCCTCGGCGCTGCCCTCGATGGCCGTGACGTCCGGCAGGGTCCGGCGCAACTGCCCGAGCATGTCGGCAGAGGGGTCCACGGCCACCGTGCCCAGTCCGCGTTCCGCCAAAAGGGAAGTGAACTTCCCGGTGCCCGCGCCAATGTCCGCGGCGTCCCTGGCTCCCGCCGGGACCAGCCAGTCGGCCGACTCCTGCGGATAGCCGGGGCGGACGCGTTCGTAGTGCTCGCCGCCGTCCTGGAAGCTTTGTCCGAGTTCCTGGCGCCGCTCGCTGTGCAGTTTTGGTCCGTTGTGCAGCTTCGGTCCGCTGTGCAGCCTGGGGCCGGCGCTTGCCACGTGCGATCTCCTTCGGGAAGGTCCTGCTGGTTTCAGATACCCTTCGAATTTACCGCACCCGCGCCGGGCCCTGGTCCTGCCCTAGTCGAGGGTGCAGGGCGCAGCGCCGGCGGTGCCCGGGGTGTTCGGCGCCCAGTGCGGGTAGCTGCGGGTATCGTTGGCCGGCACCCAGCGGCCGGCGTCCACCACGTAATCCCAGCCGAGTCCGTTCTGCCGCAGCTGCTGCAGTCCGGCCAGCAGGCGTTCGGCGTCCTCCAGCCGTGAGCCGAGGCCGAAGCTGGCCCGCAGGGAACCGGCGGGCAGGCCGAGCCGCTTGAGCAGCGGGTGGGCGCAGAAGCGGCCGTCGCGCAGGCCAATGCCGTGTTCGGCCGACAGGTAGGCGGCGACCAGTCCGGCGTCGTAGCCTTCCACGGAAAAGTTCACGACGCCGATCGTGCCGGTGTCCGGGTGATCGCTTCCAGCGGAAGAAGCAGAGGAAGACCCGGACGCCGAATCGGCAAAGATCCGGTGCACGGTTACTCCCTCGATGCCCTGGAGGCCCTCGACGAGGAAGGACCGGATGGCGTCCTCGTGGGCCTGCCACTGCTCCGGGTCCAGGGCCGCAATGACCTGGGTGGCGCGGGCGAGGGCCGCCGCGCCGAGGACGTTCGGCGAGCCACCCTCGTGCCGGGCAGGCCCTGTGGTCCAGCTGACGGAGTCGAGCCGGGCATCGCGGACCGCGCCGCCGCCGGCCAGGTGCGGGGTGCCGGCGTCGAGCCAGTCCGTCCGCCCCACCAGCACGCCGGCGCCGAACGGGGCGTACAGCTTGTGCCCCGAGAAGGCGAGGTAGTCGACGTCGTCCGCGGCGATATTGATCCGCCGGTGCGGGGCGAGCTGCGCGGCGTCGACGACGATCCTGGCGCCGTATTCGTGCGCCAGGGCGGCCAGGGTGCGGATCGGGAGGATCTCGCCGGTGACGTTGGAGGCGCCGGTGACGGCCAGCAGGCTGACGCCGCCGCGGGCGAGTTCGTCGCGCAGGCGGTCCACGGTGGCCGCGAGGGTGGCGGCGGCCACGACGCTGCGGTGCGGGACATTCTGCCAGGGCAGGAGGTTGGCGTGGTGTTCGATGTCGAGGTAGAGGACCTCGCCCGCGGCCCGCCCGTCGCGCAGCGGCAGGCAGCCGGCCAGCAGGTTCAGGGAATCGGTGGTGTTGCGGGTGAAGATCACGGAATCGTCGGGCCGGCCGCCCACGAAGTCCCGCACGATGTCCCGGGCGTTCTCGTAGACGGAAGTGCTGATCTGCGATGCGTAGCCGGCGCCGCGGTGCACGCTTGCGTAGTACGGCAGGATTTCATTCAGGTAGGCCGAGACCACGGACAGGGCCGGGGCGGAGGCGCCGTAGTCAAGGTTGGCGTAGCGCGCGTGGCCGCCGGTGATCAGCGGTGCCTGGATTTCGGCCCCGGTGACGGCTGCCAGCGGGCGGGCCGCGAGGGCCTGGCGGCCATCAGCCTGCCCTGCGGACTGTTCTGCACCAGCAGCATGGAATTCAGTGGCAACGGGAAAAATGGCAGTTGTCATGGGACCTCACTCGAACAGGACCCCACACCGTGGGAATCCGCGCTTGCCGGGTCCGTTCCGGACCGGCCAGGTCGTCACCCGGGGCACCCCACCGCGACTGGAGGGTTGCCGGCCAGCAAACCGGGGTTTAGCGCTGGCACTCGTGACCTGCATCGAGCGTAGGACATCGGCGCAGCCGGGGAAAAGGCGGGCACCGATTGTGAAGCGGATTATTACGGGCGCGGTTCAGTTGTTCGGGTGCGCCTGGAAGAGGTCGTCGAGCCCGGGGTTGAGCCGCTTGAGGACTTCCGAGTGCAGGATCGAATTGGTGGCCAGGGCGTTGCCGCCGAAGGGACCGTCCTCGCCTTCGAGCGAGGTGAAGCGGCCGCCGGCCTCGGTCACGATCGGCACCAGGGCTGCCATGTCGTACAGGTTCAGCTCGGGTTCGCAGGCGATGTCCACAGCGCCCTCGGCCACGAGGCAGTATGACCAGAAGTCACCGTAGGCGCGGGTCCGCCACACTTCCTCGGTCAGACCCAGGAACTCATCCAGGTTCCCGCGTTCCTTCCAGCCGCCAAGGCTGGAGTAGGACAGCGAGGCGTCCTCGAGATTGGAGACGTTGGATACCTTCAACCGTGTGGCGGCGGCGAGCGAGCGGCCCGTGTAGGCGCCTGCACCCTTGGCGGCCCACCAGCGCTTGCCCAGTGCCGGCGCGCTGACGACGCCGACCACCGGCTCGCCCTCGTCGACGAGGGCGATCAGGGTGGCCCAGACCGGGACACCGCGGACAAAGTTCTTCGTGCCGTCGATCGGGTCGATGATCCACCGGCGGGAGCCGTGGCCCGAGCTGCCGAATTCTTCGCCCAGGACTGCGTCACGCGGACGTGACCGGGAGAGCTGGCCGCGGATGGCCTCTTCCGCGGACTTGTCGGCATCGGTGACGGGTGTGAGGTCAGGCTTCGTCTCGATCCGAAGGTCGAGCGCCTTGAAGCGGCTCATGGTCTGGGAATCGACCGAATCTGCCAGTACATGGGCAAGGCGCAGGTCATCGTTGTAGCTCGAAGCGGGTTGGCTCATGGTTCCAAACTACCGTCAAACCTGGCTGCCGGGCGGGAGGCCGCGGCACGGCGCCGCCGCCCCGCCGCCGGTCCGGCTAGGAGACGGTGCCCAGTTCCTTGGTTTCCTGCGCTTCCATCCGCGGGTCCGTGCCCAGCAGCCGGCGCAGGGACGCGAGCCTGGCCGGTCCCGAGGGCCCCGCGTGCCCGGCCGCAACCCACTTGTCGACGCCGCAGTTGACGGCCGTGGAGTCGTGCTTGCAGCCGCGTTCGCAATCATCGGTGCCGGGTTCCAGGTCCGGGAAGGAACGCAGGATCCGGTCCGGGTCCACGTGGGCCAGGCCGAAGGACCGGATGCCGGGGGTGTCGATGATCCAGCTGCCGGCCGGGGCATCGTTGACTTTGAGCGCCAGTGCCGAGGAGGACGTGTGGCGGCCGCGGCCGGTTACCGCGTTCACGCCTCCCGTGGCCCGCTCGGCGCCGGTCAGGGCGTTGACCATGGTGGACTTGCCGACGCCGGAATGGCCCAGCATCACGGTGACCTTGCCGTCGAGGTAGTCGCGCAGCTGGGACACCGCGTCCTTGTCGAGCCGGGCCGAAAGTCCGTCGTCGGAGCGGGCGTCGATGCCGGAAGCGGCGGAGTCGGCGGTCTTGGAGATGATGACGGGGAAGTCGAGGTGCTGGTAGTTGGACAGCAGCTCGGCGGGATCCTTGACGTCGGCCTTGGTGACGAGCAGCAGCGGCTCAATGCCGGCGTCGTACGCGGCCACCAGCGCACGGTCGATGAAACCGGTCCGCGGCTCGGGGTTGGCGGCGGCGACCACCACAACCAGCTGGTCGGCGTTGGCCACGACGGCGCGTTCGATCGGGTCCGTGTCGTCGGCACTGCGGCGCAGCAGCGTCTTGCGGTCCTGGATCTTGACCAGCCGCGCGAGGGTGTCGGGCTCACCGGTGACATCCCCGACGAGGGAGACGAAGTCGCCGGCAACCACCGGGTTGCGGCGCAGCTCACGGGCCCGGGCCGCGATGATCTTGCGTTCGTCCGCGGTCCCTTCGCCGACGACGGCGGTGTAGCGGCCGCGGTCGACGGTGATGATGCGTCCGGTGACGGCGTCGTCGTAGCTGGGCCGGTCCTTGGTGCGGGGCCGTGTGCCCTTCTTGTTCGGCCGGATCCGGACGTCGGACTCGTCCCAGGAATCAGTGCTGCGTGCCACCGGCGGTGTCCTCATCTGCGGCGGGTCCCTGGGCCAGCATCGCTTCCCAGAGTTGCGGGAAATCGGGCATGGTCTTGGCCGTGGTTGCGATGTCCTCGACTTCCACCCCGCGTACGGCAAGGCCCAGAATGGCGCCGGCGGTGGCCATGCGGTGGTCCGCGTAGCTGTGCACCACACCGCCGTGCAGCGGGGCCGGGCGGATGATGAGGCCGTCGGGGGTTTCTTCGGCGTCGCCGCCGAGGCGGTTGATTTCGGCGACGAGGGCGGCGAGCCGGTCCGTTTCATGGCCGCGGAGGTGGGCGATGCCGCCCAGCCGCGAGGGGCCGGCGGCGAGGGCGCAGAGCGCGGCCACGGTGGGGGCGAGTTCGCTGGTCTCGTCGAAGTCGCCGCCCTTGATCTCCGGTCCACCGCTGACCGTCAGGGTCCCGCCGTCAATCGTCACCGTGGCGCCCATAGCGGTCAGGATGCCGCGCCAGAGATCACCCACCTGGGTGGTTTCCGCGGGCCAGTTCGGGATCCGCACGGTGCCGCCGGTGGCCAGGGCCGCCGCGAGGAAGGGTCCGGCGTTCGAGAGGTCCTGCTCGATCCGGACGTCGAAGGCGCGGATCGGGCCGGGGGTGACAATCCAGTGGTTCGGCACCGAGTCGTCGACCGCCACGCCCACGCCGCGCAGCACCGCCACGGTCATGTTGATATGGTCCAGGCTCGGTACGGGCTTGCCGACGTGTTCCCGGCTTTGATGTTCCAGGTGGAGTCCCTCGGTGAAGCGCGCCCCGGCCAGCAGCAGGGCGGAGACGAACTGGGACGAAGCGCTGGCATCAATGACCAGGTGGCCGCCGCGCACTTCGCCCGAGCCGTGCACCGTGAACGGCAACGACGACGCCGGACCGCCGTCGCGTGCGGTCACTGCCACGCCCAGGCCGGCGAGGGCCTCGATGATGGTGCCCATGGGGCGTTTGCGGGCGTGCGGGTCGCCGTCGAAACGGGACTCACCGCGGCGCAGCGCGGCCACCGGCGGCACAAAGCGCATGACCGTACCGGCCAGGCCGCAGTCGATCGCCGTGTCCGCCGCCGCGGTGTCCATGCTGATCGGGACGATTTCCAGGTCGGGGCCGAAGGCTCCGTCGCCGGGCACTTCCGTGACGGTGGCCCCCAACTGCCGCAGGGCCTCAATCATCAGCGCGGAGTCCCGGGAGTGCAGGGGAGCCCGCAGCCGGGAGGGTCCGTCCGCGAGGGCGGCGAGCACCAGGTACCGGTTGGTCAGGGACTTGGATCCGGGAACGGTGACAGTGGCATCGACCGGCCGTGCGGCGAAGGGGGCGGGCCAGTGCGGACCGGCGCCGGCAGGGTGGGACGGGGCAGCTGCAGAGGGGGTGGTGCCAGTCATTACCGTCTTAGGCCCCGGCCGAGTGGTCTACGGCCTTGCGGACGACTTTGTCGGCCTTCTTCAGCTGCTTGTTGGTGGTCTTGCGGGCATCGGCGGCGAGGTGTCCGGCGCTCTTCTTGGCATCGGCGGCCAGGTGCCCGGCGCGCCAGGCCAGGCTGGGCTTGCCGGCAGTATCGACTGCGGCGAGGAGCACGCCGCCGGTGAGGGAGACGTTTTTCAGGAGCTGTTTGCGGCGGGCGTCGCGGGCTTCTTTCGAGGAGATGTCCGCGCTGCGCCATTCGACGTAGCCGTTCAGGAGCGAAATGACGGCGAGCAGGGTGGCCGCCAGCCGGGCGGACTTGCCGAGGGCGAAGCAGACGCCGGCACCGATCTGGGTGCCGCCGATCACGCGTGCCACGACTTTTTCATTTGGCTGGAACGGCAAGGCGTCGGCCGCGCGGCGCAACAAGGGGGACAGCTGCGCCGCAGTGTCATCCGCGTTCTTGAGCTTGTCCATGCCGGCGAGGACGAAACTGGAGGCGAGCATGGGCCGGGCGAGAAAGCGGACAAACGACATGAATTTCCTCCTGGATGGACGAACAGCGGCTTCACTGCGGGAGAACCGGTTCTAGTCTTGCACTTTTGCGGAATATTTGCCCGCAGGACGTGGTTGTGAAAGGCAGATCCCAGCAGGCTAACGAAGGCGAAGAATTGACTCTGGTCAAAGACAGGGCGGAACCGGAAGCCGGTTCCGGGCAATCATGGACCCTCGCGCTTCCGTCGGTTCCGGGTGCCCGGCGGAAGGTGACAGTAGACTTGAACGCAATGAGCACCATGGACCCGGCCGTTGCGGCCATGCACGAGGTTGCCGGAAACGACGCCACGCCCACTAAGACACCTGATGCCGGCACTGCCGCCGCGTTGGAGACCGAGGTGGACGGGAAGCCCCTTGATGTCTCCACCGAGTCCGCGGAAGAGCGCCGGGTGCGCTTTGAGCGTGACGCCATGCAGTACGTGGATCAGCTGTATTCGGCGGCCATGAGGATGGCCCGGAACCCCTCCGACGCCGAGGACCTGGTCCAGGAGGCGTATACGAAGGCGTTTTCCGCGTTCCACCAGTACAAGCCGGGGACCAATCTGAAGGCCTGGCTGTACCGCATCCTCACCAACACGTACATCAACCTGTACCGGAAGCGTCAGCGCGAGCCGCTGCAGTCGAATTCGGACACCATTGAGGACTGGCAGCTGGCACGTGCCGAGTCGCATACGTCCTCGGGACTGCGTTCGGCGGAGGCTGAGGCCCTTGACCACCTGCCCGATTCGGATGTGAAGCGTGCCCTCCAGTCGATTCCGGAGGAATTCCGGCTGGCCGTGTACTTCGCCGACGTCGAGGGTTTCGCGTACAAGGAAATTTCGGACATCATGAACACCCCCATCGGGACTGTGATGTCCCGGCTGCACCGTGGCCGGAAGATGCTGCGGGACATGCTGGCGGACTATGCCGCCGAACGAGGATTCAGGGCCGCCACCGAGTCAAGCGCCGCGGCCGACAGCAACAAACAGGAGAACAGGAAATGAGCGACTGCCAGGGACTGGGCGATTGCGATGACGCCCGGATGCAACGTATCTATGAATATCTGGATGGTGCGCTCACGCGTGCAGACATCGCAGAGATCAAGGACCACCTGGACAGTTGCCCGGAGTGCCTGGAGCAGTACGACCTCGAATGTGTCATCCGCGTGATGGTCAAGCGTTCGTGCACCGAAGCAGCTCCGGAAAACCTCAAGAACTCCATCCTGGACCGGATTCACTCGATCCGGACTGTGGAAGCCT
Organism: Arthrobacter sp. 49Tsu3.1M3; assembly: GCF_900168135.1. NCBI lineage: Bacteria > Bacillati > Actinomycetota > Actinomycetes > Micrococcales > Micrococcaceae > Arthrobacter > Arthrobacter sp. 49Tsu3.1M3. The sequence goes on from NZ_FUZD01000008.1 coordinate 144,652, forward strand.
GAGCCGGACCGAGGAAGCCTGAACCGACATAAACGAATGACCCCGGAATCCGTGAGGATTCCGGGGTCATTCGTTTAAAGCTGTCATTCCAAGCTTTGCTTAGGCGTTGGGGCGCTTACCGTGGTTCGCGCCGCCACGCTTACGGTCACGACGTTTACGTGCACGTTTGCTCATAGCTGGCCTCCTTAATCTTGGTACTCAAAAGAGCTGCCCTCAAGTCTCCCACATCGCGGCACCCGCCGCGAACCGGAGGCCCGTGCTACGGGCAGTGGCCGGTCGGGCCCGGCCTCAGCCCTCCAGCGAATTCCGGATCGAGATCCGGGCCTGGTCCAGCACGGTCCTGACCGTCTCAAGCGTCACGGCGGTGACAGGACGGCTCCCGGCATGACGCCGCAGTTCCACCCGCATGTCGTCGCGGAACGCCTGCACCAGCATTTCCGCCTCCTTCAACCGCCGTTCGCCCTCCGGGGAGTACCAGGGGCTTCCCGCGCTGCCGGCAGTGCCCGTCCCGCCGGCAGAACCCGCGGCGCGGGCCGAGGTCCGGGCCGCCTCCGCCGTGGCTGCAAGATCGGCCCGGAGGCCGCGCATATTGACGCGGATGTCCTGGCGCAGGTTGTCGGCAAGCCGGCGGACCGACGCCGAGATGTCGTTCTCGACGCCGGCGAGTTCGTCCCGCCGGCTGTTCAGTTCCGTCAGACCGGCCGCAGTGATGCTGTAGTTCGTGCGGCGGCCCTCCGTGCGGGTGGCGACGAGCCCTTCCTCCTCAAGCTTGCCCAGGCGCGGGTAGATGGTTCCGGCACTGGGGGAGTACGTGCCGCCGAAACGCTCGCTGAGCGCCTTGATCAGCTCGTAGCCGTGCTTGGGGCCCGATTCGAGCAGGGCGAGCAGGTACAGCCGCAGCGCCCCATGGGCGAAGACCGGAGGCATCAGAGGGCCGTTTCGGTGTCCGGGCTGGGCTGGCCGTGGAAAAGCGACGTTTTTCCCGAGACCGAGTTGGTCCGGACCAGCATCAGCTTGGCGTCCGGTCCCGCGATGGTCTGCACCGTGCCGCCGGGCTGGACGTACCTCGTGTCATCGATGACCACCGCGCCGCTGGCGGACTTGGCCACGATGTCCACGCCGATGTCGTGCGGCAGCCGGATGGTGACGTCGCCGGAGACCGAATTGGCGCCAAAGTCATGGGTAAAGCCGTGCAGGTCGAAGTTCAGGTCGCCGCTGACGGTGTTCGCCCGGATGTTGCTGAATTCGCCCGAGGCCGTCACTTCGCCGGAGACGCTCTTGGCGGTCAGGACGCCGCGGTGGTTGCGGGCGATCACCTCGCCGCTGACCGTGTTGACCGACAGGTTCCCGGCGGTGCCGTCGGCCAGCACGGACCCCGAGACGGTGTTGAGCCGGGTGTGGCCGCTGAGCCCGGAAACCATGCCGTCGCCGCTTACCGTTCCGGCCTCGACCTCGACGCCGGCCGGCAGGGCGATGCTGATGACCACCGAGTTGCTGCTGCCGTTGTTGACGGTGCTCATCAAGTTCTTGAACCAGCCCTGCGGGCCGTGGAGCTGGTGACGGACTTCCAGCCGGCTGTTGACGATCGAAACCGACAGCGGATCGCCCTCGATTTCGGAGACCTCGATCCTGGCAACGTCCTCGTCATGGGTGACGATGTCGAAGCGGCCGCGGACAATCCCGAGTTTGAGGGAGTGGACGCCGTCGACGTCGATGGTCTGCGGGCCGGTCACGGTCCACGTGTTCTCTGACATGGTTCCTCCGGAAAGGCGAAAGGGGCTGGACAAACTAACGATATATCGCGACTATGAAGTCACGATATATCGCACTTGCCGGCAGGTCAAGATATATCGCGAAATCCCCGGAGAGTGGGTTCCGGCTCGGCCGTTTGCCTGCTTGCCCCTGCTTGCCCGCCTATTCCGGGGTGTCGAGGCCCAGCCACTGGAACCAGCCGCGGTGCAGCACGAGCCAGGCCATGAGGCCATAGCCGGCCTGGCCGGGCGTGCCGCCGTTGGCCGCGAGGTCCTGGCGCCACTGCTCGTGGTTCAGCAGCGGCGAGAACGTGTCGACGTAGAGGTGCTTCCGGCGCGTCGTGACGTCGGCGAAGGCGGTGTTGAGCTCGCCGAGCCTGCGGTTCTGGGCGGGGTCAAGCGTGGGGGGCGGGCCCACGACGAAGACCTCGATCTTGTTCTGGGAGGCGGAGTCCAGGATGTTGGCCAGGTTCAGGCGGCTGCGGGCCGTGGACAGGCCGAACTCAATGTCGCGTCCTGACAGGCCGATCACCAGGCGGTTTTCGTGGTGGTTGCCGAATCGTCGGCCCGCCTCCTCGAGCCAGCGGGCCGCAATGCCCTCGGTGCCTTCTTCCGGGCATGGCAGGGAGTAGCACTCCAGGGCGACGCTGTCCTGCGGCGTGCGGGCCAGGACCCGGCCCAGCCAGCCCAAGGCGCGCGGATCACCAAGCCCGGCCAACAGCTCGTCCCCAACGGCTGCGATCCGCAGCTTCCGATCTTCCACGACTACCTCTTCACTTCAACGCTGTCCATCAAGCTGACCACTAATAGTCCATTAAACAGAACCGCCCGGCCGGAGTGTTGTTGTTTCAGTCTCCGGCCGGGCAGTAATGCCGCTATTTACGAGCGAATGCCTGCTTGAGCAAGGCGTCCTGTTCTGCCGCGTGGCGCTTCATCGACCCTGCCGCGGTGGAGGCCGAGGCGGGGCGGGAGATGAGGCGGACCCGGCGGTCCAGAGCGTCCGGCAGGTTCAGGCCGATGAACGGCCACGGACCCTGGTTGGCCGGTTCGTCCTGCGCCCAGACCACTTCCGCGTTCGGGTACTTGGCCAGCTCCGCGGCGATCTCGTCGGCCGGCAGCGGGTACAGCTGCTCGACGCGGACGATCGCCGTGGTCTTGTTCTCGGTCTTCTGCCGGGTGGACAGCAGATCGTAGTACAGGCGTCCGGAGACCAGCAGCACCCGTTCGACGGCGTCGGCCTGCAGCTGCGCGTGTTCCGGAATGACCGGGCGGAACGTGCCGGTGGTGAAGTCCTCCACGGAGGACGCGGCGGCCTTGAGGCGGAGCAGCTGCTTGGGCGTAAAGATGATAAGCGGCTTGCGCGGCCTGCTGTACGCCTGGCGGCGCAGCAGGTGGAAGTGCGAGGCCGACGTCGTGGGGTTGGCCACGATCATGTTCTCTTCGGCGCACATCTGCAGGAAACGCTCGATGCGGGCGGAGGAGTGGTCCGGACCCTGGCCCTCGTAGCCGTGCGGCAGCATGAGAACCAGCGAGGACCGCTGGCCCCATTTCTGCTCGGCCGAGGAGATGAACTCATCAATGATGGTCTGCGCGCCGTTGACGAAGTCACCGAACTGCGCTTCCCAGAGCACCAACGCATCCGGGCGTTCCACCGAGTACCCGTATTCGAAGCCCATGGCGGCGTATTCGGAGAGCAGCGAATCGTAGATCCACAGCTTCGCCTGGTTATCCGAGAGGTGGGCCAGCGGAAGCCACTCGTCGCCGTTGGCGCGGTCGTGGAAGACGGCGTGGCGCTGCACGAAGGTGCCGCGGCGCGAGTCCTGGCCGGCGAGCCGGACGGGGACGCCTTCCATGATGAGCGAGCCGAACGCGGCCAGTTCACCGAAGCCCCAGTCGATGCCGCCTTCACGGGACATCGCCTCACGCTTCTCCAGCAGCTGCTTGAGCTTGGCGTGGACGGTGAAGCCGTCCGGGATATCGGTGTGGGCCTTGCCGATGCGGGCCAGGGTCTCCGCGGAGATCGCGGTGGAGACCGGCGCGCTGACGCCGGAATCGGACTGCTGGGCCATGGGGCGTTCCAGGTCCGACACTGCGGCCGAATCGGCCGTGATGATCGGGATCGGGGACGTCTGGGCCGCGTGGGTTTCCGCGAAGACGCGTTCCAGGCGTTCCTGGTAGTCCCGCAGCAGCTGCTCGGCTTCTTCCTCGGTGATGTCACCGCGGCCGATCAGCGATTCGGTGTACAGCTTGCGGACCGAGCGCTTGGCCTCGATCAGGTTGTACATCAGCGGCTGGGTCATCGAGGGGTCGTCGCCCTCGTTGTGGCCGCGGCGGCGGTAGCAGACCATGTCGATGACTACGTCCTTGTGGAAACGCTGACGGAACTCGTAGGCGAGCTGGCCGATGCGGACCACGGCCTCCGGGTCGTCGCCGTTCACGTGGAACACCGGTGCCTGGATCATCTTGGCGACGTCCGTGGAGTACGTGGAGGAACGCGAGGACGACGGTGCGGTGGTGAAGCCGACCTGGTTGTTGACCACGATGTGGATGGTGCCGCCGGTGCGGTACCCGCGCAGCTGGGAGAGGTTGAGCGTTTCCGCGACCACGCCCTGGCCGGCGAAGGCGGCGTCGCCGTGCACCATGATCGGCAGCACGGGGAACGCCTCGCCCTGGTCCAGGCGGTCCTGCTTGGCACGGACGATTCCTTCGAGGACGGAATCGACGGCCTCGAGGTGGGACGGGTTCGCGGCGAGGTAGACCTTGGTCTCCTTGCCGTTGTCCGAGGTGAAAGTGCCCTCGGTGCCCAGGTGGTACTTGACGTCACCGGAGCCCTGCACGGAGCGCGGGTCCTGGGTGCCTTCGAATTCGCGGAAGACCTGTGCGTAGGTCTTGCCCGCGATGTTGGTCAGCACGTTGAGCCGGCCGCGGTGGGCCATGCCGATCGCCACTTCGTCGAGTTCGTCGTCGGCGGCGTCGGAGATGATCGCGTCCAGCAGCGGGATCAGGGACTCGCCGCCCTCGAGCGAGAAGCGCTTCTGGCCGACGAACTTCGTCTGCAGGAAGGTCTCGAAGGCCTCGGCGGCGTTGAGCTTGGAGACGATGCGCAGCTGCTCGTCGCGGCTCGGCTTCGAGTACGGGTGCTCCAGCTGGTCCTGGAACCACTTGCGCTCGGCCGGGTCCTGGATGTGCATGTATTCGATGCCGGCAGTGCGGCAGTAGGCATCACGGAGGACGCCGAGGATGTCGCGGAACTTGAGCATCGGCCTGCCGCCGAAGCCGCCGGTGGGCCACTCGCGGTCCAGGTCCCACAGCGTCAGGCCGTAGGTCAGGACATCGAGGTCCGGGTGCTTGCGCTGGACGTACTCGAGCGGATCGGTGTCCGCCATGAGGTGGCCGCGCACGCGGTAGGCGTGGATCAGCTGCTGGATCCGGGCAACCTTGTTGATCTCGTCGGCCGGGTCCACCTGCAGGTCGGGGCTCCAGCGCACAGGCTCGTAGGGGATGCGCAGGGACTCGAAGATCTCGTCATAGAAGTTCTGCGCGCCCAGCAGCAGCTGGTGCACGAGCTTGAGGAACTCGCCGCTGCCGGCACCCTGGATGACGCGGTGGTCATAGGTGGAGGTCAGCGTGAGGACCTTGCTGATCGCGTTCTGCGCGATGATCTTCTCGCTGGCACCCTGGAACTCGGCCGGGTAGTCCAGTGCGCCGACGCCGATGATGGCGGCCTGGCCCTTGGACAGGCGCGGCACCGAGTGGACGGTGCCGATGCCGCCGGGGTTGGTCAGGGACACGGTGGTGCCGGAGTGGTCGTCCGCGGTCAGCTTGCCGTTGCGGGCACGCTTGATCAGGTCCTCGTAGGTGTGCCAGAACTCGGAGAAGTTGAGGGTCTCCGCCTTCTTGATGTTCGGGACCATGAGCAGGCGGGTGCCGTCGGGCTTGGGCATGTCGATCGCGATGCCGAAGTTCACGTGCGCCGGCTGGACAGCCACCGGCTTGCCGTCGATCTCGTCGTAGTAGACGTTCATCGACGGGAACTGGGACAGGGCGCGGATGACGGCGTAGCCGATCAGGTGCGTGAAGGAGACCTTGCCACCACGGGCGCGGGCCAGGTTGGAGTTGATGACCACGCGGTTGTCGATCAGGAGCTTCGCCGGGATGGCGCGGACGCTCGTGGCGGTCGGCACTTCCAGGCTGGTGACCATGTTCGAGGCGATCGCCTTGGCCGGGCCGCGCAGGACGGAGACGACGTCTTCTTCGGGCGCCGTCGGGGCCTTGAGGTTCTTGGGCAGCTGCGCCGGGATCGGCGCGGTGCCGGGGCCGGCGTCGGAAGTCTTGGAGCCGTCCCGGGCGACGGTGGCCGGGGCTTTCTTGGCGGCGGGCGCAGCCGGAGCGGGCGCAGCCGGAGCGGGCGCAGCCGTGGCGGCGGGTGCTGCGGGCGCAGGTGCTGCCGGAGCGGCGGCGGGCGCTACAACGGGAAGTTCACGGGTGGCAGGATGCACAGCTGTCGCGGTGCCGGACGTTCCGTTGGCGGGAGAGGCGTCACTAGCTTTGAAGGATTCGAACAGGGGCCACCACTTGGAGTCGACCGTGTTCTTGTCCTGCTGGTAACGCTCATACAGTTCGTCAACGAGCCACTCGTTTCCGCCAAATTCCTCTGGTAGACGGTGGCTAGGCTGCTCTGGCACTTGAAATACGCCTCTTCCATGAGTTTGATTCCCTCTGGCTTCCACGGTGCCTCGGCACAACGATTGAGCCAGTCTCTGCGTCCAGTGAACCCAGACCCATGCCAGTCTAGTGAGGATTCTTGCCAAACCGCCAATAAGCGTGACCCAAATCATGATCCGCCCCGGCAGCCGCCGAAATGCGGTGAAGAAGAGTTGCAGAACCGGCCCCGGATAGGGCCCTCATGCGGTGCCCTGCGCGAGGCCGGACGCGGTGCCGGGCCCCGCCGGAAACCGCCCTAGAATCAAGTGAGAACCCGTTTGTCGCCGACGGTGCCAGCTGCGGGTGCCAGCAAAGGAGCAGCAGTGCGATTCCTGAATGAACCCACCACCGATCTGACCTACTCGGACCTCTTCCTGGTCCCGTCCCGGTCCGATGTGACCTCCCGCCTGGACGTTGACCTCGCGGCCGACGACGGGACCGGCTCCGCGATCCCGCTGGTGGCGGCGAACATGACCGCGGTCACGGGGAAGCGGATGGCCGAGACCATGGCCCGCCGCGGCGGCCTTGGTGTCCTGCCGCAGGACGTCCCGCTCGACGTCATCCGTGACGTCACAGCCTGGATCAAGGGACGCCACCCGGTCCTGGAAACCCCCGTCACGCTCGCACCCACGGACACCGTCATTGACGCCCTCCACTTGATGGGCAAGCGGCCGCACGGAGCTGTTGTGGTGGTGGACGACTCCGGCGCGGTCACCGGTGTTGTCCGGGCCACCGACTGCGAGGGCCAGGACCGTTTCGCGTCACTGGCCTCCGTCATCCGCCACCAGCCGCTGGTGCTCGACGCCGGACCGCTCGCCGGCGGGTTGTTTGGGGGCGGGTCGGCGGCCGATGCTGCGCAGGCCCTCCGCCGCGCCTTTGAAGCGATGGACGCCGCCGGAACCGACTACGCACCGGTGCAGCAGGCCGGCGTCCTGGCCGGCGTGCTCACCCGTAAGGGCGCCCTGCGCTCCACGCTCTACCGGCCGTCCCTGGACGACGACGGCCGGCTGAAAGTCGCTGCCGCCGTCGGAATCAACGGTGACGTGGCCGGACGGGCCGCCGAATTGCTGGCGGCCGGCGTCAACGTGCTGGTCCTCGACACCGCACACGGGCACCAGCAGAAAATGTTCGACGCCCTCGCCGCCGTGAAGGGTCTCAACCCCGGCGTGCCGGTGGTCGCCGGCAACGTCGTCACCGGCGACGCCACACGTGAGCTCATCGAGGCCGGGGCGGACATCGTCAAGGTCGGCGTGGGCCCCGGCGCCATGTGCACCACGCGCATGATGACGGCCGTGGGCCGCCCCCAGTTCAGCGCCGTCCTGGAATGTTCCGCCGCAGCCCGGGAAGCCGGCGGCCGGGTCTGGGCCGACGGCGGGGTCCGCTACCCGCGCGACGTCGCCCTGGCCCTGGCCGCGGGGGCCAGCCAGGTCATGATCGGCTCCTGGTTTGCCGGAACGCACGAGAGCCCCGGGGACCTCCAGCTCGACGCCTCGGGCCGGCAGTACAAGGAGAGCTTCGGCATGGCGTCCGCCCGGGCGGTGCAGAACCGCAACCAACGCGAGGGCGCCTTTGAAAAGGACCGCAAGGCCCTCTTCGAGGAAGGCATCTCCACCTCCCGCATGTACGTCGACGCAGCCCGGCCCGGCGTCGAGGACCTGCTGGACATGATCACCGCGGGCCTGCGCAGTTCCATGAGCTACGCCGGCGCTGCCGATCTCGCCGCTTTCCGCGAACGCGCCGTGGCAGGCATCCAGTCCGCGGCCGGGTACGAGGAGGGCCGGCCCGTCCCGCAGAGCTGGTGAATCCGGCGCGGCCGGTGACGCCGGCGGTCCGGGGCCGGCGTCGGTTGCTCCTGTAGACTGAAATTCTTATGGACAGTAAATCTAGGTGCCGGCCTGGGGGCTGTCAGCGGAGTACGGAAACCGTTCCCGCCCAGTCCACCCGCAGAGCCGGCAAACCCCGTTCACGCGCCCATCACTCTCCGGCCGCACGCCATTCCGGAGCTATCCAGGAAACAGGGTCGGCCGCCGCCGACCATCCTCCGCGAGGCCGGGCCTTCCCGCATTTGCGTCCCCAGACGCGGCACCTGCCGTGCGCTGCTGCGGAAGCAGGCCGCTGACATGGAATGGCTACTCCTCGCAGCAGGCCTCCTGCTCATCCTCGGCACCGGCTTCTTTGTCGCCGTGGAATTTTCCCTGGTCGCCCTGGACCAGGCCACCGTGCAGCGCGCCGTTGACACCGGCGACACCGCCGCCGAGCCGTTGCTCAAATGTCTCAAGTCACTCTCCACCCAGCTTTCCAGCTGCCAGCTGGGCATCACTATGACCACGCTGCTGACCGGCTATGTCATGGAACCGTCCGTGGGCAAGCTCCTGGAAGGCCCCCTCACCGCCCTCGGCGTCCCGCCTGCGGCAGCTGCCTCGCTGTCCCTGGTCCTGGCAATGGCGGTGGCCACCCTGCTCTCCATGGTGATCGGCGAGTTGGTGCCCAAGAACATGGCCATCGCGCTGTCCTTCCCGATCGGCAAAGCCGTGGCCCGGCCCCAGCTGGTGTTCACCGCCATCTTCAAGCCCGCCATCGTGGTGCTCAATGGCTTCTCCAACAAGGTCCTCAACGTCTTCGGCCTGGAGGCCAAGGAAGAAATCTCCGGCGCCCGCACCCCGGCCGAGCTGGCCTCGCTTGTGCGCCGCTCCGCGGCCATGGGCACCCTCGACGCCGGAACGGCCAACTTCATCGCCCGGACCCTGAAGTTCTCCGGGCGGACCGCCGCGGACGTCATGACCCCCCGCATCCGCGTGGAGACCATCGACGCCGACCAGCCGGTCTCCGATATCGTCGAGGCCGCCAAGCGCACCGGATACTCCCGGTTCCCCGTGATCGGCGAGTCCTCCGATGACATCCGCGGCGTGGTCCATATCAAGAAGGCCATTGCCGTGCCCGCGGACCGCCGCGCCAAGCTGCAGGCGGGGGCCATCATGACCGACGTGCTCCGGGTCCCCGAAACCATCCACCTGGACGCCCTCCTCGCCGAACTGCGCGAGGGCAACCTGCAACTGGCCGTGGTCCTGGATGAATACGGTGGAACCGCCGGCATCACCACGCTGGAGGACCTCGTGGAGGAAATCGTCGGGGAAGTGGCCGATGAGCATGACAAGGTCCGGCCCGGCCTGCTCCAAAGCGCGTCGGGGGACTGGTACTTCCCGGGCCTGCTCCGGCCCGATGAGCTCTCCGAACAGATCCCGGGCCTGACCGTGCCCGACGAGGCTGCCTACGAAACGGTGGGAGGCTACGTCATGAGCCAGCTCGGCCGCATCGCGGCAGTCGGCGACACAGTCGACGTCGTCGGCGGGACACTGAGCGTGACCCGCATGGACGGCCGCCGGATCGACCGGATCTGTTTCCGGCCCATCCGGGTGTCCGGCGACGGCCAGCCCGCCAGCCAGGCAGGTGCCGCATGAGCGACTGGGCAGGAATTCTCTGGCTTGCGTTCCTCCTGGTGGGCAACGCCTTCTTCGTGGCCGCCGAATTCGCCGTCATGTCGGCCCGCCGCAGCCAGATCGAGCCGCTGGCCGAGGCAGGCTCCAAGCGCGCGCAGACCACACTGCGGGCGATGGAAAACGTCTCCCTCATGCTCGCCTGTGCCCAGCTCGGCATCACCGTCTGCTCGCTGCTGATCCTGCAGGTGGCCGAGCCCGCGATCCACCACCTCCTGGCCGTGCCGCTGGAAGCGGCGGGCGTCCCTGTGGAGGTCGCGAACATTGTGGCCTTCGCCGTCGCCCTGCTGTTGGTGACGTTCCTGCACGTCACGTTCGGCGAAATGGTGCCCAAGAACATTTCCGTGTCCGTCGCGGACAAGGCGGCGCTGCTGCTGGCGCCGCCGCTGATGTTCATCGGACGGCTCGTCAAGCCCGTCATTGCGGCGCTTAACTGGTCCGCGAACCACATCCTGAAGCTGATGCGGATTGAGCCGAAGGACGAGGTGACCTCCACCTTCACCCTTGAAGAAGTGCAGTCGATCGTGCAGGAATCCACCCGCCACGGACTCGTGGACGACGACGCCGGACTCATCACCGGAGCGCTCGAGTTCTCCGAACACACCGCGTCCCATGTGATGGTTCCGCTGGGCAAACTCGTCATGCTCAAGGCGGCCACCACGCCGGTCGAATTCGAAAAGGCAGTGAGCCGGACCGGGTTCTCGCGCTTCCCGATGCTCGACGACGACGGCATGCTGGCCGGTTACCTCCATATCAAGGACGTGCTGTCCATCCCGGACGCCGGGTACCACCAGCCGATTGCGGAAAGCCGCATCCGGTCGCTGGCGAACCTCGCCATGGATGACGAAATCGAGCAGGCCATGTCCGTCATGCAGCGCACGGGCTCGCACCTGGCCCGCGTGATCGGGCCCGACGGGCTGACCCAGGGAGTGCTGTTCCTCGAAGACGTGATCGAGCAGCTCGTCGGCGAAATCCGGGACGCGACGCAGGCGACCGGCTACCGCAGGCTGGGCCAGGACCAGTAGCGGGCAGCCCAGTACCGGGCAGCCCAGTAGCGGACGGGCGCCGGCGGGGCACGCCATGTATCCCTAAATAGGAATGATTCCTATTTAGGGATACACTCGGGCTGTTGCTATTGCTCCTGATTCTCAATAACAGATCCGAGGTTTTCCGTGCGTCGTCCTGCTGCCCGAGTCCTGCTGGCTGGTCTTGCCGGCGTGGGCCTCCTGCTCACCGCGTGCAGTCCGACGTCCGGCAGCCCGCGGGGGACGGCAGGGGACGGTGTGGTCAACGTCGTCGCATCCACCAGCGTGTACGGCGACATCGTCTCCAGCATCGGCGGCGACAAGGTCCGGGTCAGCTCGATCATCAACCGGACCAGCCAGGACCCGCACTCCTACGAGGCCACCACGCAGGACAAGCTGGCAGTCTCCAAGGCCGAGCTCGTGGTGGAGAACGGCGGGGGATACGACGCCTTCATGGACACGCTGGCGACCGACACCGGACTCGACCGCGGCAGCGTCATCAGCGCCGTGGACGTTTCCGGCCTTGCCAGCGAAAGCCCGGCAGCGGCGAGCCCCGACTCCGCCGGCCACACCCACGGGTCCACGGGGCTGAACGAACACGTCTGGTACAGCCTGCCTGCCATGTCCCGCCTCGCGGACGCCTTCGCCGAGAAGCTGGGCTCGCTGGAACCGGCCTCGGCGCAGACGTTCCGGAGCAACGCGGCCGCCTTCAAGGACTCGCTCGGCGGCCTGGAAACGAAGCTCGCCGCCATCAAGTCCTCGGCAGGCCACGCGCCCGTGGCCGTCACCGAGCCTGTACCGCTGTACCTGCTCGAGGACGCCGGCCTGGAGAACGAGACCCCGGCCGAGTACACGGCGGCGATCGAGGAGGACGCCGACGTCCCGCCCGCCGTGCTCAAGACCACCGTCGATCTCGTGGCATCCCGGGGCGTAAGGCTGCTGGCCTACAATACTCAGACCGAGGGACCGCAGACGGCGGCGGTGAAAAAAGCCGCCGAGAACGCCGGCGTCCCGGTCGTGAACTTCAGCGAGACCCTCCCGGACGGCCAGTCCTACCTGCAGTGGATGGCCGGAAACGTGGAGAGCATCGGCAAGGCCCTAGGATGATCGCAACAGCGGGAGCAGCCATCTCCGCGGAAAATCGAGGAAACCCCTTTTGACACCGGTAGTGAGTTTGCGCGGCGCCTCCCTGGCGTTCGGCCAACGGACTCTCTGGGAGGGCCTGGACCTGGACATCAACCCGGGTGAATTCTTTGCCGTGCTCGGGCCCAACGGCAGCGGCAAGACCACCTTCCTGAAGGTTCTGCTGGGGCTGCAGGAACTGAGCACGGGAACGGCAGTGCTCGACGGCCACCCTGTTGAACGGGGAAGCCGCCGGATCGGCTACGTGCCCCAGCAGAAATCATTCGACCCCGATACGCCCCTGCGCGCCCGCGACCTCGTGGCGCTCGGCGTCGACGGCCACCGCTGGGGCATCCGCCTCGGCGGCGCCAAGGTGAACCGTAAAGTCGATGAACTCCTGGAGCTTGTGGGCGCCACCGACTACGCCAAGGTGCCGGTGGGGCAGCTTTCCGGCGGTGAGCAGCAGCGCCTGCGCGTGGCGCAGGCCCTCGCGACCGATCCCAAGGTGCTGCTGTGCGACGAGCCGCTGCTCTCCCTTGACCTTCAGCACCAGCAAGGCGTCAGCGCGCTGATCAACAGGCATTGCCGCGACGCGGACAGTGCCGTGGTGTTCGTGACCCACGAGATCAACCCGATCATGGACTACGTGGACCGGGTCCTGTACCTGGCTGGCGGAAAGTTCCGGGTGGGCACACCCGCGGAGGTCATGACTACCGAGGTGCTCTCCGATTTGTACGACAGCCGTGTTGAAGTCATCCAGGCCAACGGACGGCTGATCGTCGTCGGGCTGCCGGATGCCGCGACGCACCACCATCTGGACGCGCATTCAGTCGCGGGCGAGGTGGGCTAAGTGGATCTGGGCGACCTGCTGCATTCAATCTTCAACTTCGAAAACTACGGCGAGCTGCTGGTCCTGGTGCAGAACTCCATCTGGGCCGGCGCCGTCCTCGGGCTGCTCGGCGGAATCATGGGGACCTTCGTGATGAAACGCGACCTCGCCTTCGCCGTCCACGGAATCTCCGAGCTCTCCTTCGCCGGCGCGGCGTTCGCGCTGCTGATCGGCGCCGACATCATCCTCGGCTCGCTGGCAGGATCCGTGCTGGCAGCCCTGGTGCTGGGCGTGATGGGGGTTCGCGCCCGGGACAAGAACTCGATCATCGGCGTCATCATGCCCTTCGGGCTTGGCCTGGGCATCCTCTTCCTGTCCCTGTACGAGGGCCGGGCCGCCAACAAGTTCGGCCTGCTCACCGGGCAGATCGTGTCGGTCGGAACCGTCCAGCTGCAGGTTCTGGCGGTCGCCGCCGTCGTGGTGATGCTGGCGATGGCCGCCATCTGGCGGCCGTTGACCTTTGCCAGTGTCGACCCCGACGTCGCCACCGCCCGCGGCGTGCCGGTGCGGGCCCTCGCCCTTGGTTTCATGGTGCTGCTGGGGATAAGCGTGGCGCTGTCCATCCAGATTGTGGGCGCCCTGCTGGTGCTGGCCCTGCTGATCACGCCCGCGGCCGCGGCCATGCGCGTCACGTCCTCGCCCCGGCTGGTGGTCACGCTGAGCATCGTCTTTGCGATGACGGCGACCGTCGGAGGCATCCTGCTGGCCCTCGGCGGCCGGCTGCCGATCAGCCCCTACGTGACCACGTTGTCCTTCCTGATCTACGTGGCCTGCCGGATGATCGGTGACGCACGGGCCAGGCGGGGGCTCAACGGCCGGGTGGTGCGGAGCGCGGCAGCTGCGGCTTAGACGCTCTCACGCTGTGGCGGAATTTCCCCAGGGTTGCCGCCGGCCGCCGGCGGGTCCCTGCGCCCCGCCGGTGAATTCCGGGGTCACGAGATCAAAGGTGGGGAATTTCAGCAGCTTCGGCTACGGGCCTGGCTGACTGGCTGTGCATTCGGGGCACAGGCCGAAGATTTCCACGGTGTGCTCCACCGCGGTGAAGCCGTGCTCATTCGCGATCCGCGCGGCCCAGGCTTCGACCGCCGGAGCTTCGACTTCCACGGCCTTGCCGCAGTTCCGGCACAGCAGGTGGTGGTGGTGCCCGGTGACGGCGCAGCGCCGGTACACCGCTTCGCCGTCGGCGTTGCGCAGGACATCCACCAGCCCGTCGTCGGCGAGGGACTGCAGGATCCGGTAGGAGGTCGCGAGGGACACCGCGGTGCCGCGCTCCTGGAGGATTCGGTGCAGTTCCTGGGTGCTGACGAAGTCCGCCAGCTCGTCCAAGGCGGCGCTGACGGCGAGGCGCTGCTTGGTGACGCGCTGTTCCTTGCCCTGCACGGGTGCCGCGGCCGGGGTCCGGCTGCTGCCGGTGGTAGCGCCTTGGGACATCGTGGAACTCGCTTCGTCAAAAGAATTCGCGGGTGGGACTCGCTGAGGGGGCAATGTCCAAGATTACCAGCAGGGCTTCGTGGACACTGTGACGGCTGGTGCCTAGGCTGGCCGGATGAAGCTGACCAAATTTACTCACGCCTGTGTCCGCCTCGAACAGGACGGCCGGGTGCTGGTGTTTGACCCGGGTACTTTTTCGGAGACGGACCAGGCCTTGGCCGGAGCACATGTTGTGCTCATTACCCACGAGCACGCGGACCATGTGGACGTCGACGCCGTCACCGCGGCGTTGCAGTCGAACACCGCCCTTGACCTTTTCGCCCCGGAGGCCGTGGCCGCGACGCTCCGCGGCAAGGCGCCCGACGCCGGAAGCCGCATCCATGCGGCGGGCGCGGGCGAGGATTTTGAAACGTCGGGCTTCGCCATCAGGACATTTGGCGGCCAGCACGCCCTCATCCATCCGCAGATCCCCGTGGTGGCCAACGTCGGCTACCTAGTCAACGGCAACGTCTACCACCCCGGGGACTCCTTCGCGATCCCCGACGGCGTCGAGGTCAAGACGCTGCTTGTACCCATCCACGCTCCGTGGAACAAGGTGGGCGAAGTGGTGGATTTTGTCATCGGCGTCCGCGCACCACAGGCCTTCCCGATCCACGACGCGCTCCTGAACGAGCTGGGCCGCGGCCTGGTGGAGGGGCACGTGACCCGGATCGGCGCCAAGTACGGCACCGAGTACCGGCACCTCTCCAGCGGCGATACCGCGGAGGTTTAGCCTCCGGGGCGCCTTGGCGCGCCTCAGGCCGGCGTGTTGGCGGGCGGCTTAGGCTGGCCGGCTTGGGCGTGTTGGCGGGCGGCTTAGGCCGGCCAGGCGCCGGTCCGGAAGAACTCGCGCAGCACGGCCTCGTGGGGTTTGGGATCCAGGCCGTGGGTCTCCAGCCATTCCGGGTTGTAGTAATTTCCGGCGTAGCGGTCCCCGGCGTCGCACATCAGGGTCACAACACTGCCCCGGCGGCCCTCCGCGATCATCCCGGCGATGAGCTGCCATGCACCCCAGAGGTTGGTCCCGGTGGACGGACCCGCGTGCAGACCGGCGTGGTCCCTCAGATGCCGCATGGCCGCCACCGACGCAGCGTCGGGAACCTGGATCATGTGGTCGATCACGGCGGGCACAAAACTCGGCTCCATCCGCGGCCGGCCGATGCCCTCGATGCGGGACGGCAATCCCGCCGCGGGCGCGGCAGCTGTGCGGGCAGTGGCAGTCCCGCCTCCGGCGACCGTCCCGGCATCGGGCAGGCTGTTCCGCCAGCCCGGATAGAACGCGGAATTTTCCGGGTCGACGACGGCGAGGCCCGTCTCGAAGCGGTGGTAGCGCAGGTACCGGCCAATCGTGGCGCTGGTCCCGCCAGTGCCGGCACCGACCACCACCCAGCGGGGGACCGGGTGCTCCTCCAGCGCCAGCTGGCCGAAGATCGATTCGGCGATGTTGTTGTTCCCGCGCCAGTCCGTGGCCCGTTCGGCGTACGTGAATTGGTCCATGTAGTGCCCGCCCGTGCTGCTGGCCAGATCCGCGGCAGCGTCGTAGACCTCGGAGGCGTGGTCCACCAGATGGCAGGAGCCGCCGAACTGTTCTATCAGGGCGATTTTTTCGCGGCTGGTGGTCCGGGTCATCACGGCGATGAAGGGCAGTCCCAGCAGCTGCGCAAAATAGGCTTCGGAGACGGCGGTGCTGCCGCTGGATGCCTCCACGATCGTGGTGCCTTCGCGGATCCAGCCGTTGACGAGGCCGAAGAGGAACAGGGACCGCGCCAGCCGGTGCTTGAGGCTGCCAGTGCGGTGGGTGGATTCGTCCTTCAGGTACAGCTGCACGCCCCAGTGCTCCGGAAGCGGCACCGAATACAAGTGAGTGTCGGCAGAGCGGTTGTTTTCGGCGTTGATCCGGCGGACGGCCTCGTCGGCCCAAGCCCGGTCCTGCTGATGCGTGGTGTTCACCGCTACAGCCTACCGGGGGCGGCGGGACGCCAAAGATAGAGTGGGGAAATGGACACCCTTCTCGATGCTGCTGCCCTCAAGGACCGGATGGACGGCGCCCGCGCGGCCGCCCAGCGCACAGTACTCCTCGACGTGCGCTGGGCGCTGGGGGATCCCCACGGTCACGACCACTACCTGACCGGACACATCCCCGGGGCCGTCTTCGTGGATCTCGCCACTGAACTTGCCGGACCGGCGGAACCGGAACGCGGAAGGCATCCGTTGCCGCCGCTGGAGCAGTTCCAGGAGTCCGCGCGCCGCTGGGGCATCAACGACGGCGATGCGGTCGTAGCGTACGACGACAGCGGCAACATGGCGGCCGCCCGGCTGTGGTGGATGCTGCGCAACGCCGGCTTTAGTTCTGTGTACCTGCTCGATGGCGGCCTGGCCGCGTGGCGGGCGGCCGGCTTCGAGCTGGCGGCCGGACCCGAACAGCCGGCACCCGGAAACGTCACCCTGTCCGACGGCGCCATGCCTGCGATCGACGCCGGACAAGCAGCCACTTGGGGCCAGCGGGGGCTGCTGTTGGACGCCCGGGCGGGGGAACGGTACCGCGGGGAAATCGAACCCGTGGATCCCCGCGCTGGCCATATTCCTGGGGCCGTCAGTGCCCCCACGACCGGGAACCTTGGCGCTGACGGGCGCTTCCTGGCCCCGGCGGAGCTGCGGGATCGCTTCGAACAGCTCGGTTACCGGGACGGCGTCCCCACTGCCGTGTACTGCGGCTCCGGAGTGACGGCGGCACATGAAATCGCCGCCCTCGAGATTGCCGGCTTTTCCGCTGCCCTCTATCCGGGGTCCTTTTCGGAGTGGTGCCACGGTCCTGCGAACGATGTTGTCACCGGGCCGGAACCGTACGGCGAGGATGCGGCTTCACGCTAGGGCCCGCACGAGCACGGGACGGCCCGGACAGGCTACTCAGAGCGCCTCCAGTTCCTATTCGGGCAGTCAATGATTCCTAGGCTGCGGCTGGCACTTTGGGCTTGTCGCGCCTGAGCGTTTTGGCTTGGTGCCGGAGCTGGCGGCGGTGGCGGGAGCCCGGCTGGGACCCTGGCTGTTCTGCGGCTGCTGGGCGAAGCGGTGTCCCCGGCAGGGGTGGCGCGGTGGAGTGGTAGGTGTGGCCGGTGGGGGTGGTGAGTTCGAGGGTGTGCCTGCTGCGCCTGCCGTTGCCGGGTTCGGCTGCAGGGCTGGGGCGTGCTTTCCAGCCGGGGGTTTCTTTGGTGTGGTTGCAGGCTTCGCAGAGTCCGGCGGCGTTGTCCGTGGTGGTCGGGCCGCCGGTGTGCCAGGGAAT
>NZ_FUZD01000039.1:0-6001 GCF_900168135.1 Arthrobacter sp. 49Tsu3.1M3
GGCGGTTTCTAGGGGTCGTTGCAACACCTGTTGGTTAGGTGGGTAGTAGTAAATCACGCAGACGCTCGGCTGGGGTTTCCCAGCCGAGCGTTTTGCGTGGGCGGCCGTTGAGTTTCTGGGCGACCAGCTCGAGGTCTTCGGGACCGTAGACGGACAGGTCGGTGCCTTTGGGAAAGTACTGGCGCAGCAGCCCGTTCGTGTTTTCGTTCGACCCGCGCTGCCAGGGGCTGGCCGGGTCGCAGAAGTAGACGTCCATGTCCGTGGCGAGGCTGAACGACTTGTGGGCCGCCATTTCTGCTCCCTGGTCCCAGGTCAGGGATCCTCGCAGGTGCGCGGGAAGGTCCTTCATCGCGGCGACCAGCCCGTCCCGGACGGCCTCGGCACCGTGGTCTGCGGTCAGGTGCACGAGCATCACATACCGGGTGGTGCGCTCGACCAGGGTGGCGATCGCGGACTGGTTCAGCGCCCCGGTGATCAGGTCGCCTTCCCAATGCCCGGGCACGGCCCGGTCCTCGATTTCGGGAGGCCGTTCGGAGATCATGACCATGGGGTCTGTGAACCGGGGCTGGCGTTGGCCCGGTTCCTGGCGGGGCCGGCGGCGGGCACGGCCGGAGCGGAGGGCTGCCTGGATTTCGCGTTTGAGTCCGCCACGGGCCTGTAGGTAGAGGCTCTGGTAGATCGTCTCGTGGCTCACGCGCATCTCCTGGTCATCGGGGAAGTCCGTGACCAGCCTGTGCGATATCTGCTCCGGAGACCACTCCAGGCCCAATTTGTCCTGCACGTACTGCCGAAGGGCCGGGTCGGCGACCAGCTTGGCCGCTTTGGGACGTGCCCGGCGGGCAGCGGCTTGCCGTTGTGCGCCGTGGGGCAGGTAACCGAAGCGGGGATCGCTGTTGCGGCCCAGTTCCCGGCTGATGGTCGAGGGCGCCCTTCCCATCGCCTGCGCGATCGCTCTCATGGAAGTACCGGCCGCGGACAGGTCCCGGATCAGCTCCCGTTCCTGCAGCGACAGGAAGCGGGGGCCGATGGGCTTCTCCGCGGCCGAGGGCCGGGATCCCGGGTCCGGCGAGTGGAATGTGGTCACTCCCTGTTTGTAATCGATCACCCGCCCATCCGGGTAAAAGCGGCGGTTGTTCGACCTTCGGATTCCGCGGTCCCAGTCACGCGCCGTGCGGATATGCACGCCCACTGTCTTGGCGGCCTCCCCGCGACCGACACCGGCCCCGCGCAGCCGGAAGAATTCCTCCCGTCCCGGGTGCGGCCCGATCCCCGTTTTCCCGCGGCTCTTCAGCCCGGCCTTGCGGACCCAGCCGGCACATGTCGCGGCATTGAAACCCAGCTCCCTGGCGGCCGCCGTCGTGCTCCCCACGCGGTCAAAGACCTCGAAAAACGCCTTCTTCTGATCTAGCCCATATCGCACGGGCCGGGATGAATCCCGGCTTAAACGAACCACGGTCGTTGCAACTCCCAAAAGTCTGGGTGTTGCAACGACCGCTAGAACCCGCCGTAACTGCCGGGGGCTTCTTGGTTGAAGAATCGTGGACGGGAATCTCAGGCGGGGAACTCGCCGCGCCGGACCTGGGGCTTGGGCAGGCGCAGGCGGCGGAACTGCAGGGAGCGCATGGAGCCGTACCAGACGGTGCCGCGCTCGACGTCGCCGAACTTTTCGCCGAGCCGCTTCTTGAGCTTGCGGGAGAGGAAGAAGACATCCACGAAGACCGCGAGGAACATGACCCAGAAGGCGCCCAGGACGTAGACCATCTGTGCGCTGGAGGCCGGCACGAGCAAGGAGATGATGACAAACAGCAGGGCGCCGAACATGAGGAACTCGCCAAGGCTGAAGCGGGCATCGACGAAATCACGGGCGAACCGCTTCTGCGGACCCTTGTCCCGCAGCGGCAGGAACTTCTCGTCGCCGGTGTCCATGGCCTGCCGCATCTTGAGCCGCTGCTCCGTGACGGCGGCGCGCTCGGCCGCCTTGGAAGCCTTGCGGTCCTCCGGCACGAGGGGCCGCTTGCGGGCCGCCTCCTGGGCGCTGCGCTTGGGCGTGGGTGCGCCCTTGCCGGTCACGGCGCTACGGGCTGCTGCCTCGGTTGCCTGCTGGTCAACTATGTCCTGCGCCGATGGCGCTTCCTTTTTACGTCCAAACACCCCTAAAGAATACCCCGCAGACACAGGCCCGAGACCCAGCCCACACGCCGCCGGCCCGGGCGTGACGCTGTTTGTAGTGATTCAGAGCACGGGTAGTGTTTTGGCCATGACTTCATCTACCGCGGGGAACCCGCAGACCACCATGGACCACGAGGGCACCATCGATGCCGAGGCCCTGCGCCAGGCCGTGGCCGAATCGTTCGACGAGACGATCGGCCAGCTGAAGGATCTGGTTGCCATTCCGGGCATCGCCTGGCCCAGCTTTGATCCTGCCCCGTTGAACCGCAGCGCCGACGCCGTCGCCAGCCTCGTGCAGGCCAGCGGCTTCGACGACGTCCGGGTCCTCCGCTGCGACAAGGAAGACGGGACGCCCGGCGGGCCCGCCGTCGTCGCCCGCCGCCCGGCCGCGGAGGGCAAGCCAACAGTGCTGCTGTACGCCCACCACGACGTCCAGCCCACCGGCGACCTGGCACTGTGGGAAACCGACCCCTTTACCGCCGTCGAGCGCGACGGCAGGCTCTTCGGCCGCGGTGCCGCCGATGACAAGGCCGGCATCCTGGCGCACATCGCCGCCTACTCGGCGGTGACGCGGGTGCTCGGTGACGAGCTGGGCCTGGGCGTGACGTTCTTCTTCGAGGGCGAAGAGGAAGCCGGCTCGCCAACGTTCCGGCAGTTCCTGGAAACCCACCGCGAACTGCTCCGCGCTGACGTGATTATCGTGGCCGACTCCAGCAACTGGAAGGTCGGCATTCCTGCCCTCACCACCAGCCTGCGCGGCCTGGTGGACGGCACCATCGAGGTCAAGGTCCTGGACCACGCCGTGCATTCGGGCATGTTCGGCGGCCCCGTGCTCGACGCCCCCACCCTGCTGGCCCGCCTGATCGCGACCCTCCACGACGACGAGGGCAGCGTCGCGGTCAAGGGCCTGGTGAGCCGCGATGACGTCGTTGTCGACCTTACCGAGGAGGAGTACCGCGCCGACGCCTCCGTGCTCGACGGCGTGAAGCTCGCCGGGACCGGCAGCATTGCCTCCCGCATGTGGACCAAGCCCGCCCTCTCCATCATCGGCTTTGACGCCCCGGCCGTGGACGTGGCCTCCAACACCCTGCTGCCGCGCGCCCGGGCCAAGTTCAGCCTGCGCCTGGCCCCCGGGCAGGACCCGGCAGCCGCGATGGAGGCTGTCCGCCAGCACGTCGAAACCCACGCCCCGTTCGGCGCTGAGGTGGTATTCACCCCGGGGGAGAGCGGCAACTCCTTCCTGACGGACACGAGCTCGAAGGCAGCGTCCGTGGCCATGTGGGCCCTCGGCGAGGCCTGGGGCGTGCCCGCCGTCGAAATGGGGATCGGCGGATCGATTCCCTTCATCGCGGATCTCACCGAGCTCTACCCGGACGTGCAGATCCTGGTCACCGGCGTCGAGGATCCCGATTCCCGGGCCCACAGCGCCAACGAATCGCTGCACCTGGGCGACTTCCGGAACGCGATCGTCGCCGAGGCCCTGCTCCTCGCGCGCCTGAACAACGAAGGCGCGCTCTAGCCCGCGCACCCGGCGGGTCCCGGGGGAACATCCAGCCGTCTCCCACGGTTACGTCAGGAGTTAGAGCTACAGGGCTGCGCGAAGTAGCATGTAGCTATAGCCCATACCGTTTAAGTAGGGGCGGGCACCGTGCGAACGGGGCCGCCACCACCGTTGCAAGAAGGTAGGCCATGAGCACTACAACCAATGAAAACAGCGCCGGCAACTCTGCCGCCGAGGCCGGCGAGCTGGCCACGCACGAGGTCATGCTGACCGACGTCGCGGCTGGAAAGGTCCGCAGCCTGCTGGAGCAGGAAGGCCGCACCGATCTGCGCCTCCGCGTTGCCGTGCAGCCCGGCGGTTGCTCCGGCCTGATTTACCAGCTCTACTTCGACGAGCGGCTGCTCGACGGGGATGCAGTGCGCGACTACGACGGGGTGGAAGTCGTCGTCGACAAGATGAGCGTCCCTTACCTCAGCGGTGCCAGCATCGATTTCGAGGACACCATCGCCAAGCAGGGCTTCACAATCGATAACCCGAATGCCGGCGGGTCCTGCGCCTGCGGAGATTCGTTCCACTAATTCCTTCCACTAAGGCCGGGCATTTTGCCCGGCCTTAGTGCCGCAGGATCCTCAACGAGCGGCGCCTGCAAAAAGCTCCCGACGCACGGTGCGGACATGTGGGCGAAAACTCCCGGGGAGCGGTAAGCTCTACACCGAGTAGTAAAACTTTTCGTTTGCCCTGCCCGTCATTTGCGGGGCAACAGCAACAAGTAGGAAGGGCCGTCTGTGAGTTCGCAGAACCGAACCGGCAGCCGACGCAAACAGATCACTACGATCACTGGCTTGGCACTAGCCGGCGCGTTGGCTTTGACTGGATGTTCACCAGAGGTACAGAAGGGCTGGTTGCCCACCGAGCGTGGCACCACCAATCACACTGACCTCATCATGGACCTCTGGGTCAACTCATGGATTGCCGCGCTGGTCGTCGGCATCATCACCTGGGGCCTGATGATCTGGTGCATCGTCGCTTACCGGCGCCGCAAGGGCACCGTGGGCTTCCCGCGCCAGAACAGCTTCAACCTTCCGCTTGAAGTGTTCTACCTGACGATCCCGCTGTTCATGGTCCTGGTGTTCTTCTACTTCACCGACCGCGACCAGCAGTCCATCGATGACCGCTCAACGCCGGCCGACGTCGTCGTCGACGTCCGCGGCAAGCAGTGGGCATGGGACTTCAACTACTTGAAGGGCAATGTCGTCACTGAGGACGTGCACGAAGCCGGCGTCCAGGCGCACCTGACCGGTAACGACGTGGACAAGAACAAGCTGCCCACCCTGTACCTGCCGGTCAACAAGTCGGTTGACCTCGAGCTCAACGCGCGCGACGTCATCCACTCCTTCTGGGTCCCCGCGTTCCTGCAGAAGCGCGACATGATTCCCGGCAAGACCAACTACATCCGGTTGACGCCCACCAGGGAGGGCACCTACGACGGTAAGTGCGCCGAACTCTGTGGCGAGTACCACTCCGAAATGCTGTTCCGCGTGAAGGTTGTCTCCGAGTCGGAGTTCCAGGCGCACATGAACCAGCTGCGCCAGGACGGGAACACCGGCCTGCTCGGTGAAGAGTACGACCGCAACCCGGCCCCGGCCGAAACCAAGTAAGGGGAGCGACGTGGCAACTTACACTCAATCCGCCGGGATCCTCGAGGCTCCCGTAGTACCGAAGTCCAAGGGACGCATCGTCGTCAACTGGATCACCTCGACCGACCACAAAACGATCGGGTACATGTACCTGATCGCGTCGTTCATCTTCTTCTGCTTCGGCGGCATCATGGCGCTGCTGATCCGTGCCGAGCTCTTCGAGCCCGGCATGCAGATCCTGCAGACCAAAGAGCAGTACAACCAGCTCTTCACCATGCACGGCACCGTCATGCTGCTGATGTTCGCGACGCCGCTGTTCGCCGGCTTCACCAACGTCATCATGCCGCTGCAGATCGGTGCCCCCGACGTCGCCTTCCCGCGACTGAACGCACTGGCCTTCTGGTTCTTCCTCTTCGGCTCCACGATCGCCGTCTCCGGCTTCATCACCCCGCAGGGTGCCGCGTCGTTCGGCTGGTTCGCGTACGCGCCGCTGTCCAACACCACATTCACCCCCGGACTGGGCGGTGACCTCTGGGTCTTCGGCCTGGCGCTCTCCGGCTTCGGCACCATCCTCGGCGCCGTCAACTTCATCACCACCATCATCTGCATGCGCGCCCCGGGCATGACCATGTGGCGGATGCCGATCTTCACCTGGAACGCCCTCGTGACCTCCATCCTGGTCCTGATGGCCTTC
>NZ_FUZD01000021.1:0-75631 GCF_900168135.1 Arthrobacter sp. 49Tsu3.1M3
AGGCCCTTGAGGATCTCGATCGCGTGTGCGACGGAGGGTTCCTTGACCTGGATCGGCTGGAAGCGGCGCTCCAGCGCGGCATCCTTCTCGATGTGCTTGCGGTACTCGTCCAGCGTGGTGGCACCGATGGTCTGGAGTTCGCCGCGGGCCAGCATGGGCTTCAGGATCGAGGCCGCATCGATGGCGCCTTCGGCGGCACCGGCGCCCACCAGGGTGTGGATCTCATCGATGAACAGGATGATGTCGCCGCGGGTGCGGATCTCCTTGAGGACCTTCTTCAGGCGCTCCTCGAAGTCGCCGCGGTACCGGGAGCCGGCCACGAGGGACCCGAGGTCCAGCGTGTACAGCTGCTTGTCCTTGATGGTCTCCGGGACATCGCCGCGGACGATCGCCTGGGCCAGGCCCTCGACGACGGCTGTCTTGCCGACGCCGGGCTCACCGATCAGCACGGGGTTGTTCTTGGTGCGGCGGGAAAGGACCTGCATGACGCGTTCCATTTCCTGCTCGCGACCGATCACAGGGTCCAGTTTGTTCTCGCGCGCCGCCTGGGTCAGGTTGCGGCCGAACTGGTCCAGGACGACGGACCCGGCCGGAGTCCCCTCAGCCTGCCCGGGGCCGACACCGGCGCCCGTGGCTTCCTTGCCCTGGTAACCCGAGAGCAGCTGGATGACCTGCGAGCGGACCCGGTTCAGGTCTGCGCCGAGCTTGACGAGCACCTGGGCGGCAACGCCTTCGCCTTCCCGGATGAGGCCGAGGAGGATGTGCTCGGTACCAATGTAGTTATGGCCCAGCTGCAGCGCCTCGCGCAGCGAGAGCTCCAGGACCTTCTTGGCGCGGGGGGTAAAGGGGATGTGGCCGGAGGGCGCCTGCTGGCCCTGGCCGATGATCTCCTGGACCTGCTCGCGGACACCGTCGAGCGAAATGCTCAAGGATTCAAGGGCTTTGGCGGCAACACCTTCACCCTCATGGATCAGACCCAAGAGGATGTGTTCGGTACCAATGTAATTGTGGTTCAGCATGCGTGCCTCTTCTTGGGCAAGCACAACTACGCGACGGGCACGGTCCGTAAATCGCTCAAACATTTCGCCACACTCCTAGCTACGACGTACTTTGATGCTACGTGGCCGGGTTCGAGATTTGGGGCTTGTTCGCCACAGGGGAAACCGGAGGGTTGCGCAACCGCGTCCGGACCGGGTCCCGGACACGGGGCAAGAACCGTCCGGGACCCTCCGGGCGGGCGCATCCGGACCTTCCGGAACGGCGCGATGTGCCCTCGGGAAGGGCGCATCCGGCCCTTCCGGAAGGGCGCAATGTGCCCTTCCGGAAGGGCGCAACCGGCCGATGAGCGGGCCGTTCCGGCCGGGCGGACCGCCGGACGGGCGCCGCCGGACGGGCGCTTTCGCCGCCGGCATGGCAAAGGTTCTCGAATTGCCGAAGATGGCCGCTAAGCCTGGACCCATTGCGGCCATCTTCGGCAAATGGTTCACCTCGTGCTGGACATGTGCCTGGAAATGCTGCAGGGAGGAACATGCGCGGCGGAGCCTGTTCATCGCCGGACGGGCGGGCCGATCCACCGGACGGGCGCTTTCGCCGCCGGCATGGCAATGCCCCCGTCAGATAACGGGGGCATTGGCATTTGACAGACGCTCGATTTCGACGCCATGTAACGTGCTTGCGGCTTGATGCTGCGCCCTCATGCCGGGCCCGGCACTGCGCCCTGCCGCGGGTCCCTGCTAGGAATTGGCCTTTTGGTAAGCTTCCTGAATTTCAGCCTGGATGCGTCCGCGGCTGTTTACCGCATAGCCGTTGTCCCGTGCCCACTGACGGATCTGGGCAGAGTCCTGATTGCGCCCGCTGGAAATTTTCGTGCGCGTGGCGCGTCCGCTTGACGTTTTGCGCGCGTGCGTCACAAATCGGTCCACTGCGGAGCGCAGTTCTGATGCATTGCTTGACGACAGGTCTATTTCGTAGCTGACGCCGTCAAGGCCAAACCGGACAGTTTCGTCCGCGGATCCCCCATCCAGATCATCAACGAGGATGATTTTTACTTTCTGTGCCATAAAGGACTCTCTTTCCAAAGATCGAGCGTTTAGAAAAGCAGGATGTATCTGGAATAAGTATCCTCCGCGTTACAGCAGGGAGTCAAAGCGCAAAACTCTGTCCAAAGGAAAACCTAAGGCGGCAATAGGGAACTATTACTTTTTCCGGGTAATTAGCTTCCCGGGGTCCCGGAATCCGGTCCTTTGGCCCTAGTTTCGGCTTCGGCATGGGCGCGGGCTTCTGCCTGCCGCTCTGATTTGTCGGCATTGAATATGGATTTCATGGCAAACCAGAAAAGCAGGCCCACCACGATGGGGGGCAGCAATACGGCGATATAGTCCATGCTCAGTGTCCTTCGGGCTTCAACAGGGGGAAGAGGATCGTTTCGCGGATGCCGGCTCCGGTGAACAACATCACGAGCCGGTCGATGCCGAGGCCGATCCCGCCCATGGGCGGCGCGCCGTACTCGAGCGCACGGAGGAAGTCTTCGTCCAGCTGCATTGCCTCCACGTCACCCGCGGCGGAACGGCGGGACTGTTCAGTGAGGCGTTCGCGCTGGATGACCGGGTCGATCAGTTCGGAGAACGCCGTGCCCCGCTCCATGCCGCCGATGATGAGGTCCCAGGCCTCGATCAGGCGGCCGTCTTCGCGGTGCTGGCGGGCCAGCGGCTGCGCGGACGGCGGATAGTCGTAGACGAACGTGGGGTTGAGCAAAGTCGGCTCCACCAGTTCGCCGAAGAGTTCGACGACGAGCTTCTCGGCCTCCCAGGCGGCGTCGACCTTGACCTCGTGCTTGGCAGCCAGCTCCAGCAGCTCGGCAACCGTGGTGTCGGGGGTTATTTCCTGGCCCACGAAGTCGGACAATCCCGGGTAGACAGCCAGCCAGGTCCATTCGCCGTCGAGGTTGATCTCCCCGGCTTCGGTCTGGAGCACGCGGCCCACACCGGCGGCGTCGGCGGCGTCCAGGATGATCTCCTTGATCCGGTCCGCCATGACGAACTGGTCCGCCCACGCCTCGTAGGACTCCAAGGTGGTGAACTCGGGGCTGTGCGTGGAGTCCACGCCCTCGTTGCGGAAGACCCGGCCCATGTCGTAGACGCGGTCGATCCCGCCGACGACCGTGCGCTTGAGGTAGAGCTCGGTGGCGATGCGCAGCGTCATCTTCTGGTCGAAGGCGTTCATGTGCGTCTCGAAGGGACGGGCCGTGGCGCCGCCGTGAACCAGCTGCAGCATGGGGGTTTCCACCTCAACGTAGCCCTGGCGGTGCAGGGTTTCGCGGATGGAGCGGGTGATCGCGGCGCGGGTGTAAACCATCTCGCGGGCTTCGTCGCGGACAATGAGGTCCACGTAGCGCTGGCGGACACGCGTTTCTTCATTCAGCCCGGCGTGCAGCACGGGCAGCGGGCGCAGCGCCTTGGAGGCCATGGTCCAGGAATCCGCCATGACGGAGAGTTCGCCGCGGCGTGAGGAGATGACCTCGCCCTTGATGAAGACGTGATCGCCGAGGTCCACGAGGGACTTCCACTCCGCGAGCGCCTCCTCACCGATGTTGGCCAGGCTCAGCATGACCTGCAGCCGCACGGCCTTGCCGTCCATGCCGCCCTCCTGGAGGGTGGCGAAGCAGAGTTTGCCCGTGTTGCGGATGAAGACGATGCGGCCGGTCACGCCAACGGCGTCGCCGGTGGTTTCATCGGCCTGCAGGTAGGCGTATTTCTCCCGGATTTCCGTGAGCGAGTGCGTGCGTTCGACACCCACCGGATATGCCTCGACGCCGCGTTCGATCAGCTTGGCGCGCTTCTCCATGCGGATGCGGGTCTGTTCGCTGGCATCATGCGGCTCGGCGGCGGTGTTCGGGGCGGGGGTGTTTTGGGAAGTCACAATCCCCAAGTTTACCGTCGATTTGCGTCCGGGAAGGTCCCGGCCCGGTTCTGCCCGGACGGCAGCCAGGCGGGCGGGGTGCGGGAATAGACTCGAAGTTGTGGAGACATGGACAGTGAGGACCGACGACGGCAAGGGACACCTTGAGCTGCACACCATCCGCCCGGTGGGGCACGGACCGGGCAGGGCAGCCGCGTCCGACGACGCCGTGGCGGCCCGCGGCGAAGGATC
Source organism: Arthrobacter sp. 49Tsu3.1M3 (assembly GCF_900168135.1). Taxonomy (NCBI): domain Bacteria; kingdom Bacillati; phylum Actinomycetota; class Actinomycetes; order Micrococcales; family Micrococcaceae; genus Arthrobacter; species Arthrobacter sp. 49Tsu3.1M3. The sequence continues at coordinate 4,150 of NZ_FUZD01000021.1, forward strand.
CGGCGTCGTCGTCGTACACGGGACCCTGATCACCGATGCGCTCTACCAGTCCTTTGCCCGAAAACTTTGCCGGCTGCTGGACCAGCCGGTGCACTGCTACAACCGCCGCGGACGGGCCGGTTCCTCGCACCAGCCGCCCGACTATTCCGCCGCCACCGAGGTTGCCGACCTGGCAACCGTGCTCCGCGAGACCGGCGCCAGCGACGTTGTGGCCCACAGTTATGGCGGGTTCGTGGCCCTCGAGGCCGCCCGGCGCCTGCCGATCCGCAGGATGGTGACTTACGACGCCGCCGTGAGCCTCTCCGGGAACCTCACCCAGCGCTGGCGGCCGGAACTGGAAAGGTCCGTGGCTGCCGGCGAACTCGACCACGCCTGGGCGCATTTGGTGCAGGGCCTGGAGACGGCCGGCCCGGTGTCCATGCTGCCCCTGGGCGCGCTGCGCATGCTCAGCATCCTCTCGGCCCGGACCAGGCTCGGCGCCGAAATGCGGCAACTGCTGCCCACGGCTGTCGCCGAGATGCGCGCCGTCCTGGATGCCGACGCCGAACTCGAGGATTTTGCCGCCATCACCACCCCCACGCTCATGCTCAGTGGCGGCTGGAGCCCCGGCTACTTCGCCGACACGAGCCACCAGCTTGCCGACGCCGTCCCCGCAGTCAGCTTCGCCGTGGTCCCCGGGCAGCTCCACGAGGGCCCGATCCGGCCGGGAAGCCGGCTGGCCCTCCGCACGGCCCGGTTCCTCCGCGGCGGACCCGGGGCCGCGGCCCCGCCGCCCGTCAGCCTGGCCGGCAGCCTTGCAGCCGCGGGCGTGCCGGCCCGGTGGCGGCGAAGTGGGCCCGGCCGCTGAGGGCGGCGGCGCGACCGACCGCTAGAATCGGGGGCGACCCTTTCGAAAGGACCCCCTTGGCCAAGCTCTACTTCCGCTACGGCGCCATGAACTCCGGCAAATCTACGGGGCTTCTGCAGGCGGCCTTCAACTATGAGGAACGCGGCCAGCGGGTCCTGCTGGCCAAGCCGGACGTGGACACCAAGGGTGACTCCGACGTCGTGTCCCGCCTGGGCATGACCCGTTCGGTGGACTTCCTGATCCCCGCCGGCGCATCGGCCCGCGACCTGTTCACCGCCCAGGCCCACGGAGACGATCCCGACGCCCTGCTGCAGCACGTGGACACCCCGCCGGTGGCCTGCCTGCTGGTGGACGAGGCCCAGTTCCTGGAACCGGAGCAGGTGGACGACCTCTTCCGCATCGCGGTCCTCGACAACGTCCCCGTCCTCGCCTACGGCATCCGCACCGACTTCCGGACCCGCGCGTTCCCCGGTTCCCTGCGCCTGCTGGAGATCGCGCATACCCTCGAAGAGCTCAAGACCATCTGCCGCTGCGGACGGAAGGCCATCTTCAACACGCGCCGGATCGGGGACCACGTGGTGTTCGACGGGAACCAGGTTGCGATCGACGGCCAGGACGTCTGGTACGAGTCGCTCTGCGGCGCCTGCTACCTCGAGGTCTCCGGCGGCCGGCTGGGCAACTAGCGCCGGCGACAGTGCAGCGCAGCGTGGCGGGACCACAACTGAACTGCGGTCATACTGAGCTGCGCCTTGCTGGACTGCGCCCTACTGGACTGGCGCCATAGTGCACCGCGGCGTACTGCACTGGGGCGTGGCCTCGGCTAGGCTCGGAGCATGACCCGCGAGAACATCAGAACCCCCGACGGCGGAACGATCGAGCTTTTGAGCACGGGCGCCGAGCTCGCCTCGGCGGGTTCGGGCATCGTCGTCGTGCCGGCCTCGATGGTGACGGCCGCCGACTACACCCGTTTCGCGCAGAAACTCAGCGCGTCACTGGGACGGCCGGTGCACACCTTCAACCGTCGCGGCCGCGGCGCTTCCTCCCCGCAGCCTGAGGACTACACCCTCGACGTGGACATCCACGACCTCGACGCCGTCATGAAGCACACCGACAGCACGGACGTCTTCGGCCACAGCTTCGGCGGGGCAGTAGCCCTGCACGCGGCCCGCACCCTGCCGGTGGAACGTCTGGCCGTGTATGACCCCGCCGTGTCCGTCAACCACAGCGTCACGGCGGACTGGACGCCCGAATACGAGCGGGCGACCGCAGCCGGCGACGACGACCGTGCCCTCGCCGTCCTGCTCAAGGGCTTGGAGACCGGCAGCGCCCTGTCCCGGATGCCGCTGTCCATGCTGACGCTGGCGAACAAGCTTTCGGCGGGCACCCCGATCGGCAAGCAGCTGCGCGACCTCATGCAAACCGGTGTCCGTGAGATTAAGGCGATCATCGCCGCGGACATGCCGGCCGAACCCTTCCTGGAACTGCCGCTGGAAACGCTGATCATCGTGGGCGAGAAGAGCCCGGCTTACTTCGGCGTGGCCTGCGCCCAGATCCACGATGTCCTCTCCGGCTCCAGTTATACGATCCTGCCGGGCATGGGCCACGACGGTGTCAACAAGGCGCCGGACAAGCTGATCGCCGAGCTCAGCGCGTTTTACGCAGGCTGACCTTCGGCCTCAAACCAACGCGGGGTCACCTCGCGCCCTTCCCGGACCCCCGGACCGGCGCTACGTGACCCCGCGTTGGTTGTTGGCTGCTACTAGTGGGCGCCCGGGTGTGCCGCGCCTTCGGTTTTGCGCATCATGGTGGAGAGCACGACGGCGGCGACGGCTATGACGGCCGCCGTCAGGAACGCAGCATGCATGCCGGCGACCATGCCCGAGGCAACGGCCACGAAAGCGTAGATCGAGACCAGGAGCGCCGTTCCGGCGGCACCGGCCACCTGCTGCAGTGTGCTCATGATGGCCGAGCCGTGGGAGTACAGGTGCGGCGGCAGCGGGTTCAGCCCGGTCGTGAAGGCGGGGGTGAACAGCAGCGCCAGGCCCAGGCTCAGTGCCACGTGCAGGGCGATGATCCACCCCAGCGGCGACGTGGCGTCCAGCATGGAGAACTGCCAGAGGGACAGCACCATCATGATCGAGCCGGTCACTGTCAGCGGCAGGGGCCCGACCCTGTCGAATACGCGGCCGATGAAGGGCCCCAACAGGCCCATGGCGAGGCCGCCGGGCAGCAGCACCAGGCCGGTCTCGAGGGACGTCAGGCCGCGGATTTCCTGCAGGTACAACGGCAGCAGGATCACCGCGCCGAACAGCGCGATCATGGCCACGACCAGCAGCAGCACGGACACGGTGAACATCCGGAAGGTGAAGGCGCGCAGGTCCAGCAGGGGGCCGTCGGTCTTCTGCAGCTTCAGCTGGCGCAGGACGAACGCTGCCAGGGCCAGCACACCCACGGCCAGTGCCACCACGGCGGGGGTGCGGGAGCCGACCTGGCCGCCGCCGATCTGGCTCAGGCCATACACCAGGCCGCCGAAGGCGGGGACCGTGAGCACCACGGAGAGGGCATCGAGCCGGGTCTTCTCGGTTTCACCGATGTTGGTCAGATACCTGGCCCCGATGGCAAGTGCGGCGAGCGCGATCGGCAGCACGAAGACGAACATGAACCGCCAGGAAAAATGCTGAAGGATCAGGCCGGAAACTGTCGGGCCCAGTGCCGGCGCCACCGAAATGGCGATGCTGACGTTGCCCATGACGGCGCCGCGGCGCTCCAGTGGCACGAGCGTGAGGATGGTGGTCATCAGGAGCGGCAGCATGATGGCGGTGCCGCCGGCCTGGACGATTCGGGCCAGCAGCAGGACTTCGAAGCCCGGCGCGAGGGCGGCCAGCAGGGTGCCGCCGGAGAACAGCCCCATGGCCAGCATGAACACGGCACGGGTGGTCAGCCGCTGCAGAATGAATCCGGTGGTGGGAATCACGACGGCCATGGTGAGCATGAAACCGGTAGACAGCCACTGCACGGTGGGCGCATCGACGTTCAGGTCCACCATCAGCCGTTGCAGGGCCACATTCATGATGGTCTCGTTGAGGATCACGACGAAGGTGGCCACCAGCAGCGTGGCGATGATGGCCACGGACTCCCGGGACATCTTTGCCGGCGCGGTGGGCCCCGCCGGCGAGGCCGGCGCCGTGGTCGCGGTGGATGCCGCGGGCGCGGGCGGAGTGGCCGATCCGGGGATGGCGGGGGCAGCGCCCGGTGCGGGATCGCCAGAGGCGTTGGAAGAGACGTCTGTTGACATGGGAATTCCCTCAGGGAGTTTGGTGTGGGTCCGGCGAGCGTCGGCGCTGCTGCAGGTTGCAACAGTCTAAGGCCCGGGGTCATTCCCGTCACCGGAAAACCAACGCGGGGTCATTTACAGCCCATCGGAAGTGTCGACATGGGCGGTAACTGACCCCGCGTTGTTTCTGGGTTTGGGGCTAGGAGTTCAGGGGCGCGTTGTCGATCAGGCGGACGGGGCCGACCTTGGCGGCGATGATCGCCAGCCCCTCGCCGCGGAACGGGGTGTCCCGGCAGTTCTCCGCGAGGGGCTCGAGGGTGCGCGGATCCACCACCTCGAAATAGTCCAGCTCCACGAGCGGCTGGGAGCGGACGAGGGCCTGCGCGGATTCGATGTCCAGCGGCTCATGGGCGTTGGCGCGCTCCTCGATGAGCCGCAGCGCGCGGGAGAGCACCAGGGCCGCCTCGCGCTGGTCTCCGGAGAGGAAGCGGTTGCGGCTGGACAGCGCCAGGCCGTCGGCCGAGCGCACAATGGGCACCGGCACGATCTCCACAGGAAAATTCAGGTCAGCCACCATGCGCTGGACCAGGGCCAGCTGCTGCGCGTCCTTCTGGCCGAAATAGGCGCGGTACGCGGGCTGGCCGCCACCGGGCAGGCCGGCCCCAGGGATGCCGTAGTGGAGCAGTTTCGCGACGACGGTCAGCGCGCCGTCGAAGTGCCCCGGCCGGGACGCGCCTTCCCACTTTTCGCCCAGGGGTCCCGCCGTGATCCGCACGAGGGGTGCCCCGCCGGGGTAGACCTCCTCAACACCCGGCGCGAACGCCAGGTCCACCCCTTCGGCGTCGAGCAGCGCGAGGTCGGCGTCGAGCGTCCGGGGGTAGCGTTCGAGGTCCGCGGCCTCGCCAAACTGCAGCGGGTTGACGAAGATGGTGGCCGCCACGACGTCGTTCTGGGCGACGGCCGTCCGGGCCAGCTGGGCATGTCCCTCGTGCAGGGCGCCCATAGTGGGCACGAGGCCCTGGGACGTGCCGCCTTTCTGCGCCAGCAGCCGGGCGCTGGCCGCGCGGAGCTGGGCAGCAGTGGTGACGAGTTGGATTGCCATGTCAGGGTCCTTCCGGGGCGGGCGTCCCGTTCTGGCCGGGGACGCCGAGCGCCTGTTCGATGCCGTCGAGTTGTTCCGGCTTCAGGAGCCCGCGGCTCCCTGCCCGGCGGGCTGTCGCCCGGGCCATGGCCACGTACGCCTCAAGAATATCGCCGGCCGCGCCGCCGTCGTACTCGCGGAGGGCGCCGGCGTGCGCGGCCACCGTGCCGGTGTCGCCGCGGGCCACGGGCCCGGTCAGGGCTGTTTCGCCGGAGGCGAGGGCGTTCTCGAGGGTGGCGCGCAGCAGCGGGCCCAGCATCCGGTCCGGGGCGTCGACGCCGACGTCGCGGAGCAGCTGCGAGGCCTGCGCCACGAGCGTGACCAGGTGGTTGGAGCCGTGCGCGAGGGCAGCATGGTAGAGGACGCGGTCGGCCTCGGCGATCGCGACGGGCTCGGCGCCCATTTCGACGACGAGTGCCTGGGCGATCGGCAGCATCGCGGCGTCGGCCGTGACGCCAAAGGTGCAGTCCAGAAGCCTGGTGAGGTCCAGGCTCATGCCCGTGAACGTCATGGCCGGGTGCAGCGCGAGCGGCACGGCACCGGCGGCGCGGACCGGATGCAGGATCCCGACGCCGAAGCGCCCGGAGGTGTGCGCCACGAGCTGGCCGGGCTGCCAGGCGCCGAGCTTGGCCAGTCCGTTCACCAGCGGGCCCAGGGCATCGTCCGGAACGGCAAGCAGGACCAGTTCGGCACGCTCCACGATGTCCTGCACGTCCAGGATCGGGACGCCGGGCAGGAGCGTTTCGACGCGTTCTTTGCTGGCGTCCGAAACGGCGGACGCCCCGATGACGGCGTGCTCGGCTCCGCGCAGCGCCGCCCCCAGGACGGCGCCGACCTTCCCTGCGCCAATGATTCCGACGCCGAGGCGTCCTGGTTTAGCCATGATGCGGGCCTTCCTGGGGGTCTTCTGCGGGTGGGGCGGCCGGCTGGGCCGCCGGCTCCAGCCAGTGTTCACTCTTCTGGTGCTTGCGCGCGGCGCGGGCGCGGGCCGACTGGGCATCGAACAGGGCACGGGCTTCGTCGAGGCCGGCCTGGATGAGCCGCGGGGCCACCGGACCCGCCGTGGTGTGCAGGACCAGGTCCGCCACCCGGAACCGCCGGGCGAGCGGGCCCTGCTGGAGCGCCATGGACTGGGTGCGCTGGTGCGGCACCACCACGAAGTTCCGCCACCAGCGGCCCGACCTCAGGAGCAGGGCGGTCTCCGTTGCCGCGAAGCCGTTGCGCCGCCAGCCCAGCGGCGCCAGGAGCCGGGCCCGGCGCGGGCTGGTGACGAAGCCGCCGCCGGCGTCCTTCCCGGCTGCGCTGCCCGGGGTCCCGGCCGGGTCCGCGAGGCCGGAGATCCCCGCGGTGAACAGCCCCACCGGGTCCTGGGTCCCGGGATCCGGGAGCACCAGGGAGAGGATTTCCATGACGTCGCCGAGGTGTCCCACCGGAAGCAGCGTGGTCCGGGCCGACCCTTCGCCGGCGCTGCCAGCCAGGCCGTAGCCGGCCACGTTGACCTGGATCCGGTACCAGCCGAATATCCGCCACAGCGGCGGCTGGCTGACCTTCAGCGCCTGGATCCTGCCCGGCGGAACGGTCTGCGCCTGCGTGTCGAGCAGGCCGTAGCGCAGCCGGATGCCGTCCGGGGAAATGGCGGCCGTGAAGTTGTAACCCTTGTTGAACGAGGACCAGTAGGAGGCGATGAGCCCGATCGCGGCAGGGATCAGGAAGACCGTGAAGTTCCGGTTTTCCGTGACGGCGGAGAGCATCACCGAGGCTATGCCGCCAGCCAGGATCACGACGCTTTGTTCGCTCAGGAGCAGCGAGCCCACCAGGCGCGGCGGCGGCACGGTGAGCACGGCCTGTTCTGGGGCTTCCACGGCGGCTGGCGCCAACTCTCCGGTCTCCGGGTCCCCCTCCGGCGCCGGCGTCCCGCCCGCGGCACCGGAGGCGCGGGCCAGGATTGTTGCGCGGAGCTGGCGGGCCTCGCCCGCGCGCAGGTACGCCAGGCGCACCGCGGACTGGCCGGCATCGGCGACTTCGAACCGCAATTCAGCCAGTCCGAAGATCCGTGCCAGCAGCGGTTGCACGACGTCGATCGCCTGCACCCGGTCCAGCCTGGCCTGCCGCTGCTGCTTGAACAGGAACCCGGTGTTGACGCGCACGTAGCCGCCGGCCACCTGGTAGCGCGTGAAGTACCAGCTCAGCACATAGCCGAGAACGGTCAGCAGAATCAGGGTGCCGCCGCCGAGCAGCAGCCAGGGCGCCCGTCCGGCCAGCCGCTCGTCAAAGATCGGGCCGCCCTGCAGGAACCGTTCGAAACTGTCCCGTCCAAAAAAGAACAGCAGTGCAGCCAGCGCCACCCAGCCGCGGACAAAAGGCGACGCGGGGTGCACGCGCAACCAGCCGGCGTCGGGAGTTCCTTCGATACCGGAGCCGACGGCGGTCCCGTCGGCGGCGCGTCCGGCACTCTCCGGTGTCAGCGCCATCCCGTCACGGCCTTCCCGTCACAGCCCGGCCAGCCGGGCTTCACCGCGGGCGGACAGTTGTTCGCGGAGCCGGGCGCCTTCGCTCGCGGGCAGCCCGGGAATCTCGGCGCTGGTCGCGGCGGCCGCGGTGTGCAGCTTCAGTGTGCACAGGCCCAGCTGACGTTCGACCGGGCCCACGGCGATGTCGACGTACTGCATCCGCCCGTAAGGAACCACAAGCGTGCGCTGGAAGAAGATGCCGCGCCGGATCAGGAGGTCATCCTCACGCTCGGCGTAGCCGATTGAGCGCACCTGCCGGGGAATCAGCACGAGCCGCCACAGGGCCAGCAGCAGCGCGACCGCGGGCAGGGCGACGGCCAGCCAGACCGGCAGCCAGGTCCACACGCCGGTCAGCACCAGGACGAGCGGAAGCGACAGCAGCGCCACCGCGATCAGGGTTCCCAGCGCCCATCCCACGACGCGAACGGTGACGTACTTCGGGGAGACCCGGAGCCAGTCGATGCCCGGAGGATCAATCGCTTCGGTACGCATATTCGCCTTCCGCCGAGGGCTTGCTGCGCTTTCCCTGCACGCCGGGCCGGGAATCGGCGTCACCGTCCTCGGGGGGAATCCGGCAGAACCGCTCGACGACGAGCCCGACGATCACCATGATCAGCCCGCCGCCAGCCATGGCCAGGGCCTGCCAAGTGATCTCCTGGTTGCTGCGCAGGTTCCACAGCCGCAGTTGCTCCACCACGATTCCCGCGTGCCAGCCCAGCAGGACCGACCCGGTGTAGGCGCAGGCCTGCGCGAGGACCAGGGTCCAGGCAGCCAGGATGGGGTTGAGGATTTTCTTCTTCTTGCCGTTGCGCCACCGGAGCACGCGGATGCCCAGCACCAGCGTGAGGGCCACGATCACGCCCATGGTCACCAAGCCCGTCAGCGGCAGCACCGGGGTGGCCAGCCCGTAGCGGCCGGAGAGCATGGTGGCGAACCAGCCGGCCACGGCCAGGACCACGCAAATGGCCAGCAGGAGCAGGGGGCTGGTCAGCTTCACGGCCGCTCCGCCGCACCGGGCAGGCCGGTGATCTCCGTGGCTGTGGCATCCGCTGCGGCCTGGCCGTGGAAGCCGTCAAAGGTGGCAAGGTCGGCGAAATCGGCGGCTTTCGCCGCGAGGTCGCCCACGCGTTCGCCGTTGAGCTCCGCCGCGGGATCGATCAGCGACCACGGATAGAGCACGAACGCCCGTTCCCCGGCCCGGGGGTGCGGCAGGGTGAGCTCGGGATCGGAGCTGACCACATCCCCGTACGTGATGATGTCCACGTCCAGGGTCCGCGGCCCCCACCGGACCTCGCGCACGCGCAAATGCTTCTGCTCCACGTCGTGGCAGTGCTCGAGCAGTCCGCGCGGCGGCAGCGACGTCTCGACGGCAATCACCATGTTCAGGAAGTCAGGCTGGCCCGGCGGGCCTCCCACGGCCTTGGTCTGGACGATCGGCGAGATGGCCAGCAGGCGAACCTCCGGCGGGTCGACGAGGTCCGCGACGGCGGCGGACAGCGTGTCGCTGCGCTCCCCCAGGTTGCTCCCCAGTGCGATCACGGCACGGGTGTAGAGCGGGCTCACGTCCGCCTCCGGTGCACGCTGACGGCGACGTCGCCAAAGTCGACTTCGATCGGGGCCTTGGGCTTGTGCACGGTGATGTCCACGGCGGTGACGGGGAATTTCTGCAGGACGTCCTCGGCAATCCGCACCGCGAGGGCCTCGATCAGGTTCAGCGGCTCACCGGTGATCCAGTCCCGGATGCACTCGGCCACCTCGCCGTAATGCGCGGTGTCCAGGACGTCGTCGGAAGCGGCCGCCTTGCTGAAGTCCAGGTGCAGCACCGCGTCGACAACGAAGGGCTGCCCGTCGCGGCGCTCGAAATCGAACACACCGTGATGGCCGACGGCGGTGACGCCGCTCAGCGTGATCTGATCCATGGTGCCGGCCGGATCAGTTGGTGCCGGCGTCGGCGGAACCGGCCGGCGCCGGGGGGACCATGCGGGCGGCGACCTTGACGGCGTCCAGGCTCGCGCCGACGTCGTGCACGCGCACAGCCCAGGCGCCGCGGAAGGCGCTGATGGCGGTGACGGCGGCGGTGGCGGCGTCGCGTTCAACCGGCTGGGCGGCCTTGCCGGCCACGGTCAGCAGGCTGCCGAGGAAGCGTTTGCGTGAGCCGGCGACGAGGACCTTGTGGCCCATGGCCTGCAGGACATCCAGGTGCTGCAGGAGCTCCCAGTTCTGGCCGTCGTTCTTGGCGAAGCCCAGTCCCGGGTCCACAATGATCTGTTCCGGCGCGACCCCGGCGGCGTACAGCTTGTCGCGGACGCCGGCGAGCTCCGTCACGACTTCCCCGGCGACGTCACGGTAGTCCGTCAGGGAGTTCATGGTGCTGGCGTCGCCGCGGCGGTGCGTGAGGATGTAGGGGACCTTGGTGCGGGCGGCGAGGTCGGCCATCTCCGGTTCCATGGTCAGGCCCGAGACGTCGTTGATGATCGCGGCGCCGGCCTGCAGCGCCGCGGCAGCCGTCGCGGCGTGGGTGGTGTCGATGCTGACCAGGGCGCCGGCCTTGACCAGGGCCTCGATGACCGGCAGGACCCGGCGCTGTTCCTCGTCAGCGCCGACTGCCGTGGCACCCGGGCGGGTGGACTCGCCGCCGACATCGATGATGTCCGCCCCGGCGTAGAACATCCGCAGCCCGGCCGCGATCGCCGTGTCCGCTGTCGCGTGGGCTCCGCCATCGCTGAAGGAGTCAGGGGTGACATTGAGGATTCCCATCACCAGTGTCCGGTCCGTAGGCAGGTCCTGGAACTTCGCCGCCGGGCGCGGCTTGCGCAGGATGGGCAGGGGCGAAGTGGCGGGGCCGGTGCCCGGGGCTGCAGCTAGGGAGTCCATGGTCTGTGTTCTTACCTTCCGAGTATGAGGCTCATGGCTTCGGCACGGGTGGCCGGGTCATGGAGTTGCCCGCGCACTGCGCTGGTGACGGTCTTGGCGCCGGGCTTGCGGATTCCCCGCATGGACATGCACAGGTGTTCGCATTCGACGACGACGATCGCGCCACGCGGATTCAGGTGCGTGACGAGGGCCTCGACGATCTGGGTGGTCAGGCGTTCCTGGACCTGCGGGCGCTTGGCGAACATGTCCACCACCCGCGCCAGCTTGCTCAGGCCCGTGACCTTGCCGTCGTGGGACGGGATGTAGCCCACATGCGCCACCCCGTGGAACGGCACCAGGTGGTGCTCGCAGGTGGAATAGAACGGAATGTCCTTGACGAGCACGAGTTCCTCGTGCTCGAGGTCGAAGGTGGTGGCCAGGATCTCGGCGGGGTCGTGGTGCAGGCCGGCAAACATCTCCACGTAGGCCTTGGCCACCCGCTTCGGGGTGTCAACGAGGCCGCCGCGGTCCGGGTCTTCACCGATCGCCAGCAGGATTTCCCTTACCGCCGCTTCGATCCTGGGGCGGTCCACTTTGGACTTTGAATGCGGGGCTCCCCCGTCCCCCGCCGAAGCAGCGGCGGGAGCGGGAACGTCGTCGTCGAAGTTAGAAGTCACAGAAGAAGCCTAGCCGGGATGACCATCAGTCCCGATATCTGTTGCACCGCCCTGGAAGGACTCCTGCCCGCCGACTCCTTGGGCATGCGGGGGCTGGGCATCCAGGGGCTCTTCGAGCCGGGCGTGGGTGGCTTCCTCCTGCGCTTCACGCTCCGCCTTTTCGCGGCGCGACTCCACCGGTCCGGCGGACTGGAGCGTGCGGGTCTCCTTGGAGAGCCAGACGTCGCGGAAGTCGCGCTTGCGGATGTTGGTGAAGATTTGCGCGATTTCGGCCTGGTTCAGCGTTTCGCGTTCGAGCAGTTCCAGCGCGAGCTCGTCCAGGACGTCCCGGTTCTCGGTCAGGATGGCGTAGGCCTCATCGTGCGCGCCGTCGATCAGGCGGCGTACTTCCTCGTCGACGATGTACGCGATCTGGTCCGAGTAGTTGCGCTCGTGCCCGGCGTCGCGGCCAAGGAACGGCTCGCCGCCGCCCTGGCCGAGGCGGACGGAGCCGACCCTTTCGCTCATGCCGAACTCGGTGACCATCTTCCGGGCGATTCCGGTGGCCTTTTCGATGTCGTTGGACGCACCCGTGGACGGATCGTGGAAGACGAGTTCCTCGGCGACGCGGCCGCCCATGGCGTAGGCCATCTGGTCGAGCAGCTCGTTGCGGGTGACGGAGTATTTGTCATTCTCCGGGACCACCATGGTGTAGCCCAGGGCACGGCCGCGGGGCAGGATGGTGATCTTGGTGACCGGGGCGGAGTTCCGCAGGGCAGCCGCGACCAGGGCGTGGCCGCCCTCGTGGTACGCGGTGACTTTGCGTTCGTGTTCCTTCATGACCCGGCTGCGCTTCTGCGGGCCCGCCATGACGCGGTCGATCGCCTCGTCGAGGGCGCGGTCATCGATCAGGTTCGCGTTGGAGCGGGCCGTCAGCAGGGCGGCCTCGTTCAGGACGTTGGCGAGGTCCGCGCCGGTGTAGCCGGGGGTCTTCTTGGCAACGGCCTTGAGGTCGACGCCGGTGGCCATCGGTTTGCCCTTGGCGTGCACCTGCAGGATCTGGTCACGGCCGATCAGGTCGGGGGCTTCGACCGAGATCTGCCGGTCAAAACGGCCCGGGCGCAGCAGTGCGGGGTCCAGGACGTCGGGGCGGTTGGTGGCGGCGATCAGGATGACGTTGGTCTTGACGTCGAAGCCGTCCATTTCCACCAGCAGCTGGTTCAGGGTCTGCTCGCGCTCGTCGTTGCCGCCGCCAATTCCGGCGCCGCGGTGCCGGCCGACGGCGTCGATCTCATCGACGAAGATGATCGCCGGCGCGTTGGACTTGGCCTGCTCGAAGAGGTCGCGGACACGGGACGCGCCCACGCCGACGAACATTTCCACGAAGTCGGAACCTGAGATGGAGAAGAAGGGCACGCCGGCCTCGCCGGCAACCGCGCGGGCCAGGAGGGTTTTGCCGGTACCCGGAGGGCCGTAGAGCAGCACGCCCTTGGGGATCTTGGCGCCAACGGCCTGGAACTTGGCCGGTTCCTGGAGGAATTCCTTGATCTCCTCGAGTTCCTCGACGGCCTCATCGGCGCCGGCGACATCGCTGAAGGTCACCTGGGGCATGTCCTTGTTGACAAGCTTGGCCTTGGACTTGCCGAACTGCATCACCTTGGACCCGCCGCCCTGCATCCGGGAGAGCAGGAACCAGAACAGGACGCCGAGCAACAGGACGGGCACCAGCAGGGAGAAGAGCCCGGAGAACCAGTTGTTTTCGATCGGCTGGTCGGTGAAGCCGCCGGACGGTTTGGAGTCCGTGACCGCCTTGACGACGTCCTGGGCGCGGGCGTTGACGAAGTAGAACTGGACGTTCTTGCCCTTGTCCTGCCCGTCGACCTGCAGGTTGTCCTTCAGGACCAGGTCCACCCGGTTCTCGGCGTCAAAAATCTTTGCCTGTTCAACTTTGCCGCCTGCTGTCAGCAGCTCAAGGCCCTTGTCGGTGTCGATCCGGCTGGCGCCGCCCGGCGCAAGCGTGGCAAATGCCAGCAGCAGCATGGCCACCACGACGACAATCCAGATGCCGGGGCCCTTGAAGAAACTCTTAGCTTTCATCTGTTCGGGGCTGGCCCCGTCCCTCCTGGTAGTGGTGCACGGCGACCGGTCTGCGCGCGTGTGGTGCTGCGTCAGGTTCTAGCTATACACCGTCGCACTACCTCACGCACGGCAAAGGGCAAAAGTTCCCTGTGGGCGTAGCGGGACCGGGCCTCCGGCCGCCCGGGGCCCGGACGGGGTGCCTTCGCGTGAACGATCTACTCGTAGACGTGCGGGGCCAGGGTGCCGACGAAGTCCAGGTTGCGGTACTTCTCGGCGTAGTCCAGGCCATAGCCCACCACGAACTCGTTGGGGATGTCATAGCCGACGTACTTGACGTCGATCTTGACCTTGGCGGCCGTCGGCTTGCGGAAAGCGGTGCAGATTTCCACCGACGCAGTGCCGCGGGATTCCAGGTTCGTCTTGAGCCAGGACAGCGTGAGGCCGGAATCGATGATGTCCTCGACGATCAGGACGTCTTTGCCCATGAGGTCGGTGTCGAGGTCCTTCAGGATGCGGACCACGCCTGAGGACTGCGTGCCCGAGCCGTACGAGGACACGGCCATCCAGTCCATGGAGACGTGGGTGTGCAGGGCGCGGGCCAGATCTGCCATGACCATGACGGCGCCCTTGAGCACGCCGACGATCAGGAGGTCGCGGCCCTCGTAGTCCTTGTCGATCTGCGCCGCGAGTTCGGTGATCCGTTGCTGGATCTGTTCCTTGGTGTAGAGAACGTGTTTGAGGTCTGCCTGGACGTCGTTTGAATCCACCAATGGCTCCTGTGTAGATGCGGGGTGCGACTAATTTCGGGGCGGCTTTTGAGGCCGGAATACAAGCTTCCCACAGCGGGCGGCTTCGCGGGGAACACCGGCGGCGGCTGACGGCTCCGCCGCAAGGAGCTGCGCGAGTGAGAGCCGGTAGACGCTGACCGCTCCGGGAAGCTCCACCGGGCCGGCCGACCCCTGCCGGCGCAGGAGCGCTTCCGCCGCGAGCAGGCGCTGGTAGCTGGGCTGCTGACCTCCGACGGCGGCGGCGGCCTTGGCGATCACCCGGAACCTCACGGCCGGGGCAAGATCCCTCAGCTCGGCCTCCGGAAGGCTGATCTCCTCCCCTGTCTGCTGGCGCAGCCGCTCGAACGTGTCATTCGCCACGTCCTCCAGGTAATCGGCGTCGAGCTGAAGGATCGCGGCCGTGCGGGCGAGCGATTCGGCCACGCCGGGGCCAAGCTTGTCCTCCAGCAGCGGCAGCACCTCAACCCGGGTCCGGGACCGCGCGTACACGGGATCGGTGTTGGACGGGTCGTGCCAGGGTTCCAGGTCCTCCACCCGGCAGATCTCCAGGGTGTCCGCACGCCGCAGGCCCAGGAACGGGCGCAGCAGCCGGCCGCGGGCCGGCCGCATCCCGGCGAGGGACCGGGTACCGGACCCGCGCGCCAGGCCCAGGAGCACTTGTTCGGCCTGGTCATCGAGGGTGTGGCCGAGCAGGATCGCGGTTGCACCTGCCTCGTCCGCGGCGGCCTCAAGGGCCGCATGGCGGGCGTCCCGGGCGGCGGCCTCTGGGCCCGCGCCGCTGGAGGCGACGTCGACAGTCCTGACCGTCACGGGAGAGAGCCCGAGCTCCTCAAGGGTCCGGGCCGTGGTGGCGGCGACCCCGGCCGAGCCCGGCTGCAGCTGGTGGTCCACGACGACGGCGCCGACAGAGACAGGATGGCCGTCCACGTGACCCCGGCGCCCGAAATAGGCGGCGACGGCGGCGAGAGCGAGCGAGTCCGGGCCGCCGCTGCAGGCGACCAGGACGCGGTCCGGGTAGCCGGCCCCGGCGAGGGCGTCCTGCAGCATTTTTCGTGCCGTGCCGACCACCGGCGCGAGGCGGCCGGGCCGGCGTCGTCCGCTGGAAATCGAGGTCGAACCGGCGCCGTCGGGGGCAGTCATGTCGGCTAGAGGCCCATCCGGTCGAGCCAGAGCTTGGAGTCGTGGATCTCGGGTTCGCTGGGGAGGTGCTCCGCGGACTCCCAGACTTTGTTGAAGCCTCCCATGCCGGCCGCGGCCACCACTTCCCGGACGAACTTGGCGCCGTCACTGTACTGGCGCATCTTGGCGTCGAGGCCGAGCAGGTTGCGGATGAATTTCTCGATCATGCCGCGGTCCTGGCCGCGGTCGTTGAAACGTTGCCGGATGGTCTTCACCGAGGGAACGATGCTGGCGTCCACGGCGTCCATGACCACATTGGCGTGACCCTCGAGCAGGCTCATGAGGGCAGTCAGGCGGGACAGGGCCGCCTTCTCCTCCGGGTTCTGGAGCAGGTCCAGGATGGCGCCGCGTCCGGGCGCGGCGCCCGGTGCCGCGCGGTCTTTCAGCGACTTCGCGACCGCCGAGGCCCGTTCCATCAGGGAATCGACATTGCCCAGCAACAGTCCGCTGAGGTTCTCGATCTCCTGGAGCATGTGGTGCCGCAGCCAGGGTGCGGCGGCGAACTGCACCCGGTGGGTCTGTTCGTGGAGGCAGACCCAGAGCCGGAAGTCCGCGGGTTCGACTTTCAGTTCGCGTTCCACGGAGATGATGTTCGGCGCGACGAGCAGCAGCCGTCCGGAAGCGGGGGCCGTGGAGTTTTCGGCCAACGCGGAGAATGGATCGTACTGGCCCAGGACTTTGCTCGAGAGGAAGGCCAGGATGGCGCCGAGCTGGCTGCCGGTGATGGCGGCGCTGACCCCGGCAGCTCCGGGGCTGAGGGAACCGCGGCCCTCCAGCAGCTTCCCCATGGCGGGCTTGAGCATGACGGCGAAGCTCTGCGTGTTGGCCTTGGCCCATGAGGCCCGGTCCACGACCAGGACCTCGGAGTCGCGCAGGTCCCGGGCGGCGTCCAGGCCGGTGATGTGGTGGACGTGCGGCACGGAAATGTCCGCCATGTGCCGCAGATTTTCGACGGCGGCGGCGATCTCGGCGCCGCCCAGGACGGGGCCCGCCGGCGTCAGCCGGGCTGCCGTGGACGCGGCGAGCTCCCAGTTGATCAGATCCGGGACCTGGGCCGATGCCCCACTCGGCGTCTTGGCTGATGTCTCGCTTGATGTCTGGCTTGCAGAGGACTCCATGGGGTCCATCAGATCACAGGGGCCCGACAATGCGCCTTAATTTTCGCTGACCGGCGAACCGGCCGGGGCTCCGGGACCCCGGCGCGCGGGCCAGACCGGCGCGGGCGGTGCCAGACCGGCGGGTGGGGTCCCGGCGGCCCGGCGACGTCAGCGGCAGCCGCAGCCGGCGAGGACCGCTGCGGAGCGGTCCAGTGCGGCTTTGTTCGCGGCGCCGGGGGTCAGCCCGTTGCCGACGAAGGAAAATACCAGGAGCCGGCCGTCGGCGTCGACCACGGAACCGCTCAGCGCAATGACCGTGTTCAGTGTGCCCGTCTTGGCGCGGACCAGCCCGGCGCCCGCCGCCGATGCCGCATCCGTGTAGCGGTCCCCCAGGGTGCCGGTGAGCCCGGCGACCGGGAACCCGCTAAGGGCGGCGCGCAGCCGGGGGTCTGTGCCCGAGGTCATGGCCCGGACCACGTCCGTGAGCTGGCGGGCCGAGACCCGGTTGGCCAGGGCCAGGCCGGAGACGTCCGCGGCCCGGAGCGAGTCAGTGGGAACGCCCATGTCCTGGACCTGCTGCAGCACGACGGCAATGGCGTCGTCGCTGCTGCCGGGCCGGCCGACGCCGAGGGCGGCCATCCGTCCCATCACCTCTGCAAGGTAGTTGTCCGAGGTCTGCAGCATTAAGTCCACCTGCTGCCCCACCGTGGCGGACTGGACCTCGGCCAGGACTTTGGCGTGCCCGCCCTCCGGCGCGTCACCGGGCCTGCCCCGGGCGACGCCGGGGGCCACGGACAGCCCACCGGCCTCCGCGGCCGCCGTGAGCCGGGCGGCGAACACCTCGGCGGCGGTCATGGCGGCGTCCTGCGGGCGGGGTCCGGTGGTCTTGGCGGGATCGAACCTGGCGGAGTTCAGCGCCAGCGGGTACAGGGGGGCCATCTCCCCGGCGGCGACGTCCTCGGGGCTCCACGCCTGGCTGAGCGAGGGGCCGCTGAAGAGGGAGTCATCCAGCAGGACGGTCACCGGCCCGGTGACGCCGCCGGCTTTGAGGGCATCGATGGTGGCCTTCGCGAGCGTGGTCAGCCCGGCGCGGCCCAGAACGGCGCCCGGGGCCGATTCTCCGGCGCCCAGAAGGACATCGCCCCCGCCGGCCAGGACCACGGAGCCGGGGGTCGGCCCTGCCAGCACGCGGGTGCTGAAGCGGCGCTCGGGGCCCAGGACACGCAGGGCGGCGCCGGCTGTGAGGAGCTTCATGTTCGACGCCGGAACGCGGGCCTCGTCGGCAGCCCGGTCGAAGAGGACCTGCCCCGTGGCAGCGTCCTGGACGATGCCGGTGAAGGTGCCGGCGCCGTCGGGCTTAAGGGTCTTGTTCAGCTGCGCGGCGAGGGCGGCGCCGGCCGGAACCGGCGCGGAAACGCTGAGGGGCCCGACTGCCCCAGAACTGTTGCCGGGATGGCTCAGGGTGGCCGGGATCTGCTGCCAGGGCGGTGCTGTCTGCGAGGCGTCGGAGGAGCTGTCATGGCCGAGGAACGCCGGGGCGATGGCGATCCCGGCCGGCACTGCCAGGGCCACCACAAGGAGGGTCTGGAGCAGCAGCGCGGGAATCCTGCGACCCCTGCCGGGCGCCGGCGCGGTACCCTCGCGACTGGTTCTCGGTTTCATGCTGCAGCTGGTCCTTAGTCCTGAAATGTCCCCACTAGTTCCTGAAACCAGCGCCTCTCGCTATATCCTCAATAGTAGTCGGCGGCACCGACAGCCCTTATGCACGTGCCGCGCACCCCCTGAATTCGTCAAGGAGCATTCCATGAAGCATGACGTGACCATCGAGATCCCCAAGGGATCGCGCGTCAAGTACGAAGTCGACCACGAGACCGGCCGCGTCCGCCTGGACCGCGTCCTGTTCACGTCGATGCAGTACCCCACCCACTACGGTTTCTTCGAGAACACCCTGGGTGAGGATGGAGATCCGCTGGACGCGCTGGTGCTCCTGCAGGACTTCGACCTCTACCCCGGCGTGATCGTCGAGTCCCGCCCGATCGGCGTGTTCAACATGACCGACGACGGCGGCGGCGACGCCAAGGTCCTGTGCGTCCCGACCGATGCCCGGTTCGACCACATCAAAGAGATCAGCGATGTCAGCGAGTTCCTGATCAAGGAAATCGAGCACTTCTTTACCCGTTACAAGGACCTGGAGCCGGGCAAGTGGGTCAAGGCCGAGGGCTGGGGCGACCGCGCCGCCGCCGAAGCCGAACTGGCTGCTTCCATCAAGCGTTACGTTCCGGCAGCCGGCCACTGACCGTTCCTGCACTCCAGCGCGGGGTCACGTACCGCCCATCCGGGGTTCCGGAACGGGCGGTAGGTGACCCCGCGTTCTTTAAATTGGCAGGGCCGCGGTGATGCGGACTCTCGGCGTCGACCTCGCCGCCGCCGCGAAGAAGACGGCAGTGGCCGTCGTCGAATGGGACCACGGCGCGGCGCGCCTGGCGCATCTGTCGTTGGACGTGGGCGACGAGGAGATCCTCCGCCTCTTCGGCACCAGCGCCATGACGGGGATCGACTCCCCCCTGGGCTGGCCGGACGCGTTTCTTCCCTTCATCGCCGGGCACCTGACCTTCGAACCCCGTCCGGTGCTGGACCATGACGGGATCGAGGGCCGCCGGCTGCTCGCCTACCGTGACACCGACCGTTTCGTCACCGGCACCACCGGCCTGATCCCGCTCAGCGTCTCCGCGGACCGGCTGGCCCACCCGGCGATGCGTTGCGCGGTGATCCAGGCGAAGATCGCGCGGGAATACGGGCCGCAGGCCAGGGACGGCAGCGGCCGGCTCGCCGAGGTGTACCCGGCCGCATCGCTGAAGCTCTGGGGGATCCATGCCCGCGGCTACAAGGGGCGCGGGGCGCCGGAGGCGGAAAAGTTGTTCTCAGCGGTGGCGGATCTGGCCGTGAAGGCGCCGTGGCTGGACCTGGCGGAGTACCGGGCCGATCTTGCGGCGTCCGATGACATGTTCGATGCCCTCATCGCCTCCCTGTCCGCGCGGGCCGTAGCCCTCGGCGCGACGCTGCGGCCCGGGCCCGGGCACGCCGCGGCGGCCCTGACAGAAGGCTGGATCCACCTGCCCCGGGGCGGGCTGCACGAGCTCCCGGGCTAGCCCCGGCGGGCTCTGCTCACATCCGCAGCGACCAGCTGCTGATCTCCGCCGGGTCCTCGCCGTGCTCCCGGGTGTGGTCGCGGGCCCGCATGCGGCTGTCCTGCAGGGACTGGCGCAGCAGCGAGTGCCTCCCGGACAGTCCGGGGACCCGGTCTATCGCGTCAATTGCCAGCTGGAACCGGTCGATCCCGTTCAGCATGGCCATGTCGAACGGGGTCGTGGTGGTGCCTTCCTCCTTGTAGCCGCGCACATGCAGGCCCTCCCGGTTGGTGCGCCGATAGGTGAGCCGGTGGATCAGCGCGGGGTAGCCGTGGTAGGCGAAGATCACCGGTTTGTCCGCCGTGAAGATGCCGTCGAAGTCCCGGGCCGTCAGCCCGTGCGGGTGCTCGCTGGCGTCCTGGAGCCGCATGAGGTCGACCACGTTGACCACCCGCACTTTCAGCCCGGGCGCCCCCTGCTTCAGGAGCTCGGCCGCGGCGACGGTTTCGACCGTCGGGACGTCGCCGGCGCAGGCCAGGACGACGTCGGGCTCCTCACCAGCGACTTCGGAGCCGGCGAACTCCCAGATGCCCAGGCCGCGGCGGCAATGATGCGAGGCCGCGTCGGGCCCGAGCCAGGTTGGCGAGGGCTGCTTGCCGCTGACCACGATGTTGACGTAGTCGCGGGAGGCCAGGCAATGCTCCATCACGGCCAGCAGCGTGTTGGCATCCGGGGGCAGGTAGACCCGGATGATTTCGGCCTTCTTGTTCACGGCGTGGTCGATGAAGCCGGGGTCCTGGTGCGAAAAGCCGTTGTGGTCCTGCTGCCACACGTGGGAGGACAAGTGGTAGTTCAGTGAGGCCACGGGCTGGCGCCACGGCAGCTGCCGGTGGACTTTGAGCCATTTGGCGTGCTGGTTGAACATCGAATCGATGATGTGGATGAACGCCTCGTAGCAGTTGAACACCCCGTGCCGGCCCGTCAGCAGATATCCCTCCAGCCAGCCCTGGCAGAGGTGTTCGCTGAGGACTTCCATCACCCGCCCGGCACGGGCAATATGCTCATCCAGCGCATCAATCCTGTACTGCCAGACCTTGTCGCTGGCCTCGTAGACGTCCTGCAGCCGGTTCGATGCCGTCTCGTCGGGGCCGAAGAGCCGGAAAATCTCGGGGTTCAGCGCTATGACGTCGCGCAGCCAGGGGCCGAGCGTCGCCATGGGGCTGATCCTTTCGATGCCGGGTTCGGCGACGTCGACGGCGTGCCGGCGGTAGTCAGGCAGGTTGAGCGGGCGCAGCAGGATCCCGCCGTTGGCATGGGGGGTTGCGCTCATCCGCAGCGCACCGGCCGGCGCGTTCCTGGCCGTCTCCGGCCTCAGGCGTCCGCGGTCGTCGAAGAGTTCCGCCGGCCGGTAGGACTCGAGCCACTGCTGCAGCTGGCTCAGGTGCCCAGGATTGGTGCGGACTTCGTTCAGCGGGACCTGGTGGCTGCGCCAGGTGCCCTCCACCTGCTTCCCGTCCACCGTCTTGGGCCCGGTCCAGCCCTTGGGCGAACGCAGCACGATCATCGGCCACTGCGCCGCACCGTCCTGCGCCGCGCCGTCCTGGACAGTGCCGTCCTGCGCAGTGCCGCTTCGGTGGCGCTGCTGGATGGTCCGGATCCCGGCCAGGCAGGCGTCCAGTGCGGCCGCGAAATCCCGGTGTGCCGCGGCGGTGTCCGCCGGATCGGCCACGGTGACGAAGTGCGGGACGTGCCCATAGCCGCGCAGCAGCTGTTCCAGCTGCGCCTCGGGCATTCGGGCCAAAATCGTGGGGTTGGCGATCTTGTAGCCGTTCAGGTGCAGGATGGGCAGCACGGCGCCGTCGGCGGCCGGGTTCAGGAAGTTGTGCGAATGCCAGCTGGCAGCCAGCGGCCCGGTCTCGGCTTCGCCGTCGCCGATGACGACGGCTGTGATCAGGTCCGGGTTGTCGAAGACAGACCCATACGCGTGTGCCAGCGAGTAGCCGAGCTCGCCGCCTTCGCTGATCGAACCGGGGGTCTCCGGGGCGGCGTGGCTTGGAATGCCGCCAGGGTAGGAGAACTGCCGGAACAGCTCGGACAGGCCGGCTTCGTCGTCACCAACGTGGCCGTAAATTTCCGAATAGGTCCCCTCCAGCCAGGCGTTGGCCACCACCGCGGGGCCGCCATGGCCGGGACCGGCGATGAAGAGCATCTCCTGGCTGTCCCGGCGGATGGCCCGGTTCAGGTGGGCATAGACAAAATTCAGTCCGGGTGTGGTCCCCCAGTGGCCAAGGAGCCTGGACTTCGTGTGTTCCGCGCGGAGGGGTTCGCGCAGCAGCGGATTGGACCGGAGGTAGATTTGCCCCACCGAGACATAGTTCGCCGCCCGCCACCAGCGGTCCACCAGGTCCAGTGCCGCGCTGTCCAGGATGCCTGTGTCCAGGCCCGCATTGTCCAGGCCCGGGCCGTCGGCCGGCATCTGTGTGCGGGTGGTTCCATTCACGTCTCTGCTCACTGGGGTCCTCGCATCGTGGGTCCTGCCTCGGCACATTTGGTCCATCGCAACACGTTCGGCGGACGGGGCACAACCCCGGTCCGTCACCGGCCGCCGGCAACTTGCCCCGCAAGTGCCAGCAGGTAGTGTGTCATCCAGAATGTTCACGCTGACCATCAATCAAACCGACAGCCGGCGCGACGGCGACCGCGTGCCGCAGCTCCTCAAGGACCTGCGGCACATTCCGGCGCGCCTTGATTTTGACCGGTCCGTCGAGGACGAGGTCCAAGGGATCCTGGACTGTCCGCATCAGACGGTGGAAGCGGCCATGATCGCCCTGCGCAGCGGCAGCTGGTACGTGGGCATTGGCGTGGGCCCGGTCAATGAACCCCTGCCGAACCAGATCAAGGACGCCTCCGGGCACGGGCTGATCTATGCCCGGCGCGCGGTGGATCGTCTGCGGAACCACAAGGACCGTGTCCGGGTGGCCGTGGAGGGGCCGCTGGCCGATCTTGCCGCAGAGGCTGAAGCCGTGCTGCGCCTCCTGGGCCACATTGTGCACGACCGCAGCCAGGCTGAATGGCGGGTACTGGACCTGCTCACCCCGGGGGTGCGGGGTCAGCAGAAGGCGGTCGCAGAGGAACTTGGGATCACCACCCAGGCCGTGAGCAAGGCCGTGGCCCGGTCCCAGTGGAACGAAGAGCACGCGGCCCGGCCCGCTGCGGCGCGGCTCCTGAGCCTTATCCTCGACGTCCGCTAGCCGTCCCGGCCCCTCCTCGGAACCGCCCGACCCTGCCGCGCCCTCGAGGCCTTAGAGGAGGCTGCGAAGCACGTGCGCGGCGCCGTCGTCGTAGACCGATTTCGTCACTTCATCCGCGGCGGCAATCACCTCAACGGGGGCCTGGCCCATGGCCACGCCGCGGCGCGCCCAGGTCAGCATCTCGATGTCATTGCGGCCGTCGCCGACGGCGACAGTGCGGTGGGTTTCGATGCTGAGCCGGTCGCGGAGCTGTTCCAGCGCGCTGGCCTTCGTGACACCGGCGGCGGCGATGTCCAGCCACGCCGTCCAGCCCACCGAATACGTGACGCCGGCGAGCCCGATGTGGCGGATCGCGGTGTTGAATTCTTCGGGCGTGTTCTCCGAACTGAAGACCACCACGCGCACGGCGGTTGCCTCCAGCATGGTCTGGAAGTCGACGCCGACCGCTTCGACGCCGAAGCTGGCGTCCTGGAAGCGTTCCGTGGACAGGAAGTTGCCGTCCCCGTCCTCGAGCGCGTACTTGGCCGAGGGGAGCCGCTTGCGCAGCGCGCGAAGAACCGGCCCGGGGTCAAACGTTGCCTTGTGGAGGATTTCGTAGCCCTCGGGCAGGCCGGAGTCGACGCGCAGGATCACCCCGCCGTTGGAGCACACGGCGTAACCGTTCTCGATCCCGATGTGTTCGATGACGGGCAACGTGGCGTTGAGGGAGCGGCCGGTCGCGATCATGACGTGGTGGCCTGCAGCCACCACGGCCTGGGCGGCCTCGCGGACAGGAACCGACATGTGCCCGTCGTGGTCCACGAGGGTGCCATCGACGTCCAGGGCGATCAGCATCTTGTCGCCGGCGCGGTTCCGGGAGTTGGCCGCCCGGGCCGCGCTGGCCGGGGCCGCCGTGTTCTGGTCTGCCGTGTTCTGGTCTGTCGTGTTCTGGTGTGTGGTGCGCCGGTCATCGTTGCCGGCGACTGAGGATTCAGTCATTGTTGTCATCTCACAAGTAGAGCAGAGACCCCCGACTGCCGCTAGGACACACGCCACAGCAAGGCGTGAACTTGCGGTAAACACCCACAAAATCTCCCCGCTGTGGATGTTTACCCGGCGGCCATCGGAGGCCTGGCTGGGGTCGGGACGTGGGTTAGAGGACGGGGAAGACGGTCATGCCGCCGAGGTACTTCTGCAGGGCGGCGGGCACGTTGACGGAGCCGTCGGGGTTCTGGTGGTGCTCCAGGATGGCGACGATCCAGCGGGTGGTGGCCAGGGTGCCGTTGAGGGTGGCGACAGCCCGAGTGCCCTTGGGCGCACCGTCCTCGTTCAGAACCCGTTCCCGGATGTTCAGCCGGCGCGCCTGGAACGTGGTGCAGTTCGACGTCGAGGTCAGCTCCCGGTATGCGCCCTGGGTGGGGACCCAGGCCTCACAGTCAAACTTCCGGGCCGCCGAGTTGCCCAGATCGCCGGCGGCGGTGTCAATGACGCGGTACGGGAGCTCGCACTTGGCCAGCATCTCCTCTTCCCATGCCAGCAGGCGGGCGTGCTCGGCGGCAGCGTCCTCAACCGTGGTGTAGATGAACATCTCCACCTTGTTGAACTGGTGGACCCGGATGATGCCGCGGGTGTCCTTGCCGTGCGAGCCCGCCTCGCGCCGGTAGCACGAGCTCTGGCCGGCGTAGCGGATGGGGCCGGAGGAAAGGTCCAGGATCTCGTCAGCGTGGTAGCCGGCGAGGGCCACCTCCGAAGTGCCCACGAGGTACAGGTCGTCTTCGGCGAGACGGTAGATCTCGGCGTCGTGCTTGACGTCAAAGCCCGTGCCCTGCATGGTTTCCGGGCGGACGAGGGTGGGCGTGATCATGGGGACGAACCCGGCGTCGATCGCCTGTTCCATGGCCATCTGGAGCAACGCCATTTCCAGCCGGGCGCCGACGCCGCGCAGGAAGTAGAAGCGTGAACCGGAAACCTTCGCCCCGCGTTCCATGTCGATGGCCCCGATCAGCTCACCGATCTCGAGGTGGTCCTTCGGCTCGAAGTCGGGGAATTCGCGCGGCGTGCCCACGGTCTTGACCACAATGTAGTCGTCCTCGCCGCCGGCCGGGACGCCGTCCTCGATCAGGTTGGGGATGGTCCGGAGGAGTTCGTCCTGGGCGGCCTGGACGAGATCGGCCTCGGCGGACGCCGCTTTGACGGAGGCCGCCAGAGCCTTGACCTCGGCGAGGAGGGCCTGCTTTTCCTCGCCCTTGGCCTGGGCGACCTTCTTGCCGTACGCATTCTGCTCGGCCCGCAGGTTCTCGAACCGGATCAGGGCTGCCCGCCGGGCAGAGTCCCCAGCGATGATCGCGTCCACCGCGGATTCGTCGGCGCCTCGGGCGCGCTGGCTGGCACGGAACTTGTCCGGATTTTCGCTGAGGTCTTTTACGTCGATCACCAGACAAGAGTATCCAATCCGGTCACGGTTGCCCGGCAAGCCGGCCTGCATGCACTGGCGGGATACTGTTGGATCACAATGCGCGACTGGCTGCTCTACCTCGTCATCGCTGGGGCCCTGGTCTTTGCCGCCTCCAGCTGGTGGGGGGTGCGCCGGCTGAAGGTCAAGCACACCCGCCGTGCCGTATGGGAGGAAACCCACAGCCCGGGCCCGGGCCGCCAGAAGGTGGCCGTGGTCCTGAACCCCATCAAGGCCAAGTCCGCCGAGGCCCGGCGCCAGATCGAAGCCTCGTGCGCGGCGGCCGGATGGCCGGCGCCCCGCATCTTTGAAACCACCGCGGAGGACCCCGGCTTCTCGCAGGCGCGGGCCGCGGTGGCCTACGGGGCCGACGTCGTCCTGGCCGGCGGCGGCGACGGTACCGTACGCGTGGTGGCGGAGGTCCTCGCCGGGACGGACACCGCCATGGGCGTGATCCCGCTGGGCACCGCGAACCTCCTGGCCCGCAATGTGCATCTGGAGGTCAACGACCTGCCCGGCAACGTGCAGGCCGCCCTGTTCGGGCACCAGCGGTTCATCGATACGGCGCGGATCACCCTGGAAAATTCCCTCACCGGGGAGTCCGCGCAACACACGTTCCTGGTGATTGCGGGCATCGGCATGGACGCCGAAGTAGTCAGCGACACCCTTGACGGCCTGAAGCGGGCGGTGGGCTGGCTGGCATACACGGAAGCCGGGGCCCGGCACCTGCTGGGGCGCCGCAAGAAGGTCTCCATCGCGCTGGATGGCCAGCCTGAGCAGGCCCGGAAGATCCGCAGCGTCCTGTTCGCGAACTGCGGCCTGATCCCCGGGGGAATCGACTTCATCCCGCAGGCCATGATCGATGACGGGATGCTGGACGTGGTGGTGATGAGCCCGCGCAGTGCGATCGGCTGGCTGGCCATGTACACAAAGATCGTCCTGAAGCACAAGAAGGACCTGCCGGTCATGACGTATTACCGGTGCGGCAAGATCACCATCCGGTGCCCGGAACCTATGCCCACCCAGGTCGACGGCGATCCTTCCGGCGAGGCCACGATGCTCACCGTCGAGGTGGACCCGGGATCCCTGCTGGTCCGGGTCAAGGACGGCACCGTAGGGCGCTAGGCCGACGGTGCCTGGAGCGTGCTGCTGCAGCGCGCCAGGGGCGAGGGGCTAGGCGCTGGCGGCCTTCTTGGCCTCTGCCGCTTTCTTCGCCTCGGCCGCAGCCTTGGCGGCCCGGGCTTCGGACTGCTCACGGATCATTGCCTGCTCCTCTTCGAAGCGCAGGCGGTCCGCGCGGTCGGCGTCGTCGCCGTCCCAGTCCTGATTTTCAGCTGTCGGCTTGGGATTGACAATCATTCCCTGGCCGTCATTTTCTGTGCTGGTGCCTGACATGACCCGCTCCCTCCCGTAGGGGAATTCCCCAATATGGATCAGGCAAGCATACGCACAGTTGGGAGGGGGTGGAAGTGCGCCATATGGCATTTGCCTACGCTCTGGGCGAAGCCCCCGGGGTATATTTCGGCAGAGCAGATGCGCCGTCCAGTATGTCTTTCACCCACGCATGCGCGGCGCGGAATGCCTGGTCGGAGGTATGCGGTGCGACGCTGGTCCGGCGGCCGTCGGCACGCCGGTAGGACCCGAGGAAGCGGGTGGCCGGGCTGATCCGGTGAAGACCTGCCAGCGCGTCGGCCACCCGGGCGTCGGCGACATGGCCGTCGGCGTCAATGCTGAAGAAATAGTGGCCCAGGTACTGCCCGGTGGGCCGGGATTCGATCCGGCTCAGGTTCACGCCGCGGGTGGCGAACTGGTCCAGGATCTCCATCAGCGCGCCCGGCCGGTCTTCGGGC
Organism: Arthrobacter sp. 49Tsu3.1M3; assembly: GCF_900168135.1. Taxonomy (NCBI): domain Bacteria; kingdom Bacillati; phylum Actinomycetota; class Actinomycetes; order Micrococcales; family Micrococcaceae; genus Arthrobacter; species Arthrobacter sp. 49Tsu3.1M3. Next base: position 31,234 of record NZ_FUZD01000021.1, read on the forward strand.
AGCGGCACCACGACAGTGGTCTTGTCGGCTCCGGTGGGGGCCGGCAGTTCGCCCGGGCGGCCCACCAGCACGAACCGGGTGACGGCTCCGGGGTTGTCGCCGATGTTTTCCGCCAGCACCTTCAGGCCGGGCTGCTCGGTGGCCACGATCGGGGCGCAGATCGCGGCGTCGTAGTGGGCGCCGTCGCCATCCAGCAAACCCATGGCGGCAGCGGCGGTGGACGAACCGGGGATGTATTCCGCATTGGGAATATTTGCGTCCACCCAGAGCCTGCACTGGGCCCAGGCATGCCCGTGGGTGGAGACGCGCCGGATGTCCCCGAGCGCCACGCCGGGCCTGGCCACCAGGACGAAGCTGATGGGCACCAGGGCCTCGCGGAGGATCCTGAGGTCCTGGCCGGTGGCGATGGCGTCCAGGGTGGCGGTGACCCCGCCCTCGACCGAGTTCTCGATCGGCACCATGGCCGCATCGGCGGAACCGTCCCGCACCTTGTCCAGCGCCGTGTTCACATTCGAGGACGGGATGCGGATGGCCTCCGCCGCGTCCGGGACCTGCATCAGGGCCGCCTCGGTGAAGGTGCCCTCGGGTCCGAGGAATGTGTAGGTGGGCGTTGGTGCGGGCATCAGTTCTTCCTTGTTCAGTTACAGGACGACCGGTTTGAGGCCGTTGTCGGACACCAGCGGCATGCCGGTCTCGACCCACTGGTCCATGCCGCCGCCCACATTCACGGCGGAATATCCCATCCCGACCAGCCACTGGGTGGCCCGGAAGGAGCGGCCGCCGGTGCGGCAGATGACGTAGACGTCCTCGTCCGGGTCCAGTTCCTCGATCCGGGCCGGCAACTGGTCCATGGGAATGTGCAGGGCACCCTCGGCGTGGCCCGCAACCCACTCGTAGTCCTCGCGGACGTCCACGATCTTGGCACCGTCGGGGATGCCAGACACGCTTACGCTCTGGAAGTCGCTCATGTTGACCCTTTCCGCAGAATTCAAGCTCCGATCCCAGCGTATCCCCCGCCGCTGGCAGCGCGCCCCCGCTGGCGGCACGTTACGCTTCTGGGGACCGCAAAGGAGACCTCATGGCTGCCGAACACCCCGCGGAGCGGCCGGGCCGCGGCCCCCGCCACGGGACATGCCCTCCCCTGGCCGCGAGCGCTGGGCATGATGCCAATGTGCCCTTCCGCCCCTCCCAGGAATGGGCATGTCCCCCGGGCAGCCGGCCCGCGCGGCCCCACCTACGGCCGGAGTCCCGCCTCCTTGGCTGAAATCCACGAGCTCTCCGCCGTCGAGCTGCGCGACGCGCTCCGTTCAGGAGAGCTGTCCGCCAGGGCCGCCACCGATCATTTCCTGGACCGGATCGACGCCCAGAATCCGCACCTCGGCGCCTTCATCACTGTCACCGCGGACCAGGCCCGGAAAGACGCCACGGCAGCTGACCGGCGCTACGCCCTCCGGAACCGAAACGGCGGGGCCTTGCCCCCGCTGCATGGAATGCCGGTCGCCTTCAAGGACCTGACGGATGTGGCAGGGATCATCACCACGCATGGAAGCGCGGCCCTGGAACGCAAGCCGGCCCTGGCCGACGGCGCGGTTCCCGCCGCGCTCAAGGCCGCCGGGGTCCTCTCGCTGGGCAAGACGCAGGTCCCGGAGTTCGGCCTGACCGCCTACAGCGAGAACCGGATCGCCCCGCCGTCGCGCAATCCGTATGCACTCAGCCGCAGTTCGGGCGGCTCCTCGGGCGGCAGCGCGGCGGCGGTGGCCGCGGGGCTGTTGCCGTTCGCCCCCGGGTCCGACGGCGGGGGCTCCGTGCGGATCCCGGCCGCGGCATGCGGGCTGGTCGGGTTGAAGCCCGGACGTGGGCTTGTGCCGGCCGGGGAAAGCTCGGGCGATCCCGCGCAGCTAGTGGTTGCCGGACCGCTCGCCCGCTCCGCCGCCGACGCCGCGCTGCTGCTGGATGCATTGGTGCCGGGCCCCGGCAACGAGGGTGCGGGCGAACCCGGTGCCGGCGGTCCGGGCATGGGCGGCCGGGCGCACGCCAGCTACCACGAACTAACCGCCAGGGAGCCCCGCCGGCTGAGGATCGGCGTAAGTCTCGACAGCCCGTGGCAAGCGAAGTTTCCCTTCATCCCGGACAGTGAGGCGCTCGACGCACTCGCGGATGGCGTCTCGCGGCTGGAGGCGGCGGGGCACGAGACCTCGGAAGCCGCGATTCGCTACGACAACCGCTACCCGGATGCCTTCACCGCAGCGTGGACGGCAGGCATTGGCAGCGCGCGCATCTCGCCGCAGCGCGAGGCGCTCCTGACGCCGCTCACCAGGACTTTCCGCCGGCGGGCACAGCAGCGCAGTGCAGCCAAAGTCAACGAATCCCTCGGGTTCCTCCGGCAGTTCCAGCAGGACACGATTGCCCAGTACGCCCAATGGGACCTCATGGTGACGCCGGCCCTGGCACAGACGCCCCGCCCGGTGGGCTGGTTCACGGGCGCGACCCACGGCGGAGGCTACTGGCCGGCCGCGGAATGGGCGGGCGACGCCGACGGCGACTACCGCAAACAGTGCGAGTACGCGCCGTGGTCATCCATGGTCAACGTCTGCGGGCTGCCGGCCATCAGCATCCCGGTGCACTGGACCGGCGGCGCCCCTGGTTCCGGCCTGCCGATGGGCATCCAGCTGATCGGGCCGATGGGCTCCGAGGGGCTCCTGCTGCAGGTGGCCGCCCAATTGGGCTTCTAGCCATGGACCCGGCACCCGCCCGGGGACATGCCCACTCCTGACGCCGCGCGCGGGACATGTCCGGCGCTCACATCGGGCACCGGACATGCCCATCCACCACCAGTCGGGACATGCCCGTTCCTCGCGCCGCAGATCGGACCCGCCCGCCCCTAACTCCGCGCAAAGGACATGTCCAGCGCTCGTCACGGACATGTCCGCCCCTGGCTGTGACGAGTGGACATAATGCCATGATGTCCACGCCCGGGGACCAAAAATGGGCATGTCCCCAACTGGCATTCAGGAACTCAGCCAACACGCACCCCCGGGCACCAAAAACGGGCATGTCCCCCGGTGAGGCCCAGGAAACCAGCCACCCCGTGCCCGCGGCAGCCGTCGGGCCTCCCCCCAAATGGACGCTGGCGGCGGCCGGCGGCTATCGTTCACTCAAACCCGACGAGGCGGCGAAAGAGGATCGATGAAGATCACCGGTGCAGTACTTGAGGAAATCGGCCGCCCCCGCCCCTTTGCGGAGTCCAGGCCGATCAGCATCTCCGAGCTGGAACTGGCGGCCCCCGGGCCCACCGAGATCCTTGTCCGGATGGAGGCCGCCGGGATTTGCCATTCGGACCTGAGCGTCGTCGACGGCAACCGGGTCCGGCCGGTGCCCATGCTGCTGGGCCACGAGGCCGCGGGCCGCATCGTGGCGGTCGGTTCCGGGGTCACGGACCTGCAGCCCGGCCAGCGCGTGGTCATGTCCTTCCTGCCCCGCTGCGAGAACTGCGCGAACTGCGCCGAGGACGGCCGGCTGCCCTGCACGGCAGGCTCCAAGAGCAACAACGACGGGACCCTGCTGCACGGATCCCGGCTCCTGAGCCGCGGCGGCGAGCCCGTCCACCACCACCTGGGCGTCTCAGGCTTCGCCACCCACGCCGTCGTGGACCGCGCTTCCGCCGTGCCGGTGGACGACGACATCCCCGCGGACATTGCGGCAGTGCTGGGCTGCGCCGTGCTGACCGGCGGCGGCGCGGTGCTCAACGCGGCCCGGCCCCGCCCGCAGGACAGCATCATGATCGTCGGCCTCGGAGGGGTGGGCATGGCGGCGCTCATCACCGCCGTCTCGCAAGGAATCTCGCGCATTGTCGCTGTGGACACGCTGGAGCAGAAACTCGATCACGCCCGCCGCCTCGGCGCCCACGAGACGTACACCCCGCAGCAGGTCCTCGACGGCGGGGTCAAAGCCAGGTTCGTGATCGAGTGCGCGGGAAATGCCCGCGCGTTCGAGACCGCGTTCGCCGCCACCTCCCCCGGCGGCACCACCGTCACGGCGGGACTGCCCTCCCCCGAGGCCCGCGCCCAGCTGGCGCCGCTGACCGTCACCGCCGAAGCCCGGACAATCGTGGGCAGCTACCTGGGCTCCGCCGTCCCGTCGCGGGACATCCCGAAATACGCCCAGCTGTGGCGGGAGGGGAAACTGCCCGTCGAGGAGCTCATCTCGGACCGGATCGCCCTGGCCGACATCAACCGGGCCATGGACCAGCTGGCAGACGGCCACGCCATCCGGCAGATCATCATGTTCGACGGCGGCGAGCCCGCCCAGGAGCCCGCCGGCGAGCCCGCCTAGGACACAGCCGCCACCCCGGGACGCCCCGCGAAATCGGCCGAAACAGAGGCGAACGAGAGGCGAAACACCATCCGGGTTGCTTGCCTCGGGCCTGCTCGAATGTGACAATCGCGCGTCACAATGTCACCATTAAGTAAATGAGCACAACTCATTTATCCAATCCCCCCGCTATAACGCCGGGCGATCCCTCGTTACGTCCCCCCACGAAGACACCGGGCGACACCTCGTTTTTTGGCCACCCAAAGATGCTGGCCAGCCTTTTCTCCGTAGAGATGTGGGAGCGCTTCTCCTTCTACGGAATGCAGGGGATCCTCCTCTACTACATGTACTTCACGGCTGCCCAGGGCGGCCTTGAGATTCCACAAGCTTTGGCGGCCGGCCTCGTCGGCGCCTACGGTGGCGGCGTCTACCTCTCCACAATCCTCGGCGCCTGGCTCGCGGACCGGCTCTTCGGGTCCGAGCGGGTGCTCTTCGGCGCTGCCGTTCTGATCATGGCCGGCCACATCGGGCTGGCACTTGTGCCCGGCATACCTGGCCTGATCGCCGGACTGGTCCTGGTGGGCGTCGGCTCCGGCGGCCTGAAGGCCAATGCCACCGCCCTCGTCGGCAGCCTGTATGGGGAGAAGGACGAACGCCGCGACGCCGGGTTCTCCATCTTCTACATGGGCATCAACGCCGGTGCGCTGATCGGCCCGCTGGTCACGGGCTGGCTGCAGGAAAGCCAGGGCTTCCACTGGGGCTTCGGCGCCGCCGCCGTCGGCATGGCCATTGGCCTTGTCATCTACTCGCTGGGCCGCAAGAAGCTGCCCGAAGAAGCACACCGGGTACCGAACCCCCTCCCGGCCGCCCAGCGCACCCGCTACGGCCTGGTCTTCGCCGGCATCGCCGTGATCATCGCCGTGCTGCTCGTGACCGGCACGGTCAACGCCGAAAATCTGGCCATGTCCATGGCCTACGCCGCAATCGGCGCGTCGGTGCTGTACTTCGCGCTGATCTTCAGCAGCAAGAAGGTCACCCCCACCGAGCGCGGACGGGTCGCGGCATTCATCCCGCTGTACATCGCCTCCGCCGCGTTCTGGGCCCTGTTCCAGCAGCAGTTCACCTTCATCGCCGTGTACTCAGAGGAAAAGCTGGACCGGAACCTGTTCGGCTGGGAAATGCCTGCCGCCTGGGTCCAGTCCATCAACCCGGTGTTCATCATCATCTTCGCCGGCATCATGGCCGCACTCTGGACCCGGCTCGGCCGCAAGCAGCCCGGTTCGGCCCTGAAGTTCTCGATCGGCCTGTTCGTGATGGGCCTTGCGTTCCTGGCCTTCATCCCGCTGGCCGGCGGTGGCAAGACCCCGCTGCTGGCTCTGGTTGGCATCCTGCTTCTGTTCACGCTTGCAGAGCTGTTCCTTTCCCCCATCGGCCTGTCTGTGACCACCAAGCTGGCGCCCAAGGCCTTCCACACCCAGATGGTGGCGCTGTTCTTCCTGTCCGTGTCCCTGGGCACCACCCTGGCCGGCATCCTGTCCGGTCTGTACAACCCGCAGGACGAGCTGCCCTACTTCATCGGCATCGGCGGAACCGCAATGCTGCTGGCTGTGGGTCTGGCGGTCGCCTCACCGGCGATCAAGAAGCTCATGGGCGGCGTACGCTGACCCGATGAGCACCGCACGTCGGGTTCCGGTTGCTTCGCGCGTCTACACCCCCGCCCCCGGCGAGGCGTCCGACGTCGAACTCATGCCGGCAGGCGATGTCACCGACGGCGTGGTGCGGGTTGGCGGAACTATCCGCCGCCCGCACCAGCCGCAATCCCTCGCCGTCGCCGGGTACCTCGACTGGCTGGACGACGCCGGTTTTGAGGGCTCCCCCCGATTCCTCGGCCGCGACACGCAGGGCAGGGACGTCCTGACCTTCGTGCCGGGAGACTGCGCCGGGTCGCCGCCGGAACCCTGGGTCCAGTCCGAGGACCTGCTGGCCTCCGTGGCCCGCCTGGTGCGGCGCCTGCACACCGCGTCCGCGGGCTTCGTGCCGCGGGCCCACGCGTTTCCGCCCCGGCCGGTCCGGCCGAACCCCACCGACGCCGCCGGACTCATCTGCCACCTGGACGTGACACCCCAGAACGTGGTGGTCCGGGACGGCGTGGCCGCGGGACTGGTGGATTTTGACCTCGCCGGACCCGCCACGGCACTTCACGATTCGCTCAACACCGCCATGCACTGGGTGCCGCTCCGCGACCCGTCAGATGCGTGGCCGGGCTGGGAAGACCAGAATCCGTTCCACCGGCTGCGCGTCTTCGCCGACGCCTACGGCTGGAGCGATGATGAACGACGCCGGGTGCCCGGCGCCGGGATCGACGCCGCGGCGCTCGGCTACGAGCGGATGCGGCACAACGCCGCGGCCCTGGGCGGGGGCTGGGCGCGGATGTGGCAGGACGGCGTGGGCGGCCAGATCAACCGCCGGCGCGCCTGGCTTGAGGCCAACGCGAAGCCCCTGGTGGCTGCCCTGACAGCCTGACCCGGCGCGGCTCCGCCGCCGCAGGGCAGACCTAGGCTCCGTACCCGCTGTTGCGCGCGGTGCCTATGACCAGTCCGAAAATGACCAGGACCAGGATGGTCACGGCGATGCCCACGTACCCCATCACCAGGCCGGCGATCGCCATGCCCCGGCCGGCCGGTTCGCGCCGCAGGGCCATGTGCCCCAGAATCACGGCGGCCAGCTGCGGGAGCAGGAAGAATCCGAAGCCCACCAGCGCGGCGATGCCGCAGCACATGCTGGCGATGCTCAGACTCTTGGGCGACTGCGGCGCGCCGTAGTATGCGGGCTGGCCGTAGGCGTTGGGGCTGCCCGGCTGGGCATACGGCGACGGCTGGCCATACGGCGCGGCCGGCTGGCCGTAGATCGGGGGGTACGGGCTTGCGTACTGGCCGCGGTCATGTGCCGCCTGTCCGGTGTAGGGCTGCTGTCCCGGGTAAGGCTGCCCGACGCGGGGCTGCTCGCCCGTGTCGGGCTGCTGGCCTGGCTGCTGGCCTGTGTAGGGCTGCTGGCTTGTGTAGGGCTGCTGCGGGGATTCGGGTTGCGCGAACTGCTGCGTCGCCGACGGTCCCTGGTCCTGGCCGGCCGGTGGTGCCTGCCCCGGCGGAACGTCAGGTTGCTGGTCCGGGAGGCGCAGGGTCGGCTGGTAGCCCTCCGGGGTCTCGTCTTTGCCTTGTTTTGGCTGTTCAGTCATGGCTTGTCCCCTCAAGAAGTCTCTGGATCCAGCGTACCGCCGCACGGTTGGCTTGGGACCGGGCCTATTGGCGGGTTTTCTTTCGTCACAGGAACGGGTTTGGCGCGAAACCGTGTTGCACCCCGCCCTCGTCTGGCATGCTGGTGCCATGGCTAGCCGCGCGGGCACTGTTGCCCAACCCCAAGACCTTGTTGACCTCACTGCGCTTTTGGATGCGTATTACGACGTTTCGCCGGACCTCTCGGACCCGGGCCAGCGGGTGGCCTTCGGCACCTCCGGGCACCGGGGATCGAGCCTGAAGGCGTCCTTCAACGAACCCCACATCCTCGCCATCACGCAGGCGATCGTGGAATACCGGGCAGGCCAGGGCATCACCGGCCCCCTCTACATGGCCAAGGACACCCACGGCCTGAGCGAGCCCGCACAAAACTCCGCCCTTGAGGTGCTGGCCGCCAACGGTGTGCACGTCCTCATCGACGCCCGCCACGGCTACACGCCCACCCCCGCCCTGAGCCACGCCATCCTGACGCACAACCGCAAGGCCGCCCCCGGCGCGCCGCAGGCCGACGGCATCGTGGTGACCCCCAGCCACAACCCCCCGGGCGACGGCGGGTTCAAGTACAACCCTCCGCACGGCGGCCCCGCGGACACCGACGCCACCGGCTGGATCGCCAACCGCGCCAACGAGCTGCTGGAAAACGGCCTGCGCGGCGTCAAGCGGATTCCTGTGGCCGAGGCCCTCGCCGCCGGGACCACCGGCAAGTTCGACTTCCTGAGCAGCTACGTCGATGACCTCCCCTCGGTACTGGATCTCAATGCGATCCGCGAGGCGGGCGTCCGGATCGGCGCCGACCCGATGGGCGGAGCGTCGGTGGACTACTGGGGTGAAATCGGTGAGCGCCACCACCTGAACCTCACCGTGGTCAATCCCACCGTCGACCCCCAGTGGGCTTTCATGACGCTGGACTGGGACGAGAAGATCCGGATGGACTGCTCCTCGCCGTCGGCGATGGCGTCCCTGATCAACCGCATGTCCGAGGGCGCCAAGTTCGACGTCGCCACCGGCAACGACGCCGACGCCGACCGCCACGGGATCGTCACACCTTTTGTTGATGGACAGGGCGGGCTGATGAACCCGAACCACTACCTCGCCGTCGCCATCGATTATCTGTACCGGCACCGGACCGGCTGGAACCCGCAGTCCGTGATCGGCAAGACCCTGGTTTCCTCATCCATCATCGACCGCGTGGCCGAGAGCCTGGGCCGCAAACTTGTCGAAGTGCCCGTGGGCTTCAAGTGGTTCGTCCCCGGGCTGCTGTCCGGAGAGGGCGCCTTCGGCGGCGAGGAATCCGCCGGTGCCTCCTTTAACAAGATGGACGGGAGCGTCTGGACCACAGACAAGGACGGCATCCTGCTGGCCCTGCTGGCCTCGGAGATCACGGCGGTGACGGGCAAATCACCGTCGCAGCTGTACAAGGGCCTCACCGACCAGTTCGGCGACCCCGTCTACGCCCGCATCGACGCGGCCGCCACCCGGGAGCAGAAGGCGGCGCTGGGCAAGCTCTCGCCGTCGGACGTCACCGCGACCGAACTGGCCGGCGAAACGATCACGGCCAAACTGACCGAAGCGCCGGGCAACGGCGCCGCGATTGGCGGCCTCAAGGTCGTTACCGAAAACGCCTGGTTCGCAGCCCGGCCTTCCGGCACGGAAGACGTCTACAAGATCTACGCCGAGTCCTTCAAGGGTGCCGACCACCTCAAGCAGGTCCAGGCCGAGGCGAAGGCGCTGGTGGACGGGGTTATCTCGTAGTTCAGCCGCCGGTGGCCAGCTCGGCGCGGTCCCTGCCAAGCGTCTTTGCCTGGTAGAGGGCCGCGTCGGCCGAGATCACTGCGGCGTCGAGGCTGCCCGGTCCGGCGCCGGTGGACGCGATGCCGTAGCTCACGGTGGGCAGCCGGGGAATGACTGCGGACCCGGATTGATGGAGCCGGACGCTGATGTCGGCAGCGATTTCCCGTGCCCGGTCCGGCGTGACGCCAGGGAGCAGGAGGATGAATTCCTCACCGCCGTAGCGGCCCACGAGGTCGGTGGAGCGGACGGTGCCGGCGCAGGCCCTGGCAAAGGCCTGCAGGGCGGAGTCCCCGGCCGAGTGGCCGAACTGATCGTTGATGGCCTTGAAGTGGTCCAGGTCCGCGAGGATGATCGATGCCGTGGTGCCGGTGCGGCGCAAACGGCGCAGTTCATTTTCGGCGAGGTCCAGGAACGCAGAACGGTTGAGCAGGCCCGTGAGGCCGTCCACGGTGGCCCGGGACCGGAGATCCTGGGTCTGCTGTTCGTAGCTCAGCTCGGCCATGGTGAAGGAAGCAACCACCAGCGTGATCGTCGAGAACACCGTCATGGGGACGGAGCCGAACACCGACGTGAAGACGGCACCGTCCGGTCCGTTCGCCAGGAAAGCGACGAGCCGGCCCAGGTAGAACACGGCCAGGATGCCGGCGCCCACTGCGAGGGGGCGGTGGACCCGCGAGTAGTCGCGCTCGAGCAGGAACAGCTCCCGGGATCCCAGGCCGATCAACACGGCCATGAATCCCAAGTATACCGGGCCTCCCGCCCAGACGTTGGTGGCCGGGTGGTCGATAAAAGAAGCGACGGCGGTGGCGGCAGGACCGGCCGCGAGCTGCCAGGGCCGGAGGGAAGGCGCGCGGAGGGACCGTCCGCCGGCCCAGATGCTGGCGGCACCGGCGACCAGAAGCACGTTGCCGGCAGGGATGGCCCACCCCTGGTGCGCCGTACCGTCCAGCAGGTACGCGGCATTGCCGACCAGGAACAGCAGGAGCGCCATGCACCACCAGCCGCTGTAGTGCGACCGGGTGCGCCGGAACGTGATGAAGTAGAAAAGCATGAGCAGTGTGAGGTCGACAAGCGCCAAGGCAACCCGCAGTGTCGCGGCGTCAAGCATCATTTAGTGGTCCCCCCGGTCCGCTGTGATTTGCCCGAATACTCACTTCGTCATCGAATAACCGTCGAATGGCTGCCGAAGTTGACCCAAGTATGGCACCCGGTCCGCAGGAATCCAGCGCCGGCGTCCCGGATATGACGTCGGGCCCTCCCAAGAGGCCATTCTGGCGCCTACGCCTGGCCCACGGTCCACAACTTCAGGATCCGGCGCGTGGCGTGCCCGCCGTCGGGCGCCATGTCCACGAGCGCTATTCGGTCAAGCGCGAACGTGTCGCCCTGCCGAAGCCGTTTGTCGCCGTGGTGCGAGACGTGCGGCCGGTACCCCTCCAGGGTGTAGGCGGGGGTTGAGATCCGGCCGGGCAGCTGATCCACGATCCGGACCAGCTCATTGTGGAGGACCTGCAGCTCATCGCTGGGTTCAATCAGGTTGACCGGGATGGACCCTGCGCGCCCGAACCCGGCTTCGCCGCCCACGTTGATCCGGCAGCCCAGGGCAGCGGCGACCGGGTCCGCCATGAGGGCGGCGATATGGTCGGCGAGGGGATCGCCCGCGGCCGGCGGCGTGCCCGGCCCGGGTTCCGCGCGGGTTTCCTGGCCGGGTTCGACGACGTCGGACTTCACAATGTCGTCGGACTTCACAATGTCGTCGGACTTCACCACGCCGACCTTAGCCACGTCGAACTTGACCAGGGTGAGGTGCAGCGGCCAGTCATCCCGGGGAAACTCGAGCCCCTCGGCTACCGGTTCCACGAAGGCCACCGCGATCAGGTTCCGCATGGGAAAAGTGTGCCACCCCGCGGCACCTCCGGGGCCGGGCGGGCGCGGCAAACGCACAGTGCCGGCGGCGACGGCGGGGACTAAAATGGGAAGTGGCCCTGGATGTGGGCCTTGCGCTGAACCGCAGAATCGCATCCCGCGTGCCTCCGGCCTGTCCCCCATGGTGCCGGAGGCACCTCCGCGGGTGGACAGCGCCGGAGGCACCTCCGCGGGTGGACAGCGCCGGAGGCACCTCCGCGGGTGGACAGCGCCGGAGAACGGTGGCTGTTAGACGGTGCGGACAACGTCCTCGTAGGCGAATTTCGGCTTTGCTTCGCCCCAGGCGTCTGCCCCGGGCTGGCCGATGTTGACCACCAGGAAGCTCTTCTGGCTCCCGTCGGGGAAGAACGCGGCGTCGATCTTGGCGAAGTCGGCACCGGTCATGGGACCTGCCGCGAGGCCCAGGGTGCGGACCGCGAGGATGAAGTAGCCGGCCTGCAGGTGGGCGTTGTTGTTGCCGGTGGCCGCGGCGAGATCCGGCGCGGCGTCATACATGGCCTTGGGGGCGTTGTAGCCGGGAAGGAACGCGTCCCACTGGTTCTGCCAGGCGGTGTCGTAGCTCAGGACCGCGACGAGCGGAGCTGATGCCGTCTTGGCGCGGTTCCCGGCGGCCAGCGCATCAACGAGCGTGGCGCGGGCTTCGTCGGAACGCACGTACGTAACGCGCAGCGGCTGGGAGTTGAAGGCCGTGGGGCCGAACTTCGTCAGTTCGTAAATCGCGCGGGCCTGCTCGTCGGTGACGTCGCCGGTGAAGGCGTTCGCCGTGCGGGCTTCGGCGAAGATGGCGTCGACGGCGGCGGCCTCGATTACTGCTTCATCGTGGGCGAGTGTCATGGGCATCCCTTTCGCTGGGCCGGCGCACTCTTGGGCGGCCGGCGTCTCCTGCTGTCAATAGTTGCAACTTCAACGGACCGCGCCTGCTTCCCGCTGCGTCCTGTGACCTCGGGCACATCGCCCGGCGCGCACCACGCCGGCCCGGCGGGACGGCCGGTAAATGCTGCGCGGTAAAGTTGCTCCGGAAGATTCCTTCCCGCCCGCCCCACATTCTCTGAAAGGCTCCCGGCATGAGCATGCTCGGCACCAAATGGAAGCTCCACGGCAACGGCAAGTCCGTCCGCCCCGGCGAGGTCGTCAGGCCGGATGAGCGGCTCACCTGGCCCCTGACGGTAGGGATCGGGATGCAGCATGTTGTGGCCATGTTCGGTGCCACCTTCCTGGTCCCGATCATCACGGGCATGCCGCCAGCCACCACCCTGTTCTTCTCCGGCATTGGCACGCTCCTGTTCCTGGTCATCACGCAGGGACGGGTGCCCAGCTACCTCGGTTCCAGCTTCGCGTTCATCGCCCCGATCATGGCTTCCCAGCAGCAGTTCGGCGTCCCCGGGGCACTCGGCGGCGGGGTGCTGGCGGGCGCGACCCTCGCCGTCGTCGGCGCCGTAGTGCAGAAGTTCGGCGCCGGCTGGATCAACCGGGTCATGCCGCCGATCGTGACCGGCGCGATCGTGGCGCTGATCGGCCTGAACCTGGCGCCCGCGGCGAAGGCCAACTTCGACCAGGCCCCCGTCACCGCCTTCATCACCCTGGCCGTCATCATCGTGGTCAGCGTGCTGTTCCGCGGCATGCTGGGCCGGCTGAGCATCCTGGTGGGCGTCCTGGTGGGCTACCTGGTTGCGATGATCCGGGGCGAGGTGGACTTCTCCAAGGTGGACAGTGCCGCGTGGGTGGGCCTGCCGCATTTCCAGACCCCCGAATTCCACCTGGGCGTCGTGGGCCTCTTCGTGCCGGTCGTACTGGTGCTGGTGGCGGAGAACATCGGCCACGTGAAGTCCGTGTCCGCCATGACGGGGCAGAACCTCGACGGCGTCTCCGGCCGCGCGCTGCTGGCCGACGGCGCCGCCACCGTGCTTGCCGGTCTTGGGGGCGGGTCCGGGACCACCACGTACGCCGAGAACATCGGCGTCATGGCCGCCACCAAGGTGTATTCGACGGCGGCGTACTGGGTGGCCGGCGCCTTCGCTGTGATCCTGAGCTTCTCGCCGAAGTTTGGCGAGCTTATCGCGACCGTGCCCGCCGGCGTCCTGGGCGGCGCGGCCACGATGCTGTACGGCATGATCGGCGTGCTGGGCGTGAAAATCTGGGTCCAGAACAAGGTGAACTTCTCCAACTCGATCAACCTGACCACGGCCGCCGTCGCCCTTATTGTCGGGATTGCCGACTATACCTGGACCATCGGCGACTTGAAGTTCACCGGGATTGCGCTCGGCTCGGCCGCGGCCCTGGTGATCTACCACGGCATGAAGGCGATCGCGAAGGTGCGCGGCACGGTGGCCGAACCGGAAACCGAAGATCCCTCGCCGGCCGCAGCTTCGACGGCCGCGGTCAAGGCAGCCGTCAAGCGCCCGCCCAGGAAGCGCCGCTAAAGAACGCCGCCGGAAGCGCGCGCCGAGCGGGCAATCCCGCAGACGAGAAAGGCCGGACTCCGCCCACGGGCAGGAATCCGGCCTTTCCGCTGTCACGGCCGGCAGCGCCGGCAGCGGCTGGGCGGGGCGGCCCTAGGACTAGCCGGCGTCGAAGGCGTCCTTGTCATCGTCGCGGTCCTTCGGCGACTTGCTCTCCGGCAGGTCCGTCCCGGAGCCGTCCGGCAGACCCGCCGCGTCCTGTCCGGACTCGGAGGAGAAGGGCCGCCCGGCGTCGGGCTCTTCCGTGTTGGCCCCGTCCATCTCCGCTTCCGACGACGGCACTGCCGTCTCGGAATTCTCCGCGTCGTCCGGATCGAATCCGGGGGTTGCGCTGGCGTTTTCTGAACTCATCTGTTCCTCCGTTCCTCCGAAGCGTCCTGCTCCGGGTTCTCCTGCACTGTCTTGGTCTTCTGCACCGAACTGGCTCAGGTCCGGCGCCCCGGCCGGATACGTCTCGCCGTCGGGGCTGTCCTGGTTCAGCCCGGCGGCGTCGAAGGCCTCCTCCTCGCGGGGCTGGGCAAATGTCTTCTCATCGCCGCCCATCTCCTGCTCGGCGGTCGGCGTACCGTAGCCGCCCGCTTCCTCGGTGACGGTCTTGGGATCCTGCTGGTTTTCAGTCATGTCATTCCTCCTGGTGCTGGAAATGGGACTAGCTGGCAGTGGACGGTCCGGGTGGGTTCAGAGGCCCTTGCCTCCGGTGACCGGAAGGACGGCCCCGGAAATGTAGGAGCCGTGGTCGGAGGCGAGAAGGACATAGGCGGCCGCGAGCTCCGCCGGCTGGCCCGCCCGCTGCAGGGGCGTGTCCTGGCCGAAGGACGGGAGCTTGTCGGGCCATTCGGTGGCCGGAATCAGCGGTGTCCAGATGGGACCCGGGGCCACGGCGTTGACCCTGATCCCCTTGGGTCCGAGCTCCTGGGCGAGGGCTTTGGTGAAAGCCACCTGGGCCGCCTTGGTCATGGCATAGTCAATGAGTCCCGGGGACGGGTTGAAGGCCTGGATCGAGGCAGTGGTGATGATCGACGCACCCGCTTCCAGATGCGGGACCGCGGCGCGGGCTGTCCAGAGCAGGGAGTACAGATTGGTCTTGAAAACGCGATCAAACTCTTCGGTGGGCAGTGATTCGAAGCTCTCGCGGTTTTTCTGGTAGGCCGCATTCAGCACCAGGACGTCGAGGCGCCCGAATTCGGCCAGCGCCGCCTTCACGATGTCCGCGGCGAAGTCCTCGCTGCGGCCGTCGCCGGGGAGCAGCAGGGCCTTGCGGCCGGCCTTCCGGATCCACCCGGCGGTGTCCTGCGCGTCGTCTTCTTCCTCCGGCAGGTAGGAGATGGCGACGTCGGCCCCCTCACGGGCGAAGGCGATCGCCACCGCCCTGCCGATTCCGGAGTCGCCGCCCGTGATCAGGGCGGCCTTGCCGCTCAGGGCACCGCTGCCGCCGTAGCTTTCCTCGCCGTGGTCCGGTTTGGGCTCCATGGGCGCGGTGAGGCCGGGCTGCTTCTGGACCTGTTCCGGGAAGGGGCCGGAATGGTAGCCGGCGCGGGGATCGCGCGGCTGGTCGGGCTGCTTGGGCTGGTCCTGCCGTTCGATTGAGTCGCTCATAGTCCGCCTAACAACGTGTCGGTTTCCCGGGATGTTCATCGGTCCCGGGTGGCCGGGGCCCGCTGAAACCATCCCAGCCAAGTAATCAGTTTCTACCCTAACCGCAATATCATCAGCAAGCTTAGTACCAACTTGTTTTTGGCAACTCTCAAGCCTAGGTTGAGGGTGGGACCGCATGCTGCGGTGTGTCCCCTTGGTTCCAGAATTTTGCGAAGGAGTACCGATGACTGGCCCAGTGGCGCCGAAGAACTACGGCAGGGACGAGTCCCTTGCCGAGCGGATGGACCGCAACTGGGTCGAACTGCTGCAGGAACTGCGCGTACTCCAGACCGGTGTCCAGATCCTCGCCGGGTTCCTCCTGACGCTGCCGTTCCAGTCGCGCTTCGAGACGCTCGATGACTACCAGACCCGCCTGTATCTCGCCAACGTCGTCCTGGCCGCCCTGACCACGGCCACGATCCTGCTGCCCGTGAGCGTGCACCGCCGGCTGTTCCGGCAAGGGCTGAAGCAGGCCCTTGTGAGCAGCGCGGACATCATCGTCAGGTTTTCGTTGACCGGGGTGGGGCTGCTGAGCGTGGGCACCACCTCACTCATCTTCGATGTCACCGTAGGCCGGACGGCGGGCGTGATCGCCGGCGTCGGGCTGCTCGCTGTGCTGGTGCTGCTGCTGGTACTTGTCCCTGCCTGGATCCGTCGCCGGGCCCGCAAAGAGGAGTCGCTATGACAAACGTTTCACATGAGCGCCACACCGCAGGCACGGGAACCATGGGCAAGTGGGTCAAGGAACACGGACTGCTTCTAGCCAATATCGGGCTGTTCGTCGTGTTTTTCGGCGGCATGGTCCTGAGCGGGGCAAGCACCTACAGCGACGAGCAGCTGGCCCACGGCGAACCGGCCGTGACCGTCCTGCAGTACCTTGGCACCGGGAACTTCCTGGAGGCGACTTTCGAGAACTGGGAGTCGGAATTCCTGCAGATGGGCATGTACGTCATCCTCACCGTCTTCCTGTTCCAGAAGGGGTCATCCGAGTCCAAGCCGATGGGCCGGACCGCCCCGCAGGACGAGGACCCACGGCAGGCAAAGCTCAAGGAGTCCACGCCGTGGCCCGTGCGCCGCGGCGGATGGGTCCTCAAGCTCTACGAACACTCGCTTTCGATCATGTTCCTCCTGCTGTTCCTGGCGTCGATTGTCCTGCACGCGGTTGGCGGTGCGGAGGACTACAACGGTGACCAGGAGGCGCACGGGCAGCCCACCGTGACGGTGCTAGGCTATCTGGCGACGAGCCGGTTCTGGTTCGAGTCCTTCCAGAACTGGCAAAGCGAGTTCCTCGCCGTCGCGGTTTTGGTGGGCGCCTCGGTCTACCTTCGCGAGAAGGGCTCCCCCGAGTCCAAACCCGTGGCCGAACCGCACTACGAGACCGGCGCCTAGAGGCCCCTCCTGGCCGGCCCGGCCGACAGGGGCCTCAGGCGCCTTCGAGGACCTGGCTGGTGACCCAGGTAAGGTACTTTGCGGCGTTGGCTACTGCGTCCTGGGGGCTGCCGGCAACGTCCAGCAACTGTGCCGCGGCCACCACGCCGTGACGGGCAAGGTCCTCCGGGGTGACGAGGATCCGGCCGGCCACCACGACCACCGGAATGCCACGTGCCTGGGCGGCATCGGCAAGGGCGATCGGCGCCTTGCCTGTCAGCGATTGGCTGTCCATGGAGCCTTCTCCGGTGATGACCAAATCAGCCACCGCGAGTTTCGCGTCCAGCCCGGTGAGGCCGGCCACCAGCTCGAAGCCGCCTTCCAGGGCTGCCGTACTGAAGGCCAGGAACGACGCCGGGAACCCGCCGGCCGCCCCGGCGCCGGGCACGTTGACGTCCCGGCCGGTCGCCTGGCGCAGGACCGAGGCCCAGTTGCGCAGGCCGGCGTCAAGCAGCTCCACCGCATCGGCGTCGGCGCCTTTTTGCGGGCCGAACACGTGTGCCGCGCCGTCGCTGCCGAACAGCGGGTTTTGGACGTCGACGGCGATCCTGAACTTCACCCCGGCCAGCCGCGGGTCGAGGCCGCTGACGTCCACGGATACGACGTCGGCAAGCGACCCGCCGCCGAGGGGCACCACGTTGCCGGCGGCGTCCAGCGGCTTGAGTCCGAGGGCGCGGAGGGCGCCGCTGCCGCCGTCGCTCATGGCCGAACCGCCCACGCCCAGCACGATTTCCGTGGCACCGGCGTCCAGCGCGGCGGCGATCAGCTGGCCGCAGCCATAGCTGTGGGCGCGCAGCGCGTTGGCCGGTGTGGGTTCCATGTGGGCCAGCCCTGAGGCCTGCGCCGTTTCAATCACCGCGGTGGCCCCGCCGAAAGCATCAGCCCGGATGGCCCACGCGGCACCGATCGGGGCCAGGATCGGGCCGACGACCGCGTTGAGCCGTTCCTCGTAGCCGGCCGCGACGGCCGCCTCGAGGGTCCCTTCCCCGCCGTCGGCCACCGGAAACTGGATGGCGTCGGCCTCGGGGTAGACACGGAGGGCGCCTTCGGCAATGGCCACGGCGGCTTCGACGGCGGTGAGGGAGCCCTTGAACTTGTCCGGGGCGATGAGGATGCGCATGGCTCCATCCTGCCAGTCCGGCGGCCCCGGATGGTGCTCGACCGCCGGTACCGGGACAAATCCACGCCACCGGGAGTAACCTGTCTGCCACACATATTCCAGACCGGGCCCGCCCGGCAGAGGACGACGTTGGAAAGCAACGGAGAGGGGGACCGGTGAGCCACTACGGAAACGGCGTTCCGGGCGTGACCGAGTTACTGCTGGTCCGGCACGGTGAAAGCCAGGGCAACGTTGCCGCCACGCTGGCTCATCAGGCCGGCGCGCATGTCATCGACGTCCCGGCCCGGGATGCGGATGTCGGATTGTCGGACACTGGACGGGAGCAGGCGCTGGCCCTGGGCAGGCTCCTCGCGGGCTACCCGGACGGCCGGCGCACGCCAGTCTGGTCCTCGCCCTACCTGCGCGCACGCCAGACCGCGGAACTCGCCGTCCAGACCGGCGGCTGGCAAACATCTATCCTGATCGATGAGCGGCTGCGCGACCGTGAGCTCGGCATCCTGGACATGCTCACTTCGACCGGGGTGGAAGCCCGACTCCCGGAGGAGGCCGGCCGGCGGCGGTGGCTCGGCAAGTTCTACTACCGCCCCCCGGGCGGCGAGTCCTGGGCGGACGTCGTGCTGCGGCTCCGCTCGCTGCTCGCCGACCTCGACAACAGGCATCCGGGCGGGGGTGTCCTGCTGGTCTGCCACGACGCCGTGATCCTGCTCATCCGCTACATCCTGGAGGGCCTCACGGAGGAGCAGCTCCTGGACATCGCGGCCGCGTCCACCATCCTCAATGCCTCCGTCAGCCGCTTCGTCCGGCCCGACGGCCAGGGGGAATGGCAGCTGGAGGCCTTCAATATGGCCGACCACCTCACGAGCGAAGGTGTCCCGGTAACCCAGCACTCGGGAGACGCCGATGTCCACCCACGCTAACTCCCGGCAGGCGAAACGCCGTCCTCAGGCCAAGGCCGTCACCCCGGCTTTGCTGCGTGCCTGGCCGCTCCCTGACGGCGGCTCCGGGAAGGATGACCGGGGCTCCGTGCTGGTGATCGGCGGTGCGCGCAAGACGCCCGGAGCGGCGTTGCTCGCCGGCGTCGCCGCCCTCCGCGCGGGCGCCGGCCGGCTGACCCTGGCCGTGGCGGAGTCCGTGGCGGTGCCGCTCGCCATCGCCCTGCCCGAAGCCGGCGTCCTTGGCCTGCCGGAAACGACGACCGGGACCGTGGTCGGTTCCGCCGCCGGGTCCCTGGCCGCCGAGCTGGAAACCGCGGACGCCATCCTGGTGGGGCCGGGCCTGGACGACAAGGACCAGACCACGGCACTGCTGCGCGAACTCCTCAAAGCCACCCCGGGCAGCCCGCCGTGCATTGTCCTGGATGCTTTTGCCCTGGCCAGCGTGCCGGAGCTCGAAGCCGAACTGGCGCCGTGGGCCGGCCGGCTGATCCTGACCCCGAACATCACGGAGGCGGGCATCCTGCTCGGGCGGGAAGTCGAGGACCTGCACCGCCAGCTCCCTGAGGTGGCCGACAAATACCGGGCCGTGGTCACCTGCCAGGGGGCCATCGCGGAAGCCCGCAGCAGCAGGGCTGCCGCGTCCGGGGCCGGCCTCTGGGAGATCACCACAGGGCACAGCGGGCTGGGCACCTCGGGCAGCGGGGATGTGCTCTCCGGCGCCATCACCGGCCTCCGCGCCAGGGGAACGGGCAACGCGCAGGCCGCCTGCTGGGGAACGCATCTGCATGCTGCGGCCGGAGACCGCCTTGCCAGCCGGCTGGGCGGGCTGGGCTATCTCGCCCGGGAGCTCACCGACGAATTGCCGCCGCTCATGATGGAACTTTCCGCCTGAGCGGAGCGGTCCTTCAGGACCAGGTCCCGCGCTCCTGGAGGACCGCCTTGAGCAGGTCCGCGCGGTCCGTGACAATTCCGTCGACACCAAGGTCCAGCAGCCGGTGCATTTCCGCGGGCTCGTTGACTGTCCACACATGGACCTGCAGCCCGTGCCGGTGTGCCCGCCGGATGAAGCCCGGCGTCACGACGGGCACGGCGCCGTAGCGGACGGGGACCTGCAGGGCGTGGACTCCGCGCAGTGCCCGGCGCACCACGGCGGACATCAGCGGCGTCGGCAGCACGGGGCCCAGCAGGACGAACACGGCGTTGGACACGATGCCGGCCGAGCTCGCGGCGGGACGGCTCAGCTGCTTCAGCACTGCCCGGCGCCGCCGGTCCGAGAAACTGGCCACCAGCACGCGGTCGTGCAGTCCGTGGCGTTCGATCGCCGAGGCCAGGGTGCTAACGGAGTTCCAGTCCTTGACGTCGATATTGAGCCGGACGTCCGGGAAGGCAGCGATCAGCTCATCGAACCGCGGGATCGGTTCGGTCCCGCCGATCCTGGCCCTTGCCACGGTTGAGGCCGGAAGGTCCGCGATTTGGCCCCGGCCCTCCGTGATCCGGTCCAGGGTCTTGTCGTGAAAGAGCACCAACACGCCGTCGGCCGTGGTGTGCACGTCCGTCTCCAGATGCCGGAACCCGAGGTCGACGGCGGCGCGGAACGCGGCCATCGAGTTCTCCAGCCCGTCCAGCGAGAAGCCCCGGTGGGCCAGCGCCAACGGCGCCCGGGAACCGCCCGGGGCCCGGGTGGTGGAGCCCTCCGGGCCGCCGTCGCGGTCCCCACGAGGGGCAAAGTAGGGGTGCACGTCAGTCACACCTGAAGCGTACCCGAGCCTTGGTCTGCCGGGATTGGGTTCGACCGGGGCTGGCGGCCGGGACTGGTGGCCGGACCCATCGGGGCCGGGGTTCGACCGGGGCTGGCGGGCCGGGACCATAGGGGCCGGGGTGCGGGCCTCAGTGGGACGGGGTGTCAGGAGCCTGCTGGCGGATTTCGACGCCGTCGCTGCAGTGCAGCAGCGTGCGGCCGCGGCCGCCGTCGAGGTCGACCCAGACCACGCTGTGGTCCGCCGTCACGGCGTCCACAAGCCCGCCGGTCTCAAAGCCCGGGGCGAGCCGGACGCTGACGCGGTCGCCCTGGCGCAACTGCCGCCAGTGCCGGTCCGGTTCCACCGGATGCAGGGGTTGTTCGTCCGTGTTGTTGATGCGGTGCCTGGCCATGATGTCCCCACTCTCGGTCAAACGTTTCGTCGCGAGCTTCCAGCCTAGGAGGCCAAGGTGAACGCCAGTTGACCGTCCGCTGGGAATCCGGTGTCCGCCGGGAAGCGGGCCGCGGGTGCGACCTCGCCGGGGGTGGGGATGTGGGCGGGCCGCGGGTGCGACCTCGCCGGGTGTGGGACCGGGTGCTGGGCCCGGGGTTTTAGGGCAGCCGAACGCCGAGTTCGGCGAGCTTTGACTCGAGGATCTGGGCGACGCCGTCGTCGTCGAAGTGCGGGGCCTGCCGGCCGGCGGCCCGGATCGCTTCCGGGTGGCCGCTGGCCATCGCGTAGCCGTGCCCGGCCCAGCGAAGCATCTCTATGTCGTTGGGCATGTCCCCGAACGCCACCACGTCCGCGGCGCCGATGCCGAGGGCCGAAGCATATTCAGCCAGGGCCACGGCCTTGTTCACGCCGGGCAGGGACAGCTCGAGGAGGGCCATGTTCGGGGCCGAGTGCGTCGCGGCGGCAAGATGGGCGACGGCGGGCGTCACCTCGGCCAGGAACTCGTCGGCGGTGCCTTCGCGGACAATGGCCAGGAACTTCGCCACGGCGTCCGCCTCGGTGAGGGTGGTGTGAAGCGGGGCCGGGGTGAATTCCGCGAGCAGTTCGCTCGAGCCGTTTTCGATAAAGCCCGGTTCCAGATGGAAGCCGGTCAGGGTTTCGGCGGCAAACAGCGCGGAGGGACGCAGCCGCTTGATGATGCGGCGGACCTCGAACATGGCGTCGAGGTCCAGTGTCCGCGCCGAGAGCAGACGGTCCGCCTCGAGGTCCCACACGACGGCGCCGTTGGAGCAGATGACCGTTCCGGTATGGCCCAGTTGGTCCTGCAGGGGGTGGAGCCAGCGCGGCGGCCGTCCGGTGACGAACACCAGTTCCAGCCCGGCGTCGCGGCAGGCGTGGAACGCGCGGACGGTCCGGTCGCTGATTTTGCCGTCATGGCCGAGGATCGTTCCGTCAATGTCACTTGCTACCAGCCGCATAGTGCCAGTCTACGTGCGCCGGGGCGGCAGGCCCCCGCGGCCGCATTCGCCGAGGTGTGCGCCGAGTTCGCCGGACCGCGTCGGGTTCGCCGGACAATTCCGGCGAACCCGGGAGCTACCGGCGTACTCGACGGCGGGATGGGGCGGCAAGCGGGCCGGCGGGATGGGGCGGCGGCGGGCTCAGTGGCGTTCGAAGATTCCGGTCAGCGTGCCCCGGCCCAGGGTGTGCTGCGACAGCTTCGCCTCCAGGCTGCCCGGGGCGGTGTGCTCGTTGAGTCCCGACGGAGCGACGTCGAGCGCGTGGACCGTGATGACGTACCGGTGCGGCCCGTGACCGGGAGGCGGCGCGGCGCCAAGATAGCCGTGGAACCCGCCGTCGTTCCTCAACTGGATGGCGCCCGCGGGAAGGAGCCTGCCGCCCTCTGCGCCCGCTCCTGCCGGCAACGAGGTGACGTCGGCGGGGACGTCCAGCACGGCCCAGTGCCAGAAGCCGCCGCGGCCCGGGGCGTCCGGGTCGAACATCGTCACCGCGTAGCCCTTGGTGCCGGCCGGGGCGCCGCTCCAGCTCAGCTGCGGGGATTCGTCCCGGCCGCCGGCGCGCATTTTGCCGCTGCGCTGGGCAGCCGGGAGCGTCTGGCCCTCCGCGAAGGATTCACTGCGGACGGGGAACACCGGAACATCGTGTCGTGTCATGGCTGCCTTTCACTCACTGCAGGGGTTGGGCCCCCATTTCCATCCGTGCCAGCTCCGCGCGCGTGGGCGGGTTCGCGCCGGCGCGGGACACGGTGACCGCCGCTGCCCGGGAGGCATGGGCGAGGACATCGCGGAGGCTTTCGGCGGAGAGTTCGCGCAGGCCCTTGCGGTTTTGTGCCCCGTCCAGGCCCAGATCCACCACGCCGGACAGGAGCGCGGCCATGAAGGAGTCCCCGGCGCCGACTGTGTCCGCGACGTTGATCTCGGGGGCGGGGAACTGCGCCTCACCTGCGGCGTTGATGCCCCAGGGCCCCTTGCTGCCGCGGGTCACCACCACCATTGCCGGCCCTTCGGAGCCGCTCATCGCCTGCCAGCGGCGGGCCGAGTCCAGTGGGTCCACGCCCGGGTAGAGCCATTCGAGGTCCTCGTCGGAGGCCTTCACAACGTCGGCGAGGCGCACGAACTTTTCGGCCTGCCCGCGGGCGTAGTCCACGTCCGGGATGATGCTGGGACGGCAATTGGGGTCGAAGCTGATGGTGGCGGACGGGTGGGCGCGCTCGACGGCGGCAAACACGTCGGCGGCGCCCGGCGCCAGCATGGTGGCGATCGAACCGGTATGCAGCAGCGTGGTTCCCTGGAGCAGGAACGGCAGGCGCGCAGCGACGCCGGGAAGCTCCCAGGCGAGATCGAACGTGTACGTGGCCGCGCCGGCGTCGTCGATCAGGGCGGCAGCCACACTGGTGGGCAGCTCGTCGGGTCCCAGCGGGAGTAGCACGGAGCTCGACTTCAGGTGCGCGGCCAGGGCCTCACCATACGCATCGCGGCCGTAGCGGCCGATGAACTGGACCGGATGGTCCAGCCGCGCCAGCCCCACCGCCACGTTGAGGGGGCTGCCGCCGACATGGGCTTGGACGCCGGAGGACCGCTGGACTACATCAACCAGCCCCTCGCCAATAACTGTGAGCATGACCATACTCTGCCAGAGAATGCGCTCCGGTGCCGTGTGTTGCGCCCGCCTCCCGCTTCCGCCGTGCCGGCGCCGCTGCCGCCTCTGCCGCCGCTCCCGGGCCGCGGCACTCAGGCCGCGGTGGTGTCCAGCGCGATCCCCGCGGACGCGGCGTGGGCAAACCTGGCGTCGATGTGGACCACGTCCCGGCCTGCCCGCTGCAGGAGGCTGGCGGCGATCCCGGCGCGGTACCCGGAACCGCAGTGCACCCAAAGTTTCCCGGCGGGAATGTCACCCAGGCGCAGCAACAGCTCGTGCAGCGGCACGTTGACCGCGCCCACCACGCGGGCGGCGGCGAATTCGTCGGCCCGGCGCACGTCCAGGACGGTGTCCTCAGGCGCCCGGCCGGCGAGCACGCCGTCCCAGCGCACACGCGGGTAGGAGGCGAGGCCGGCCTGCGGGGCGAGGGTGTGCGGCTCGGTTCCGACGGCGGCGTCGGGGGATTCGATGCCGATCCGGGAGAGGTCGCGGATGGCGTTCGCAATATCTTCCCGCGAGCCCACCAGGGTCAGCGGTTCGCGCCACGGCAGCACCCAGCCCAGATACGTGGTGAAACTGGAGCCGGAGCCATACTCAAAACTGACGCTGCCCTTGAGGTGGCTGCTGGCGAACGCCACGCGCCGGCGCAGGTCCACCACCCACTCGCCGTCGTCGAGGCGCCGGGTGAGTTCGGCGGCATCGAGCGACGCCGGAACGGCCAGTTCGGCGGGCCCCGGGCCACGGACGTTGGCCGGGCTCATGTGCGCGTAGTAGGACGGGTGGTCCGTGAGGTTGGCGATGAGCTGGCGGACGAAGTGGTCCTCATCGGGGTCCGTCAGGGCGTGGTTGGCGGCAAGCTGCTCGCCGATGGTGGAGGACCGGGCACCGCTGGCGGGTCCGGAGGAGCAGAACGAGCCGAATCCGTGGGTCGGGAACAGCGCGGCGTCGGGGCCGGCCTCGGCGGCGAGGCGACGGGCTGAGGCGTACTGGTCGTGGGTCAAGCCAACCGTGTCCGCCTCGGCAACAAGGTCCGTGCGGCCCACCGAGCCATACAGGAGGCTGCCGCCCGAGAAGACGGCCTGCTTCCCGCCGTCGTCCACGATGAACGACAGGTGGGTATGCGTGTGGCCCGGCGTGGCGATTGCTTTGACCGTAAGCGATCCCACGCGGACCGTTTGGCCGTCCGTGATGGGAGTGCGCTCGAACCCGACGGCGTCGGCGGCGTTGACGAGATAGCTGGCGCCGTGGGCGCGGGCCAGGATCAGCCCGCCGGTGATGTAGTCATTGTGCATGTGCGTTTCGGCCACGTGCGTGATGGCTACCCCGGCGTCACGGGCGGCCGCCTCGATGCGGTCCGTGTCGCGCTGCGGGTCGATCGCCAGCGCCACCGAGCCGTCGTGGACCAGGTAGCTGCGGTCCCCGAGCTGCGGGGTCTCGATGACGATGACTTCCATGGTCCCTCCGGTGGGGTCTGCCCCTTGAAGGTCAGCCCCGGTTGACGGGGTGTCCCTCGTCCTGCCACTTCATGATTCCGCCGGTGACGTTGACGGCGTCGTATCCCTGGTCCTCCAGGTAGGTGGCGGCCTGGGCGCTGCGGCCCCCGGCGGCGCACATGACGTAGACGGTGCCGCTGGCCGGGACCTCGGCGAGGGACTGGACGAACCGCGAGAGCGGGATGCTCCGGGCGCCGGGAACGCGGACGGCGACGTATTCGTCTTCCTCGCGGACATCGACGATTTCGGTGGCGTCGCCCAGGGCGGCCAGGTCCTTGACGGAAATGCTCTTCATGCCTGTTCCTTTCGCGGGCGCCGGACGGCCCGGCGCGCGTATTCCAGCTCAATCATGATACCCCTTGGGGTATCATTGACCCTCCGGACGGCCCCTCCCGCCACACCCCCAAATATAGCCCGTCGGCCTGGCCTGCCAACCTAGCCTGCGGGGCGGTCCTGCTGGTAGACGTCCGGGATGCCGTCGTGGTCCGAGTCGACCTTTTCCGCCTCCTCCGCACGCCGGTACTGCTGGTTGCGTGTCCGGAGCACCGTGGTGGCGAAGATCGCGGCGAGCAGTGAGGCCGCGAGGATCCCTACCTTCGCGTGGTCTTCATCCGCAGTGCCCTGGCCGAAGCTCAACTCGGCAAGCAGCAGCGAGACCGTGAAACCGATGCCGGCGAGGATGGAGAGGCCGAAGACGTCGATCCACTTGAAGGACGCGTCCAGGCGGGCCCGCGTGACTTTGGTGATGAGCCATGTGGTGCCGAGGATCCCCGCCGGTTTTCCGGCAACCAGCGCCACGATGATGCCCACCGCCACGGGGTCCGTCAGGGCGGCACCGAGGCCCTGCCAGCCGCCTATGGCCACCCCGGCGGAGAAGAACGCGAAGACCGGGACGGCGATCCCGGCCGAGATCGGGCGGAACCGGTGTTCGAAAATCTCCGCCAGGCCCGGGCCGGCTTCAGGTCCGCCGCTGGCCTTGGAGCGTTTGACGGGAATGGCAAATCCGAGCAGGACCCCGGCCACGGTGGCGTGGATGCCTGATGCGTGCACGAGCGCCCACGTTGCGAAGCCGAGCGGCAGCAGGATCACCCAGGCTGCGGCTGCGTGCGTGCCGAAGAAGCGCCGGTATTTGTGCGCCAGGAAGGTGTAGAGGCCCAGCGGGAGCAGGGCCAGCAGGAACGGCTCGGGGTGCAGTTCGCTGGTGTAGAAGATCGCGATGATGGTGATGGCCAGGAGGTCGTCGACGACCGCGAGGGTCAGCAGGAAGATCCGCAGCGCACTGGGGAGGTGGGAACCGATGAGCGCCAGGACCGCGACGGCGAAGGCGATGTCGGTGGCGGTGGGAATGGCCCAGCCGTGCAGCGTTTCGGGACCGGAGAGGTTGATGGCCGCGTAGATGAGCGCCGGAACGGCCACACCGCCGACGGCGGCGGCCACCGGAACCACCGATTTGCTCGGCTCGCGCAGGTCACCGGCGACAAACTCGCGCTTGAGTTCGAGCCCCACCAGGAAGAAGAAGATGGCCAGCAGGCCGTCGGCGGCCCAGGCGCCCAGGCTCAGGTCCAGATGCCAGGGCGCGTAGCCGATGGTGAAGTCGCGCAGCGCGAAGTAACTCTCCGAGGCCGGGGAGTTGGCCCAGGTCAGGGCCACCATCGCCGCGGCGACCAGCAGGGCGCCGCCTACGGTTTCCTTGCGGAGGATTTCGCCGATCCGCAGGGCTTCGGCATAGCTGCCGCGGCCGAAAATGGTGAGCCGGGGCGGCGAAGGAGGGGGCGGTGTTGGTGAAGCGGGTGTTGGTGAAGGGGGCAGGGCGCTCATGGGATCCTCAAAATGGGGTCGACGGAACTATGCCGACCAGACTTCCCGGCGCACCTGCGCTCCAGTCTATTCGCTTTCGCCGGCCAAGGGATGCCGCCAGGGACACCGGGGACCCCTCCCGGTCGCGGATACGTGCAGGCCGGGCAGGCCGCTTGCTTGCCGGGCGGGCTGACAGGCCTGGCGCCGTCCGGTTTTCAGACCAGCAGCTGCTGAACGAGTTCACGGCATTTCCGGTAGGCGGGTGCCTTTGGATCGATGAGCGCAAAGTGGTCGCCCGGGACCTTGAGCAACTGGACCGGCGCACCGGCCGCCTTGGCTGCTCCGGCGTAGGTCTCGGACTGGCTCACCGGCACGGTATCGTCCTCCGTGCCGTGAACGGCATATACGGGCACGCCCAGCGGCACCGCACTCATGGGGTCCGCAAATTTATGCCGTTTGGGATATTTCTCAGACGAGCCGCCCAGGAAGTTGCTGACGGCACCGTTGCTGAGGTTGAGCCGCTCGGCGGCCGCGAGATTGAGTACTCCCGACTGGCTGACGACGCCGGTAAGCTGCACCGCGCCGTCGTCGTCGCCCCGACGCGTCAGCTGGCGGTCCGCGTCCGGGGCACCAAGCCCCGCGAGCCGGCGGCGTCCCGCCGCCCAGACGGCGAGGTGGCCGCCTGCCGAGTGGCCCAGGGCCACCACGCGGTCCAGTCCCAGCCCGTGCTCGTCGGCCAGTTCACCGAGCTTGTCGATTCCGGCCAGGACGTCCGCGAACGTGTTGGGCCAGCCTCCGCCGTTGCCGGCCCGCCGGTACTCCAGGTTCCAGGCTGCCATGCCGTGCGCGGCGAGGTCCTTGGCAAGGGGCTCCCCCAGTTCTGCGCCGTACTGCGAACGCCAGTACCCGCCATGGATCACCACCACCACGCCCTTGGGCGCGGCAACCTCCGGGAGGAAGAGCTCACCCCACTGGCTGGGGTCCTCGCCATATTGGTACTTGTGCCTCTTCACAGCGTCCTCCTTGGGGCCCGGTGAACAGGCGGCGGAGACTGCCCCCAGAGTCACCGCCGCTGCGGCCGCGATCATAGTCCGCCGCCGCATTTCAGCCATGTGCTGAGCCTACCTTGGGCACCAAGCGGGCCCGCGCAGGCCGGACCCCTCGCATGCCGGACCCCTCGCATGCCCGCTGCGCTGCCCTTGCATGCCACCGAGAAGCGGCGGCCGGTGTCGGCCCGCCGATCGCGCTGCTGCGGGAGCGCCTGCGGGCGTGCCCGGCGGTGCCAGCCTGCGGGCCGGTGTCGGTGGTGCGCCGTAAGCTGGATCCATGGCGAGCAACTGGGACCGTTTGGACGTGAGCCTGCGCGATTCCGTGCAGGAGAACGTGGAGTTGTACGAGCGGGTCCGGCCTGCCCTGAAGCTGGTCACCCGGGAGGTTCTGCTCACGCTGCGGACCATGCTCAAGGACACCGAAGTCACGCCGCTGTTCGTCACCGGACGCACCAAGACCGTTGAATCCTTCCGCGAGAAAATTTCCCGCACAGAAGAACCGCTGGAGCCGGGCGGCCCGCCTGTGCTGAAGTTCCCGGACCCGTTCCGGACCCTGAATGACATGGTGGGAATCCGTGTGATCACCAAGCTGCCGGCGGAAAACGCGGTGGTGGCCAATCTGATCAAGCGCCAGCGCCAGCTCTTTGACTGCCGGGGGGACCGGGAAAAGGACATCGGCTCGATCGAGTCCGGCACATACGGCTACTCCAGCCGGCACCTGATCCTGCGGACCATCCAGAACGAGGCCGTCAAGGACTATCAGCTGGCCTTCAACCCGGACGTCCCGCCGAACGGCAGCTACTTCTTCGAGTGCCAAATCCGGACAGTCTTTGCCCACGCCTGGAGCGAGATCGAGCACGACATCCGTTTCAAGGCCGAGGACCCGCGGGCCTGGACCCCGCACTTTGACCGCCAGTTCACCGCGACGGCCGCCATGCTGGAGACCGTGGAGAGCGCGTTCTCGGACCTGCACGAACGCTACGAGGAGGTCCGCGGCTACTGGGACATGGACGGGGAGGGTGCCGCGCCGCTGACGCCCAACCGGATCCGCGACGTCTGGCGGACCCTGCTCCCGCACGTGGACCGGAAGGTCGACGATGACTGGGGCTGGGCCGCGGAGCTCATGGCCGCCCACGGCCTCAACCAGACCATGCAGCTCGCCGGGCTGCTTAGCGCCAACCGGATCACCGAGGTCCGCAAGGCCCTGGACCACCGCTACTCCCCCGGCCCGGACCGGCTCCTCGATGACCTGCTGCTGTGGCAGTACGGCACCGAACACATCGAGCTCACCGCCGAACCGGCCGACGCCGTCCCGCACCCCAGGCGCGACAGCCTCCAGCGGCGGCTCAAGCAGATCGAACGGTACCGGCTCACACAGGGCTAGCGCGCCTGCCTGCATCTGCTGATACTTTGCCTGCGCCTGCTCTGCCTGCGGACGCGGACGGCGGGTGCGGCTACGTGTGGGCGTAGGTGAGGCAGTCGGCGTTGTCGACGCCCGGGCCCACGTGAACTTCGGGCGCCTTGCACATCAGATGGTCGTTGTGGGTGCACTCGGAACGCTGGCAGGCGCCGACGTCGGCCAGCACCTTGGGGAGGCCGCCGTGCACACCGATGTCGATGAAGGTCGCGCAGGAGGCATGATCTGCTGCGCCGCCGACGGTGATGGCGGCCGCGTTGCAGTGGGAGTGGTCATTGAAGGAGCAATTGCTCACACTGCAGTCGGCTACGTGCGTCGTCATTGGATTTCCTCCATGCTCCGGCCACCCGGACGGGCGGCGCCGTAAATCCACGCTAGGCCGCACCACGGCAAACAAAAAGACCCAAACGTGTGACCTAATACCGGCCCGACCGGCAGCGCCGCCCCGTCAGTTCCCCGCGCCGAGCCTGCCGGCCAGGCGTTCGCGCATCAGGGCGCTGGCCTGGTTCAGGCCCACGACGTCGACGCTCTTGCCGTGCTGCCGGTACTTCTCCGTGATGGCATCCAAAGCGGCGATCGTGGAAGCGTCCCACAGGTGTGAGTCGCGCATGTCGATGACGACGCAGTCGGGGTCCAGTGCGTACTCGAACTGGGTGTAGAGGTCATTCGCGGACGCGAAGAACAGCTCGCCGTCCACCCGATACGTGGCCCGGCCGCCGTCGTCGTCCTCCGTCACGGTGCGCTCGACGGTGACGAAGTGGGCCACCCGCCTGGCGAACAGGACCATCGCGACGAGCACGCCGACGCCGACGCCGGTTGCCAGGTTGTGCGTGGCAACGGTGACCACCACCGTCGCCGCCATGACGGCGGTTTCGCTCTTGGGCAGGGCCTTGAGGGTGGCGGGCCGGATGCTGTGCCAGTCAAAGGTGGCGACTGATACGAAAATCATGACGGCCACGAGCGCGGCCATCGGGATGAGGGACACAATGTCTCCGAGGGCCACCACGAGGATGAGCAGGAAGACGCCGGCCAGAAGGGTGGAGATCCGGGTCCGGGCGCCGGAGGCCTTGACGTTGATCATGGTCTGGCCGATCATGGCGCAGCCGCCCATGCCTCCGAAGAGGCCGGTGACAATGTTCGCGACACCCTGTCCCCAGGCCTCGCGGGTCTTGGCTGAACGGGTGTCCGTGATGTCATCCACGAGCTTGGCGGTCATGAGGGATTCGAGCAGGCCCACGAAGGCCATGGCCAGCGCGAACGGGAAGATGACCTGCAACGTTTCGAACGTGTTCGGCACGTTGGGCAGAGACAAAGAGGGCAGCGAGTCCGGCAGTGCACCCTTGTCCCCCACCGTGGGAACGACGACGGCGGCCGTCACCGTGATGAGCGTCAGGGCCACAATGGCCACGAGGGGTGCTGGGACGGCTTTGGTGAGCCTGGGCAGGCCGAAGACGATCAGCAGGCCCAGCGCGGTGAGCGGGTAGACCAGCCAGGGCACGCCGATCAGCTCGGGCACCTGCGACAAAAAGATCAGGATGGCCAGGGCGTTCACAAACCCCACCATGACTGGGCGCGGGATGAAGCGCATCAGTTTCGCCACGCCGGAGAGGCCCAGCACGATCTGGAGAATGCCGGCCAGAATCACCGCCGCCACAAGGTAGTCCAGTCCGTGGGTCTTCACCAGTGGGGCGATTACCAGCGCGACGGCGCCCGTGGCCGCCGAAATCATCGCCGGACGGCCGCCGACGAAGGCGATGGTCACTGCCATCGTGAAGGACGCAAAGAGCCCGATCCTCGGATCCAAACCGGCGATGATCGAGAAGGCGATCGCCTCAGGAATCAGCGCCAGCGCCACCACGAGTCCGCCCAAAACCTCTGTTTTCAGCCGGCGCGGGGACCTCAAGGCGCCTCGGACCGATTGCAGTTGCGCAGGCGTGGCGGCCGGGGCCTGCGCGTCGATACTGGTGGCCATCGCTGGCTCCGTTCGTGGTCAAGGAGGCCCAACGGCCGCCGGATATCAAAGAAATGTGTGCAATTCAGGGAAGGTGGGGCGCTGCGTCGCGCCGGGGTGGGGAGTTCGCCTTTTCGGGGGCTCACCCACGCAATGAACCCTACCCGTCGGGCTCCCGCCCGCACGGAGGACTAAAAATCTGACATATTTGTCCGTCAGGTGGTCACGAAGTGGCCACCCCGTGGACGCCGGTGGCACCATTCTTGGATGCTTGAGGCAACTAAAACCCCGAATACTGCCAGGGACGCGGGCACTGCCACCGACGTCCCGGCCAATCCCGCCCTCGCCGCTGAGGCAAAGATTGCCCGCATCGCGGTGACGGTCTTCCCGGTCCTTGTGGTGGTGGCCGGGCTCGCCGGCTTCCTGCTCCCCGGCGCGTTCAAACCCCTCGCCCCCAGCGTGCCCTTCCTGCTGGGCATCATCATGTTCTGCATGGGCCTGACGCTGACGCCGCCCGATTTCGCCTCGGTGGCCAAGCGCCCCTGGGCCGTGGCCCTGGGGATCGTGGCGCACTACGTCATCATGCCGGGGGCCGGCTGGCTGATCGCCGTCGGCCTCCACCTCGAGCCGGAACTTGCGGTGGGCCTGATCCTGGTGGGCTGCGCGCCGTCGGGCACCGCCTCCAACGTGATGGCGTTCCTCGCCAAGGGCGACGTCGCCCTGTCCGTGGCCGTCGCCTCCGTGTCCACCCTGATCGCGCCGATCGTGACGCCGCTGCTGGTGCTGTTCCTGGCCGGCTCGTACCTGAACATCGACGCCGGGGGCATGGTCCAGGACATCGTCAAGACCGTCCTCCTGCCGGTCATCGCCGGCCTGCTGGCCCGCCTCTTCCTCAAGAGGCTCGTGGCCAAAGTCCTGCCCGCGCTGCCGTGGGCCTCGGCCCTCGTGATTTCCCTGATCGTCGCGATTGTGGTGGCCGGCAGCGCCAGCAAGATCGTCGCCGCGGGCGGCATCGTGTTCCTCGCCGTGGTGCTGCACAACGGCTTCGGCCTGGGCCTGGGCTACCTGGCCGGCAAGCTGGGGCGCCTGGATGACAAGGCGCGCAGGGCCCTCGCCTTCGAGGTCGGGATGCAGAATTCCGGCCTGGCCGCCACCCTCGCCACCGCGCACTTCGGCGCCCTGGCGGCGCTGCCGTCTGCCGTCTTCTCCCTGTGGCACAACGTCTCCGGCGCGATCGTGGCCGCGTGGCTGGCCCGGCGTCCCCTTCGGGAGGCCGCAACCCAGGAAACCGCACCGCAGAACAAAGCACCGGAGGCCGCGCTGAAAGCCTGAGGGGTCCTAGCCCCGCAACTGTGCCAGCAGCAGAGTGACGGCGCGCCCGGCCAGGATCTCGGGGGTGTCCGTTCCGGCGGGGACCACATCGAGTCTGCCCTGGACGGCAAGGCTGCCGGGCCCGGCGTCGTGCGTGATGAGTACTTGGGGCGTGCCGCGGCCGGCGAGCTCCGCCATGGCCCCGGAATCGTCGTCCGCCTCCGGCGCGCTGGTGCGGATCACGCCGTCGGCTCCGCCGGCGAGCATGAACTGCCGCCAGTTCCCGCCCAGCAGGATGACGGGCTGGTAGCCGTGCTCCGGCAGGATCCTGGCCAGCACCGTGGCGATGGCCCTGTCCCGGGGCTGCTCGAGGTCCGGGACGGCCACGGCCACCAGCTCCGTCCGGCCCCGGCGCATTCCCCGGGCGGCGCTGTTGGCCACATAGCCAAGTTCGCGGACCGCGGCGTGCACCCGGTCCTGGGTGGCCTCGCTGATCCGGGTGGTACCGCCGGAGCGGCCGGAGAGCACATAGGAGACGGTGGTCAGGGAGACCCCGGCCGTCTGCGCGACATCGCGGATGGTGGGCTTGGATCCAGGCCGCACTGATGACTCCCGGCTGTTTCTCCGCCGGGTCCGCGGCGGCTGGTGAAAACGTTGATTTAGGGCAGACCCCCTGTGTGAACTCTAGCCCGAAGCACGGGTTCCCGGCCCACGTCGGCCAAGAAGCGCGGCGGGGTTTGCCGCGGGGTTTGCGCCGAGGTTTGCGCCGGGCAGGTCCTTGGTGAATGCCAGCGGTCCGATGGTTTCCGGGTCGGCGGAGAGATCGAACTGTGCCTCGTAACCGGTGCTCAGGTAGAGGTGTTTCGCCTCCGGCTGGCGGGGGCCGGTTGTCAGGTAGACGTTCCGGTAGCCGCGACGGCCGGCCAGCGCCTCCAGCTCGGCAAGGACAAACCGGGCCAGTCCGCGGCGCCGGTGCGCTGAATGCGTCCAGATCCGCTTGAACTCGGCGGTCTGCGGGCCGTGCCGGCGGAACGCGCCGCCGGCCACGGATTCGCCGTTCTCGCGCACAATCAGCAGGGCCCCGCCCGGCGCGGCGAATTCCTCGGCCGGGTAGCGGTTGAGTTCCTCCGCGGCGGCCCCGCGGCCAAAGAGGTTACCGTAGCGGGTGTCGTACTCGAGCGCGAGCTCATCCAGGAGCGGACGGACCCTGGGATCGCCCATGGGGAGATTGAGGACCGTCAGCGCGGCTGTGTCCACGGGCGGGGTGTGTAGTGGTGTCGGGGTCATGACGGGTCCTTTCCGCCGGCGGCGGTCTGCGGCACCGCCTGGCCGGCGTCCGCTTGATCGTTGTTAATCTGATCGTTGTTGGCCAGGCCGCTGCCGGCCTCGCGGTTGTTGGGGTTCGCCAGCAGGTTCAGGACGCGCCGGGCCAGGGCGTCGTTTTCGCGGAACGGCGCGGCGTTGGTGCCGGGCCGGGCGAAGGCGCCGGCGCCCCAGCCGGAAGTGCCGGGCCCGACGCCGAACAGCCGCTCGCGCCGCTCCCCCACCGGGCTGATGAGCTCGTTGTGGGCGGACACCAGGAGCCGTCCGGTCGCGTGCGTGCCGTCGGCAGTGAGGAGCTGCTGTTCGCTGCCCAGCCCGGAGGCGTGCAGCTGGCGCAGCAGCGGGTTCGCGGAGCGGGCCACCGACGGCGCCGGGAGCCGGGCCTCGATCAGTGCCGTCGCTGACACGGTGATCCCGGACTGGGCCGAGCGGGCGACGAACCGGCCCGAGTACTCCGCGGCCTCGATCTCCAGCCCCGGGCCAATGAACTGCAGCAGCCCGGCCCGGTGGATCGCCAGCATTTCCCGCAGCCTGCGCGGCGGCGGTCCGGAATCGACGAAGCTGAAGAAGCCGTGCCACCAGCCCTGGACCTCCCGCTGCGACCGCGCGTTCAGGCGCTCGGACGGCACCAGCCGGCCCAGGTCCATGTAGGACTTCAGCAAGGAAGTGAACAGGGCCAGGGTTTCCGAATGGTCCGGCCCGGTGCGCAGCTCAAGGTCGCGGTCAATGTACGCCGCCACCGCGGCCTGGAAGTCTGCGTGGCCGGCGAAAACGCGGCCGGCGAAGGGATGGTCCAGCCGTTCGAGGTCCAGGTGGAGCCTTGCATCCGGGACGGACCCGGCAACGAGCCGCCGGCGGTCCTGGCTGTACCAGTCTGCGGCGGCGAACCGTTCGGCGAATTCCTGCCAGCCGATCCGGACCCGTTCCGGGTAGCCGGTGAACAGCTCGCGGTAGTACGCGTAGCCGGCGTCCTTGGCGATCAGGGGCCACAGCTGGGCGCGGAAGTCCACCTCGCCGGCCGCATCCAGCAGCGCCGCGACGGCGTCGGCCGTGAAGAACGCCGGCTCGCCCGCGGCACCCCCGCGCAGGGCGGACGTGATCTTGGAGTGGTAGGGCACGCCGCGGCGGGAGCCGGCCCACAGCCGCGGCTCGGCACCGGAGGGCAGGTAGCGCAGGCCGCCGCCTGACAGCTCCTCGAACCTGCCGCCGCGGCCCTCCATGAGCAGGACCAGCAGGTCCACGAAGGCCAGGCCCATGCCGGAGACAATCACGTCCTGGCCGGCGGCGAGGAGTGAGTAGTCGACGTCGGTGGTGTAGCTGGGCGCCGCGTGGAACGCACCGTGCCGGGCGGCAAAACCGGCCCACGCCGCAGACTCCTCATCGGGCAGCGAATCGGTGTGCCCCAGGCAGGCGATGACGACGTCGGCGGCCAGCACCGCGCCGCCGGCCAGCCGGACGCGGTAGCGTTCCGGACCCTGTTCCGCTTCGCCATCTTCACGTTCACCCTGCACCGGCTCGACGGCGGTCGCCGTGTCCCGGTGCACGGTGACGGTGGTGTCCGGTCCGAGGGCGGCAACCGAGCGGCGGAAGAACCATTCCAGGTAGATGCTCTGCAGCTGCCGGGTGGGGAACGTGGCACCGGTGAGGGCGGCCAGCTGGCGCCGGAGTTCCGGCGGCAGCTCCGGAACATCCGCGATGGACCCGTCCAGGACCCCGGCGGCCCACTCTGCCAGGCCGGGGCCGTCGGCCTCGGGTCCCTCGCATTTGACGGAGGCATCCGTGAACATCGTGACGTCCGCCGCCGCGGAGTTGAGCATCAGCCCGGGATGCTGCGCGTAACGCCAGATCCTGCCGGCACCCGGAGTGTGCGGCTCCACGACGTGGATCTGCAGGGCGCCGTCGAGCAGCTCCGGCCGGTTGGCGGCGAGGCGTTCCAGCAGCCCGGCCGCGCGCGGGCCGCCGCCGATGAGGACCACGGATGGGGCATTCACTGGCATGACGGTCTCCTGGCTCGGGTGCGGAGCCCTCATGCTAGGCACCCGAAATGGAGCCGGTCGAGGTGCCGGTCACGGCCGTTCACCCCGCGTAACGCGGCGTAAATCGAGGCAAGAATTCGTCGTGTGACGCCGTGCGAACCCGCGTGAACGTATGCAACCTGCCGCCTTGCCGCGCGTTTTCGGACGGCCCTAGATTGGCAGCCAACTACCCCCACAGCAACTGGAAGAAGCGAGGTGGCGCATGAGTTCAACAGCAACCCCGGTGGCACAGTCAGCCCCGGAGCCGGCGTCCGCCGGCATCGAATCCGCACCCGGGACCGCACCGGTCGGGGCCGCAGGACCCGTACCCGCCGGCGAGACCGCGCCGGCCGGCTCCGCTTCGGCGGGCCGCAAGGCCGCAACCGACTACGCCGACTACCGGCTGGTCCCGGCCCGCCACCCGTGGCGCTGGGTGGGCACCGCCGTCGTCGCCGTGGGCGTGGCCGGCATTGCCTGGTCGCTGGCCACCAACCCGCGCTGGGAGTGGGGCGTGGTGGCGCAGTGGTTCACCGCGCAGTCGATCGTGAACGGCCTGCTGGAGACCCTGAAGCTGACGGCGATCTCCGGGGCGCTCGGCTTCATCCTGGGGTTCATCCTGGCGCTGATGCGCCTCTCCGCCTCGCCCCTGCTGGTCTCCGTCTCCTGGACGTTCTCCTGGATTTTCCGCTCCACGCCGCTGCTGGTGCAGATGCTGCTCTGGTACAACCTGGGCTACCTCTACGAGAAAATCAGCCTGGGGATCCCCTTCACGGACGTGCGCTTCTTTGAGGCCCAGACCACCACCCTGATCAGCCAGTTCGCCGCGGCAGTCCTCGGCCTGACCCTGAACCAGGCCGCCTACTCCGCCGAGATCATCCGCGGCGGCATCCTGTCCGTGGACCAGGGCCAGCTCGAGGCCGCCACCGCCCTGGGCATTCCGGCGTGGCGGCGCTCCACCAGGATCGTCCTGCCCCAGGCCATGCGGGCCATCCTGCCCACCGCCTTCAACGAGGTGATCGGCCTGGTCAAGGGCACCTCGATCGTCTACGTCCTGGCCTATTCCGAGCTGTTCTACACCGTCCAGGTCATTTACAACCGCACCCAGCAGGTCCTGCCACTGCTGCTCGTGGCCACACTCTGGTACGTCGTCATCACCTCGGTCCTGAGCGTCTTCCAGTACTACATCGAGCGGCACTACTCCAAGGGCGCGGTCCGCACGCTGCCCCTGACCCCGCTGCAGAAGGCCCGCAAATTCCTCGCCATCCATACGCCCGCAGCCCGGGAATCGAGCCAGGAAAGGGGCACCCGATGAGCACCGCACTCCGTACAACCACCAAGACCGCGGCCGCTGCCACGGACGCCGTAACCACCCGCGGCCTCGTGGAGATCACGAAGGTCCGCAAGACTTTCGGGGCCACGGAGGTCCTCAAGGGCATCACGCTGACGGTCGAGCCCGGCGGTGTCGCCGTGATTGTCGGCCCGTCCGGGTCCGGCAAATCCACCCTCCTGCGGACCATCAACCACCTCGAAAAGGCCGACGCCGGGTTCATCGCGATCGACGGCACGCTGGTGGGCTACGAGGTCCGGGGGCGCCGGCTCCACGAGTTGTGCGAAAAGGAAATCCTGAAGCAGCGCACCGAGATCGGGATGGTGTTCCAGAACTTCAACCTCTTCCCGCACCTGACCGCGCTGGAAAACGTCACCGAGGCACCGATCGTCGCGCCGCGGGCCGGAAAGCCCCGGCTCTCCAAGGCCGAGGCCCGCGAGCGCGGTCTGGAACTGTTGGACCGGGTGGGCCTGAAGGACCGTGCCGGCGCCTACCCGCGCCAGCTGTCCGGCGGCCAGCAGCAGCGCGTCGCGATCGCCCGGGCGCTTGCCCTCGACCCGAAGATCCTGCTCTTCGACGAGCCCACGTCGGCCCTGGACCCGGAACTGGTCAACGAGGTCCTGGACGTCATCCGCGGGCTGGCCAAGTCCGGCACCACGCTGATCATCGTCACGCACGAGATGGGCTTCGCCCGCGACGTCGCCGACACGGTGGTGTTCATGGACCAGGGCCAGATCGTCGAGCAAGGCACACCCCAGGAGATTTTCACCAACCCGCGCGAACTTCGCACCCGGAGCTTCTTCTCCAAAGTCATCGAACCCGCTTTCAACATCTAAGGAACCCCATGGCAGTCAGCTCCGCCCTCCGCACCGCCCGCGCGAGTACTGGCCCCCGGCGGACGCGTGCGGCGCTTCCCGCCGTCGTCCTCATCGGCAGCCTTTCCGGCACCCTGGCCTTGAGTGGCTGCGCGGATCCCGGCGCCTCCGCGGCTGCCGGCGGGCAGCCGGCGACGACGGCGGCGCGCAACGGCGTCGTCTACAACACCTCGCCGGACCAGCAGCGGATCCGGGCGCAGAAGGACACGTCCCTGGCCGCGAAGGTCCCCGCACCGATCGGCAAGGACGGCAAGCTGACCGTCGCGACGACGGCGGGCGCGATCCCGCTGTCCTTCCACGCCACGGACGACAAGACCCCGATCGGCGTCGAGGTGGACCTGGCCCAGCTGGTCGCGGACAAGCTGGGCCTGGACCTGGACGTCCAGGTGACCTCCTGGGAGAACTGGCCGTTGAAGACCCAGTCCGGCGACTTCGAGGCCGTGTTCTCCAATGTGGGCATCAACGCCGCCCGCGTGAAGCTCTTCGACTTCTCCAGCTACCGCGCCGCGTACATGGGCTTCGAGGCCAGGAAGAGCTCCGGCTACAACATCAAGGGCTCCGATGACATCTCCGGCCTGAAGATCTCGGTGGGCTCGGGCACCAACCAGGAGAAGATCCTGATCGCCTGGAACAAGGAGCTCGAGGCCAAGGGCAAGCCGCCCGCGGTACTGCAGTACTACTCCTCCGACGCCGACACCATCCTGGCGCTGCCCTCCGGCCGCACCGACCTGAACCTCGCGCCCTACCCGTCCGTTACGTACCGGGAAAACACCCGCGACGACCTCAAGGTGGTGGGCAAAGTCAACGCCGGATGGCCGTCCGAGACCCTGGTCGCGGCGACCACGCTCAAGGGCAACGGCCTGGCCCCGGCCATCACGGACGCCCTGAACTCCGCCATCAAGGACGGCTCCTACGCCAAGGTCCTGGACCGCTGGGGACTCTCCGAGGAAGCCCTTCCCGAGTCCACGACCGTCACCGAGGCCAACTTCGGCGCCGGCCATGCGGGGAAAACACAGACGGGGAAAACGCAGTGAAATTCCAGGTCCTCGACATCATCCCGCACCTGAAGAACCCGGTCACCGGGGAGATCGTCTCCACCGCGGACCGGCTCAACCAGGTGGTGGAGACCGCGCGCCGGGCGGAGGACCTCGGCTACGACAGCTTCTCCGTCGGGGAACGCCACGCGGGCGAGTTCATCTCCTCCTCCCCCACCACCGTGCTCGCCGCCATCGCCGCCGTCACCACGAGCATCCGGCTGCAAAGCGGCGTGACGGTACTGTCCGTGCTGGACCCGGTGCGGGTCGCGGAGGACTACGCCACGATCGACCAGCTCAGCCGCGGGCGGCTGGAACTGGTGATCGGCAAGGGCAATGAGGTGCTGCAGTATCCGCTGTTCGGCCTGGACCTGGCGGACCAGTGGGACCTCCTCGCGGAGAAATACGCCCTGCTCCGCCGGCTCTGGACCGAGGAAAGCATCACGTGGTCCGGGAGGTTCCGCGCCGCGCTGACAGAGCCCACCACCACCACCCCGCGGCCCTTCGCCGGGGCGCCGCGGGTCTGGCACGGCTCCGCCACCAGCCTGGCCTCGGCGGCCCTGGCGGCGCAGTGGGGCGATCCGCTGTTCACAGCCAACGCGATCCAGCCGCGGGAAAACTACAAGCTGCTCATTGACCACTACCGCGAGGAATACGAACGGCACGGCCACGATCCCCGGCACCAGTACCTGGGTTCCGGATCGGGCGCGGGCGGCGTTTTCATCGCGGACACCACTCAGGAGGCCAAGCGGCAGTTCGGCCCGGTCTACGAGGCCCTCACGTCCGGCCGGAACGTTCCCGGCAACAACTCCCCCTACCGGGACATCGACCACGCAGTCGCCGACGGCCCGGCCCTGGTGGGCAGCCCGGAGCAGGTCATCGACAAGATCCTCAGCTACCACGCGCTCTACGGCCACGACCTGCAGTCCATCTCGCTGCCCACCACTCTGCCCTTCGCCCAGCAGCTGGAAATCCTGGAGCGCTTCGCCCTGGAAGTCATTCCGGCCGTCCGCGCCGCCGCGCCCACCACGCTCTGGGCCGACGCGACCCGTACGCCGGCCGGCCGGAGGCCGCCGGCTCCACCGAACCCGACGCCGCTGCCCGCGTCGCAGCCGCCCACAACCAGCACAGGAGCTCCTATGTCCGCACCCACTGACACCCCCGGCAGTCCGACCCGCCGCATCAGTCCCGACCGGGAATTCGAAACCGCCTGGGCGGACTGGCATACCGCGCACGAACGCCACCGCGCCAGCCCCCACGGCTTCCTCGCCGTCACCCACCTGCACTGGCTCGATGCCTCACCCGCACGGCTGGACGGGGCGCCGGGTACGTGGAGCGTCGAGGACGACGTCGTCCGCCTGGCTTTGGGGGCAGGCGAACGCGTCCTTCGCGACGGGCAGGAACTGAACGCAGACGGGTCCGGAGCTACCGTGTTCCTCGGCCCAATTTCCGAGCGCGATGGCCTGAATCTGCGGGTGGAGGATGCCGGCGCCGGCCATACAGTGATAGAGCTCGCCAAGCGCGGCGGCCGCTATGTCGTGCGGCCGCGGCATCCTCTGAACCCGCTGCTCACCGGCTACCGCGGCACCCCCGCCTACGCCCCCAGCACCGAATATGCCGTCTCGGGAATATCCGTGCCGTTCGCCGAACCGCGGCCCACCACGGTGGGCGCGGCGGTCGAGGGAATCCAGCACGTCTACGAGGCCCCCGGGGAAATCCGCTTCCGGCTCCGCGGCAACGACCTGAGCCTCACCGCATTCAACGGCCACGCTCCGGGCACGCTGTCTGTGCTTTTCACGGACGCGACCTCGGGCAAGAGCACCTACGCGGCCAACCGCTCGCTCACCGTGGCGGCTCCTGGTCCCGACGGCACGGTCTGGCTCGACTTCAACCGGGCGGTGAACCTGCCGTGCGCCTACACGGACCTCGCCACGTGCCCGCTGCCGCCGGCGGAGAACCGCCTGCCGGTGCCCATCGAGGCCGGCGAACAGATCCCCTACGAACGACAGGACGCATCATGAGCAGCCATCCCGCCCAGGACGGGCCCCGCGAACACGGCCTCCTGCTGCTCGAGCTCGACGGCGCCGGCAGCCACCCGGCCGCGTGGCGGGTTTCCCGCTCGGCCCCGGCTGCCGTGCTGGGCCCGGAACACCTCCGCGGCGCCGTTCTCGCCGCCGAGTCCGCCGGGTTCCACGCGGCGACGTTTTCCGACCCCGGCCTGCCGGCCCCCGGGCGCCCGGACGCCGCGGCCCGGCTCAACGCCCTGCAGCGCGCCGCGTTCGCCGGCCCCGTGACCCGCTCCCTCGCGCTGATTCCGGAAGTGGACACCGCCTACACCGAGCCGTTCCACATCTCAACCCAGCTGGCCAGCCTGGACTACGTCTCGGGCGGACGGGCCGGCTGGCTGGTAGCCGCTTCATCAAGCGCTGCCGATGCCGCCGCCGTCGGACGCGACACCGTGCGCGGGGACCGGCTTTCCCGTGAGGCCGCCGATTCGATCGAGGTCAGCCGCAGGCTCTGGGACTCCTGGGAGGACGACGCCGTGATCCGCGACGTCCCCACCGGGCGCTACCTCGACGTCGACAAGCTGCATTACATCGACGTCGACAACGGCAACTATTCGGTCAAGGGTCCGTCGATCATTCCCCGGCCGCCCCAGGGCCAGCTGCCCGTCCTGGCCCCGGCCGGGCTCCTCACCGCGGAGGCCATCGCGGCCGGGGCAGCCGACGCGCTCCTCGTCTCGGCCCCGACGCCCGGGCTCCTGGCCGCGGAGCTCGCGGCGACGCGCGCAGGACTCGCCGCCGGCGGCAAGGGGCCCGCGCTGATTGCCGAGCTCGACGTCGTGCTGGACTCCCGCGGCCAGACCGCCGCTGAGCGGCTGGCCGCGCTGAACGGCCACACCCCATGGCAGAGCCCGCGCGCACAGTTCATCGGCTCGGCGGCCGGGCTTACCGATCTGCTTACGGAGGTGCTGGCCTGGGCCGAGGGGGTCCGCCTGCACCCCGCCGTGCTGGACACGGATCTTGAGGAACTGACGCGGCTGGTGCTGCCCGAACTGCGCCGGCGCGGGGTCCTCGCCCCCACCAGCCCGGACGCCACATTCCGCGATCGGCTGGGGCTGACCCGGCCAGCCAGCCGCTACGCCGCCATTGCCTCCGGAACAACTGTCACCGGCGCGGAAAACTAAGGAGCCACCATGAGCCACAGTACCCACCACGCCACCGCGGGATTCACCCCGTCAGGTCAGCTCCAGCTGGGCGTGTTCTTCCAGGGCGTCAACTCCGGAACCGTCTGGAAGGCGGCCGAGTCCGGCTCCCAGACCGACTTCGAATCGTTCCGGCGCATCGCCCAAACCGCCGAGCGCGGCCTGTTCGCGGCGTTCTTCCTCGGCGAAGGCCTGCGACTGCGCGAGCATCTTGGCCGCCCGCACGCGCTCGACGTCGCCGGCCGTCCCGACGCGCAGACCGCCCTCGCCGCCTTGGCCTCGGTGACCACCAGGATCGGGCTGGTCGCAACCCAGAACACCACGTACAACGACCCGGCGGACCTGGCGCACCGGCTCTCCACGCTGGATCTGCTGTCCGGAGGCCGCGCGGCCTGGAACATCGTCACCACGGACAACGCCTGGACCGGCGCCAACTTCCGCCGCGGCGGGTACCTGGACCACGCCGACCGGTACACCCATGCCGAGGCCTTCGTGGAAACCGCCAAGCGGATCTGGGACGCGTGGGACGACGGCGCCGTCGCGGGCTCAGCCTCCGCCGAGCGGTGGTCGGCGGAGGGCGCGGTCCGGCGGGTGCGCCACACCGGCCGGCATTACACCGTCGACGTCACCCCGCGGCTGCCGCGCAGCGCCCAGTACCGGCCGGTGCTGTTCCAGGCCGGGGATTCGCCCGAGGGCAGGGACTTCGCCGCCCGGCAGGCGGACGTCATCTTTTCCGCGCACCCGCAGCTCGATGACGCCCTGGAGTTCCGCCGCGACATCGTTGAGCGCACCCTCCGGGCCGGCCGCGGCGCCCAGGACGTGAAGATCATGCCGGCAAGCGAGTTCATCCTCGCCGCCACGCCGCGGGAGGCCCTCGAAAAGAAGGCCTGGGTCCGCAGTCTG
The DNA here is from genome assembly GCF_900168135.1 of Arthrobacter sp. 49Tsu3.1M3. Taxonomy (NCBI): domain Bacteria; kingdom Bacillati; phylum Actinomycetota; class Actinomycetes; order Micrococcales; family Micrococcaceae; genus Arthrobacter; species Arthrobacter sp. 49Tsu3.1M3. The sequence goes on from NZ_FUZD01000021.1 coordinate 74,676, forward strand.
CAGATCGGCCCGCAGCAGGCCATCGCGTACCTCGAACAGTTCTGGGGCCGGGAGCTGCAGGGCTACGATCCCGACGGCCCGCTGCCGGACATCGACCCCGTGGTAGAAGAAACCTCCGAAACGCGCGGCAGCGGCTTCCACGGCGCCAAGGCACGCCAGCTGGCCGACCAGTGGCGGGCCGAGGCCAAGGAGAAGGGCCTGTCCATCCGCCAGTTCGTCTCGGCCAAGACCAGCCGGGGGGACTCTACCTTCACCGGCTCGTACACCGAGGTCGCGGACCGGCTCAGCGAGTATGCCCGGACCGGCGCCGTCGACGGCTTCAACATCTCGCCGTGGCTGATTCCGTCCGGCCTCGACGACATCGTCAACCACCTCGTGCCGGAACTGCAGGAGCGCGGCGTGTACCCCACGGAGTACGCGGGCAGCACGCTGCGGGAGAACCTCGGCCTGGCCACGCCGGTCCGCGCAGTTCCCGGGGTCGCCGTCGAGGCCGCCGAGGCCGCCGGGGCAGCCTGGGCAGGCGGGGCAGGCGGGGCAGGCGGGGCAGGCGGGGCAGGCCTCGACGCCGGTTCCGTCACGGCACACCCCTAGGCAATCTCCGGTTCCGTCACGGCGCAGCCCTAGGCAATCACCATCGATTGCTCCGTAGCCGCCCTTTTCGAGGCCTAGATGTACTGCGCCGGGACGTTGTTGACATGTAGGGCTTGAAAACGAGGAGGACCTCCGGGCTAAGTGGAGCTGTCTAGTTCACACACTTTGCGCTCGGAGGTCCTCGTGTCCCACGTTAATGCCCGTCTAACAGTTCATGGAAGACTCCTGATCGTTGACCGTGTGGCCGCAGGCCGCCCGGTCGCCCATATCGCCGCGGAGCTGGGTGTGTCCCGGCAGACGGCGTACCGGTGGGTCAGACGTTTCCGGGCCGAGGGCGCGGCCGGTCTGCAGGACCGCTCAAGCCG